>QZIL01000055.1 GCA_003599025.1 Nitrospiraceae bacterium | reverse complement strand
GACAAAGTTGTTGATTAAGGCAGATGAAACGACTAATTGAAAAAGTTTGACGAGATCAATATTCATTTTATTTCCTCTTTATAAATATTAGACTCCTGAAGCCCCTTTACCACCAAAGAACCGCATATCAATCCAGTTAAAGAATCCCATGAGCAGGCCCACAGCCAGAAAGCCTCCTGCCGGCAGTATCATGATGAGCAGCGGACTCCCTGAGACAATAGGATACCCGAACAATGTACCCTTGCCAAGCAACTCCCTGAAAAAACTGATCACAACCATGGCCAGCAAAAATCCTATTCCCATCCCCAGGCCATCACACATTGAGGAGAATACCTTGTTCTTGCTTGCATAGACCTCAGCCCTTGCAAATATCGATGCGAATGCGACTATTATCTGTATATAAAGTCCTATTTCCTTGTAAATGGGTCTCGCGTAAGTCGCCATCAGCAGGTCGATGATAGTCACATATCCTGCAATGACAAGCATAAAGATTGGAATACGGATTTTGGGGTGAATAAACTTCCTCATCAGTGAGACTGTCATGTTAACCATGGTCTGCACAAACACAACCGATATCCCGAGTGCCACACCGTTTTTCATACCGTTTGTAACAGCGATTGAGGGGCACAAACTTATTGCCATACGGAATATGGTGTTCTCTCCGAACATTCCATTTTTAATGAGTTCCCAGTTGCTCTTTGGTTTAAGACTCATCCCTGCACCTCACCTGATAATTTCTCTTTTAATAATTTGACGCCATTTCTGACCCCGTCTTCTGTAACAGCACGGCTGGATATTGTCGCACCTGTTATGGCCTGTATCTTGTCAGGGGTTTCACCCTTAATTACCACAAGTGTATCAACGGTCCTGCCTTCAAACTGGTTCAGGAAGTAGTCCTTTTCAATTTCATCTCCCAGGCCAGGTGTCTCTCCGTGACCCAATACGCTTATCTTCTTTACTATAAAATCTTTGTCTACTGATGCCAGTACATGGATATAACTCGAATAGCCCTTCCCGTATCCTTCAACTATATAACCTATGTCCTGCGGGTCAACACATTCCGTGTCTTCCTTCACTTTGCCGGTCTTCTCATCTGTTACACTTACCTTCTTTAATTCCCCGCATTTTCTGGCCGCATAATATTCCGCGTGTTTCTCATGCGGCTCCCACGAACCCAGGCTGGCGATCTTGTCCGCCTCAGGCATCATCAGCTTGAGCGCTGCTTCCTTTTCTTCCTTTGCCTTGATAAACATAATTGGTGATGTCTTGGCATATACATAAGCCATAATCAGACCACCAATAACATATATCACAACAAGGTTAACTGTTATCTTTATCATGTCCTTTCCTGTCATTTCTTCTGCTCCTTCTGCTCTTTGACCGCTCCGAACTTCTTCGATTTAACCCCTCTGTCAATCAACGGGGCAAAACAGTTCATAAGCAGGATTGCGAACATTACACCTTCAGGAAACCCGCCCTTCAGCCTTATCATCATAGTGATTGCACCACACCCTATCCCGAATATTATCTGCCCTTTTCTGATCGAGGGACATGTTACATAATCAGTTGCCATAAAAAAAGCTCCGAGTATCAGCCCGCCGCTGAGAATATGTATCAACGGGTCCCCGGTGAAAAGCCCCGCCTGCCCTCCAAATGCCCAGGCCATTACACCAACTGTGGCAATAAATGAAAAAGGGATATGCCATGTTATGTATCCCCTGTAAAGAAGCAGTGCAGCTCCGATCAGCAGTGCAATTGCTGAAGTTTCTCCAAGCGAGCCGGCCCTGCTCCCCATAAGAAGGCTCATATAAAGATCTGTCTTGTCACCAAATATTTCAATCAGTTTTGCCAGGCCTTCTTCTTTCAGAACTCCCAGAGGAGTGGCGGTGGTCTTTGCATCCATTGCAACAAACTGAGCGGTAGGTTCAGACCAGATGGTCATCAGCTTTGGAAATGATATCAATAAAAACGCCCTGCCGATAAGGGCAGGGTTAAAGACATTGTACCCTAACCCGCCGAAAAGCAGTTTAGTAATAACAATCGCTATAACAGAACCCACGATGGGTATATAAAAAGGAACACTCGGAGGAAGATTAAGCCCCAGCAGAAGGCCAGTCAGAAATGCGCTCCCGTCACCTATGGTGCTCTTCTTCTTAAGACTCGTCTGATATATGTGTTCAGAAAGAACAGCAGATAAGATGCAGAGACCGGTCACAAATGCCGCCAGAGGACCGAAATAATATACAGACATTATAAAAGCAGGAAGAAGTGAGAGGTTGACCGTCCACATGATGCGGGCTACCGTCTCCTGACCCCTGACATGCGGACTTACAGAAACTATTAATTCATGTGCCTTTGCTTCAGTTGCCATTAAATCCTCTTTTTGGTAGGGGCAGACTTCAAACCTGCCCTTACAATTAATATTTAATATCGGGGCTGCATTACGCCCCTACATCTCCTACGGTTTCACCTGCGATTTTGCAAGTCTTATAAACTGGACCATGGGTCTCTTTGCCGGACATACGTATGCGCATGAACCGCATTCAAAACAGTCAAAGAGATTGTTCGCCTTCGCGTCTTCATAGAAACCCTTCTCAGAATAAATACTCAGGATAGATGGATTAAGCCCCATGGGACAGACGTCAATGCAGCTCCCGCATCTTATGCACGCCGAATACTGATCAGACGAAACATATTCATCTTCAGCGAGGACCAGAATTCCGGAAGTCCCTTTTACAACAGGAACATCAAGGGTCCATTGGGCAAACCCCATCATCGGTCCACCGGAAATAACCTTGACAGCTCCGTCAACCAGCCCGCCGCACTGTTCTATAACATCTGACATGAGAGTTCCGATCCTCACCATCATATTTTTAGGTTCTCTTATTCCATTCCCTGTGACTGTGACAACTCTTTCTAAAAGAGGCTTGCCGAAACGCACTGCTTCATAAACTGCCAGCGCAGTCCCGACATTCTGCACTACCACCCCGACATCCATGGGAAGTCCTTTGCTCGGGACCTCTCTTCCCTTTACAGCCTTAATCAACATCTTTTCCGCTCCCTGGGGGTATTTTATCTCCAAGGGCCAGACTTTAATGTTTGCCTCTCCTGATATTGCGGACTCCATCGCCTTTATGGCATCAGGTTTATTTTCCTCTATCCCGATATGGCCCTCTTTTACGCCAAGGGACTTCATGATGATTTTCAGCCCCTCAACAACTTCTCTGGGGTGTTCCACCATGAGCCTGTGGTCAGCTGTCAGATATGGTTCACACTCAGCCCCGTTAATGATTACAGTATCTATTGTTTTTTCCTTTGGCGGAGAGAGTTTTACATTCGTGGGAAACGCAGCACCGCCCATACCTACAATTCCTGCATCCTTAATGATAGTCTTGATTTCATCTGCAGAAAGGTTCATATAATCAGGATGCTCTTTAAATGATATGGCCTCGTCCTTTCCATCGCTTTCAATTACTATAGATTGCACCATCTTTCCCACCGAGGTAGGGAAATCAGCGATGGCCGTGACCTTGCCGGATATTGAGGAATGAACGGGTGAAGACACAAAGCCGGTGGTAGACCCTATGACCTGCCCCCTCTTTACTTCATCACCAATATTCACTTCAGGTTTCGCAGGAGCGCCTATGTGCTGGCTTACAGGGACTACTATTCTTTGAGGCAGGTTTGCCTGGGTGATGGATTTTCCTGCGGCGAGTTCCTTGCGGTATTTAGGGTGAATCCCTCTTTCAAACGTAGCAGTTTTACTCATTGCACTTTTCCCTCGGCATAAAGAATTAAAAAAAGATGTGTCTTAAGTTTTGTTTATACGCTTATAAATTCTGCTTTTTGAAGAGAAAACGAATTAAACGTATATTGATAACATTTCCAAAAATGAATGTCAAGGAAGAATATTTAAATAAATATGTTCATCAAAATATTTTATTCAGGCCAGAACTATAAACGTTTTTTTACAGAGACATTTATACTTATTCCGTACGCATAATTACATACGGAATACAGCTTCCGCAATTCTAGCATTTTTCTTGCCAGAACCTTTACAAGGTAAACACTGTGTGATAGACTACCTTATGATCAAAAGCAGATTATTCTGGTTTATATCTGCCATATTCATTGTCGCAATACTGGTTATACTTAATTACAATGAACCCGGTGTAAAGATGTTCCCGATGCTGCAGACTTCCTCCATGGAAAATCTGCACCTCAAGCATAAAGAAGGCGATAATGTAAAGTGGGAACTGTCCTCCCATAAGGCGGTCCTGCCTTTAGGAAACAAGGAGGTCTTTCTCGAGTCTTTGGTCCTTAAGATTAATCAAACACCGGAGATATATCTCACCAGTGGGAGCGGTATTTACGAAGTTGATCAGGGCAATGTTACGCTCAATAAACCAGTAGAACTGAAAATCAGGGAGGCAACATTCGCTACAGATACCCTGAAGTGGAACAGCAAAGAAGAATTAATAACATCCGATGATCAGGTCAAATTCAGTGGTAACAGTTTTCTGATTACCGGAACAGGCCTGTCAGCAAAAGTACAGGAGCAACAGGTAAGGATCACAAAAGATGTCAAGGCTATTTTTTATCGTTAATCTATTTTTATCGGCATTGCTGATACATTCCTATGTATCAGCTGCCGACATCATGGACAGGAAAGAAAAGACACCAGTAATCATTACCTCTGAAACGCTGACAGCAAACAATAAAAACAGTACCGCTATATTCGAAGGCAGGGTCGTGGCAAAAACTGATGACATTACTATGTATTCAGACAGGATGACAGTATATTATGACAATACAAGAAACAAGGTCACCAAAATCCATGCGCTCGGCCATGTTAAGGTTCGCAAAGAGGAAAGGGCCTTATTTTCTGAGGAAGCTGTATATCTTGAAGAAGAAGAAAAAATTATTTTTACAGGCAACCCTAAGGCCGTTGATGGTGAAAATGTTATTTCAGGGACACAGATTATTTTCTATTTAAAAGACGACCGCGCTGAAGTCCAGGGCAGCAGAGTGGTTTTACAGAACAAGCAGGAGCTCAACTGATGCATTCAGTAGAAGTGAACAGTCTCAAGAAAAGTTACAAAGATAAACAGGTAGTAAGCGACATCAGTATAAATATTAATTCAGGGGAAATCGTAGGGCTTCTGGGCCCTAACGGGGCTGGAAAAACCACCACATTTTATATGATCCTCGGACTCATACAGCCGGACTCCGGTGAAATTTATCTGGATGGTGAAGATCTGAGTAATTTTCCGATGTATAAGAGAGCCAGAAAGGGTATCGGCTATCTTCCTCAGGAGGCCTCCATTTTCAGAAAACTGAAAGTTGAAGACAATATAAAAGCGGTCCTTGAAATCGCTAACGGTGATAAGACTTCAAGGCAGGAAAAACTCGATAGGATCATTCAGGAATTCAACCTTGCACCCATTGCAAAGAGATACGGTTATCATCTGTCAGGGGGCGAACGGAGAAAAGTTGAGATAGCGAGGGCCATAGCTGTCGATCCCGTATTTATTCTTCTCGATGAGCCCTTTGCCGGCATAGACCCCCTTGCAGTCAACGAATTGAAAAACACTCTGCGTCACCTGACAGACAAAGGGATCGGCCTTGTTATAACAGACCACAATGTGCGTGAGACTTTATCTATAACCGACCGGGCATATATAATAAGTGACGGACGCATTCTGGCGCACGGTGTACCAGCTGAACTTATTGCTAATGAATTAGTCAAGAAAAGTTATCTTGGAGAGGGTTTCAGGCTATAATGGCACAGGAACAAAGACTAGAACTCAGGCTGTCACAGAAATTAATACTTACCCCGCAGCTTCAGCAGTCGATCAAACTTTTGCAGCTGCCTCTGCTGGAATTAACTCAGGACATTAACCAGGAGCTAATGAACAACCCCCTGCTTGAGGAAAATGTCGAGAGAGAGTCCGACTCCAGGATGGAACAGACCGGAACAACTGTAGAGGAAGAAGCGTTTCGTGAACCAACGGACTATGCCGAGGCCCCGCTCGAAAAGATATTCGGATTTACCACTGACAGTTACTTTGAAGAAAGAGAAAGCGACGGAAGGGATTTCGGATATTTCAGTGATGGTGCTGAAGAAATGAGCTCTCCCTTTGAGCGCAACAGAAGCAAGACTGACCTGTACGAACACCTGCTATGGCAGTTAAGACTTTCCTCTGTTTCAGGGCATGTCGGCAAAACTGCAGAAATCATAATAAACAATCTTAACGACTACGGCTACCTGCAGGCCTCTTTCGAGGAGATTGCAAGGATGGCAGAAACAGACATGGCAGTCGCTGAGGAGGCCCTCAAGTTTGTTCAGGGGCTTGATCCATCAGGGGTAGGGGCCAGAAACCTCCAGGAGTGCCTTTTGTTACAGCTGCCGCCACTGAATCTTAGCGGGACCCTGGTAGAACAAATTCTGACTGAAGGATTCTCTGAGCTTGAGGGGAAAAAATACAAACAGCTGGCAACTAAACTAAAGGTATCGATTGATGATATCTTCGCAGCAGTCAAGATAATCGAAGGGCTTGAGCCCAGACCGGGCAGGAACTTTTCCAGTGACGAACCCGTTCACATAATCCCTGATGTTTATGTGGAAGAGTCTGAAGGTAAATTCATAATAACATTGAACGAGGAGGGCATTCCGAAGCTCAGGCTGTCAAATTATTACAGGAGACTTCTGGCAAATAAAAAAACTCTCGGACCAGAGGAAAAACAGTTCCTGGAGGAAAAACTGCGATCAGCCATATGGCTGCTGAGAAGCCTGGACCAGAGAAACAAGACGATTTATAAGGTGACAGAAAGCATATTGAAATTCCAGGAAGACTTCTTCAGAAAAGGGCATAAGTATCTCAAGCCTCTGAACCTGAGAGATATTGCTGAAGACCTGGGCATGCACGAAAGCACTATAAGCAGGGTCACATCCAACAAGTATATTCAGTGTCCGCAGGGCCTCCTGAACTTCAGATATTTTTTCAGCAACGCAGTCCCGTCTTCAAAAGGAGACATGTCCTCATCAACCGTTAAAGATATTATAAGGCAGATTGTGGCAGATGAAGATCCTATGGACCCGCTGAACGACCAGAAAATAGTCGAGATACTGAAAAACAGAGGCATAAGTGTTGCACGCAGGACAGCAGCAAAGTACAGAGAAGAGCTCAAAATACCGTCTCATTTGAAACGCAAAAAGTGGTTCTGAGATAATAGCCCTGTCATATGAACATTAACATAAATTAAATATCCCGCTCTTACCATCATACAAGGAGGAACCAATGAACATAATAATTACGTGCAGACACATGGACCTTACAAAAAACCTGAAGGAGTATGCTGAAGAAAAAATCGGCAGATTTAAAAAATATCTCGGCAATGTCTCGGAAGCAAATGTGACTCTTAGTGTTGAAAAATACAGGCATACGGCCGAAGTGCTCCTTAAAGTAAACGGGTCATTTATTCAGGCAGTCAGCACTACCGAAGAAATGTATTCGTCTATTGATGAGGTAGTTGAAAAACTGGCGAGACAGGTCAAGAAATTCAAGGACAAAACTGTATCCCAGCGAAAGAGCAAGAGCAAGGCAGCTTCACTTCCCGAAGCAGTAGATACCCTGCCGACAATAATAAAGAACAAGTCCTATAATATTAAGCCAATGAGCGTTGAAGAGGCTGCCATGCAGATGGACCTTTCCGATAAGGCCTTTTTCGTATTTACCAATGCGTCATCAGGTAATATAAATGTGTTATATAAAAGAAATGACGGTAACTTCGGGCTTATTGAACCTATAAAGTGAAAAGACAAAAAAAGGACCAACTTCTTACGATAATCCTGACAGGTCTTTCAGGGGCAGGTAAAACAGTTGCCCTCAATGCCTTTGAAGACAGCGGTTTTTTCTGCGTTGACAACCTTCCCCTGAAGCTCATCGAGACCTTTGTAAATATAAGCAGTAAAACTCCTGCAATATCAAAGATTGCCATCGGGATCGACATCAGGGAAAAAACTTTTCTGACCGATTTCTCTGATGCAATATCAGTTCTGAGAGAAAAACATAAACTCGAAATCATCTTCCTCGAGGCGTCCGACAACGCTCTCATCAGACGCTTCAAGGAAACGCGGAGGCCCCATCCTCTTGGCCATAAAGACCTCAGAAAGGCCATTCAAAGGGAGACAAAACTGCTTGCATCAATTCGCCGTGAGGCCAATACCGTAATTGATACCTCCGTACTTACTCCGCACCAGCTGAGGAAATTTATTACAGAGTTATACCTCAAAAAGGGCCCTAAAAAGATGACTGTCAGCCTTGTTTCTTTTGGTTACAAGTTCGGTGTTCCGCCAGAAGCAGACCTGCTTTTTGATGTGCGTTTCCTGCCTAACCCGTACTTCATAGAAAAGCTGAAACCCTTTCCAGGGACTTCCGCAAAAGTAAAGAAATTTGTTCTCTCCAACAATAGCACAAGAGAATTTTTCAATAAACTCTATCCTCTTCTTAATCATATCATCCCTCTCTATTCACAGGAAGGCAGGAGCTATCTTACGATCGGGATAGGATGCACAGGTGGAAGACACAGGTCACCTGCAATTGTCCAGGAAATCGAAAGCAATTTTAAAAAGCAGAAAATAAAAACAACTGTAACTCACAGAGACATTGATCGTGCGTCCTCATAAACAGCCAGTTATTTACCTCGACAACAACGCCTCGACCCCATTGTCCCCCGATGTAGCCAATACTATGGCAGATTGTCTCAGAACCAGCTTCGGTAATCCCTCAAGCACCCATCCATTTGGTGAAAAAGCGCGGGAGGCAGTGGAACATGCAAGAAGGCAGGTGGCTTCACTTATTAATGCCGACCCTGATGAAATAATATTTACATCCGGCGGCACAGAGACAAATAATATGGCCATACTCGGCACAGCACTGCAGTTTGAATCCGGCCATATAATCTCGTCATGTATTGAACACCCTTCAGTAATGAAGCCTTTGAAATATCTCGAGGGTCTCGGGTTTAAGGTCACATATCTCCCGGTTGATAAATACGGTATTGTCAGTCCGGTCATTTTCAGCAAATCCATTAGAAAAGACACCGTTCTGGTTACTATAATGCATTCCAATAACGAAACCGGCTCAATCCAGCCAATCCTTAAAATTGGCAATATTACGCATAACAGAGGTATAGCATTTCATTGTGATGCGGCACAATCCGTCGGGAAAGTCCCGGTAGATGCGAAGAGACTGAAAGTTGATCTCTTAACAATCGTTCCCCATAAATTTTACGGACCAAAAGGAGCAGGAGCGCTTTTCATAAGGCGGGGTGTCTCAGTGAAGCCGTTAATGTTCGGGGCCTCTCATGAGAAGGGGTTAAGGCCGGGGACTGAGAATGTCTGCTCCATAGCAGGACTCGGCAAGGCAGCCGAGCTTGCCGGAAAAGAAATGAAAGAGAGGGTAATCAGCATGAGGGGCCTCTCGCTATTTTTTTTAGAAGAGCTTCTGAAGCAAATCCCCGGCATTAAACTCAACGGACACCCGTCGAAGCGGCTGCCCAACACATTGAACCTTTCATTCCCTGATGTTCATGGTTCTGTCCTGCTGGACAAACTGAAAAACATGATAGCAGCATCTACTGGTTCAGCCTGTCGTGAAGGCAGCCATACACCTTCTCCAGTTCTGAAGGTGATGGGATTAAATGATAAGGAGGCACTCTCCGCTGTGAGGTTCAGCCTGGGAAGGAACACAACAAAGGCGCAAATCAGAGATGCTGTAAAAGCTATTACAAAAGCTTACCGGGGTCTTTGAGGTCCCCGTCATTTACAGGACCGTATACAGTCAGTGCAAACAGATTGTCACCTGTCAGTCTTTCAGCAAGGTCCTTTACGTTATCAATCGTGACTGATTCAACCATCCGGATGATTTCTTCAGGAGAATAATACCTGCCGTAGTATATTTCCTGTTTGGCGATGTTTGTCATTTTGTTGCTCGTTGATTCCAGTGCGAGCAGAAGATTGCCTTTTAGCTGGGCCTTGGCCCTTATGAGTTCATCAGCTGTAAGCGAGCGCGGCAGATTTCTGATTTCATCAGCCGAGATATTAATGACTTCATCGACATGCTTTTTATCAGTACCCGCATAGACAGCCCACAACCCCGTATCAAAGTAAGCGACATGATAAGAATAAATCGAATATACCAGGCCTCTCTGTTCTCTCACGTTCTGAAACAGCCTTGAGCTGATGCCGGAGCCGAGTACAGTATTAAGCAGGTGCATTGAATACCTGTCCTGACTGCTGTACGGGAGGCCTTTGAGTCCCAGACAGATGTGTGCTTCCGACAGGTCTTTTGTGACTATATTTATTTGATTTGCAAAGGAAGGTACCAGTTCGATTTTCTTTTCTCCCTGCCTTTGAAGACTGCCGATAGTTCTGTTAAGTCCTTCAACGAGCTGTTCCTCGATGAAATTACCGCTGCAGGACACTATAATATTTTCGGTACCGTAATATTTATTTATGTAGTCAATGAGATCATTTCTTGTAAAAGAACTGATGGTTTCCATACCGCCAAGAACAGTCTGTCCGAGGCCCTTATCCCCCCATATATGTCTGCTGAACAGTTCATGAACATAGTCCGAAGGATTGTCCTCAACCATTTTAATCTCCTCAAACACTATGTTCTTTTCTTTTTCAATATCGGCCTCAGGAAAAGTTGACTTCAGAAAGATGTCCGACAAAAGATCGAGCGCCGGCCTCATATACTCAGTAAGCACCTTTACATAAAACACTGTATACTCAGTGGAAGTGTAAGCGTTAATTTCACCGCCCAGTGAATCAATCTCCACCGCAATGTCCTTTGCCGTACGGCCCTCGGTCCCCTTAAAGAACATATGCTCCAGGAAATGTGATATGCCATTTTTGTCCGGGCTTTCATAACGGGAGCCTGTCTTTACCCAGATACCTATACAAACGGAATGCACTTCACGCGCAGTTTCCATGAGAAGTGGGACATTGTTGGCAAGGATTATTTTTTTATACATTTATTTCTCTCCGGAAATAAGCTGCCAATAATCAGCAGGCAAGGGCATATGCCCCTGCCGTCTTTAATTTTCTTCTGTCAGGATTTTGTGAGCTTGATGACTATAATAGAGGTTTCAACTTCTCATTCAGCAATTTCAAATGCATGCCTTTAATCTCCTGAAGCACTTCATTAAAACCGGATCAGGCTTCCTGCTCTTTCATGGCCTCTTTTCTGCTGAGACGGATCCTGCCCATCTTGTCAATCTCTATAACTTTAACAGGAACGCCCTCTTCCCCTTCCTTGAGAACGTCTTCAACTTTTGCGACCCTTTTGTCAGAAATCTGGGATATATGCAGCAGTCCTTCAGTACCAGGCAGTATCTCTACAAAGGCACCAAAATCTACTATCCTCTTTACCTTTCCTGTATAAATCTTTCCAAGCTCAGCCTCAGCAATAATCCCTTCAATGATACTTATCGCCTTCTTGGCTGACTCCTCATCGATAGACGCGATATTTATGTTGCCTGTATCATCAATGTCTATCTTCACGCCGGTCTGCTCGACTATGCCTCTTATGACCTTGCCGCCGGTGCCGATGACTTCCCTGATCTTGTCGGGTTTTATCTTCATGGTAAAAATTCTGGGGGCATGTGCTGCAAGATGGTCCCTTGGTCCGGAAAGGATATCCTTCATCCTGCCCAGTATGTGCAGTCTGCCCTTTTTTGCCTGCTCAAGGGCATTTGCCATAATCTCTCTGCTTACACCGCTGATCTTTACATCCATCTGAAACGCTGTAATGCCTTCGTCCGTACCAGTGACCTTGAAATCCATGTCACCGAGGTGGTCCTCAAGTCCAAGGATGTCCGTCAGCACAACTGTTCGTTCACCCTCTTTTATGAGTCCCATTGCGATACCTGCAACAGGCGCCTTTATGGGGACCCCTGCATCCATAAGGGCAAGGGTACCGCCGCAAACCGTGGCCATTGACGATGAACCATTCGATTCCAGAATATCAGATACTATTCTGATGGTATAAGGGAAATCATCCTTGGGAGGAAGTATCGCCTTTAACGCCCTCTCAGCAAGCATGCCGTGTCCGATCTCCCTGCGGCCTGCGGAACGCAGGAATTTTACCTCGCCCACACTGAACGGCGGAAAGTTGTAGTGAAGCATAAAGGCCTTTTTTGATTCTCCTTCAAGTGCATCGATCCTCTGTTCGTCCTCTGAAGTGCCAAGAGTAACCACTGCAAGGGCCTGGGTCTCTCCCCTGACAAAGAGGGAAGACCCGTGCGCACGCGGAAGGAACCCGACATCAGCGCTTATCTTCCGCACCTCATCGGGTTTACGGCCGTCAGCCCTGACTCCTTTATCAAGGACCATATTTCTCACAAGGTCTTTCTCGAGCTTATTAAATAAAAAAGATATGTCCTTTGAAATGTCCTTTTCCCCGGTATTGAGTTCTGTAACTACATCTTTCAGTATTTTATTGAGTGAATCCTGCCTCAGCAATTTATCAGAAATAACAATTGCCTGCTTTATCTTTTCGAGTGAAATGGAAGAAACAGACTTCATAAGTTCCTCATTTAACTGGGGAGGAACAACAGGTCTTTTGGGTTTACCTACCAGAGAAACAAGCTGCTTCTGAATATTAACGACATTCTTTATTTCCTTATGTGCTATGTCAAGCGCCTCAAGCAGAACAGACTCCGGGATCTCAAGGCCTCCGCCTTCAACCATTAATACAGCGTCCTCTGTCCCTGCGACAACAAGAGAGAAATCACACTCACCTATCTCCTGAAGGTCAGGATTGACAACAAAAGAGTCTTTTAATATCCCCATCCGGACAGCGCCTACAGGCCCGTCAAACGGGATATCTGAAATACTGAGGGCCGCAGACATACCTATGATGCCAAGGATGTCTGAAATATTTTCATTGCCGAACGATAATACGGATATGATGCCCTGGGTCTCCGAATAAAAACCATCAGGGAAGATTGGTCTTATGGGCCTGTCTATAAGGCGGGATGTAAGGACTTCCTTTTCACTCGGTCTCCCCTCCCTTTTGAAAAAACCTCCCGGGATTTTACCGGCAGCGTATGCCTTTTCCTGATAATCGACAGTGAGGGGGAAAAAATCTACATCTTCTCTTGCTTCTTTTTTGGCAACTGCAGTTGCCAGTATAACTGTATCGCCGTATCTGGCGATTACTGATCCATCAGCCTGTTTTGCAAATAATCCTGTTTCAAGATAAAGCGGTTTTCCTTTGAGTTCGAGTTCAACATTTGTCATTCATTTCTACTTTCTTAATCCAAGCTGTTTTACAAGCTTATCATA
>QZIL01000068.1 GCA_003599025.1 Nitrospiraceae bacterium | reverse complement strand
CGGAAAGTGATAATTTGATATTAACATGTCATTTCGAGCGAAGCGAGAAATCTTAACCTGTTGCAATACCGAAAGATTTCTCCCGCTGGTCGAAATGACCATCCAGCTACATAAGTATTTTATAGTTTCCGCAACAGGAACTAATTACCGGAATTGCCGTCTGCCACTGGCAGGTCCAATTCTTCAAACCTCTGAAAAAAATTGTATGCCTCCCTGCTATGTCTGTAAATAAATCATGCGCCTGTTACAAATTACCAGCAATCCAGGTCGGAAAGGTCAACATATTTCAGACAAACAATCCATTAAAGTCACTACCCGACAAAAGGCCCCGGTTTATCACTCATCCCCAATATGATAAATATCATGGTGATGCAATATCTATATAGTGATAATAAGTTATTAAAAGATCCGAAGAGCATATTCTGCAAATTATGTACGCGGCTTAATAGGGATATCTTAAATGCCGAATATAAACCAATAGCCGAAATGGGAAAAAATCCAAACATCACGAACCCTGTAAGAGATTTACTAATCATCATTGTCTTCGGCGGACTCGTGTACTCAGTTGCAGTGCTTACAGAAGCTCATGAGGTAATTGACACATGGGTCGGGGACAGGCGTTTTGCAGGTCTGCACCTTGATGAAGTATTTATTCTGCTCATCTACTGCGGGTTTGCCTTTGCTGTCTTCGGCATGCGCAGATGGAGAGAAGCCAGTCGTGAAATTGTCCTGAGAAAGCAGACCGAGGCATACCTTCAGGAATCCGAGAGTAAATTCAGGAACCTGTCTGAGAGATCCGTAGCCGGTATTTATCTGATACAGGATGATAAATTCAGATATGTCAATCCAGTGCTCGCCAGAATATTCGGATATTCAGTCACAGAAATGAAAGATATTTTGGGGCCGGAAGATGTGACACTGCCTGTGGACTGGCCCCTGGTCAGGGAGAACCTGAGAAAACGGGTCTCAGGCGAGTCGGATTCCGCAAATTACAGTTTCAGAGGGATAAAGAAAAACCGTGACGTTATCCATGTTGAAGTCTATGGATCAAGGACGCAGTTTCTGGGTCGGCCTGCTGTCATAGGCACATTACTCGACATCACTGACCGCATAAGAGCTGCAGAAAGACTGCATCACGCACTTGAAGAATCACAAAGACGCCAGAATGAAATCTCCGCAATGCTCGAAACTCTAAAGCAGAGGGAGGAGCAACTCATCAGACAGAGCTATGATCTGGCAGCAAGGAATGCTGATATTTCTATCCTTTACAAAGTGTCCTCTGCAATCAACCGGACCATAGACATGGACGAGCTCTTTCCCAATATACTGAATACAATATTTGAAATCGATTTACTTAAAGTTGAAAGGAAGGGAGGAATATTTCTTGTCAATGGAGATAAAATGACTCTTATAGCACACACCGGCTGCCAGGATAATTTTACGGAAAACCACAGAAACATGAAGGTCGGCATGTGCCTCTGCGGCCTTGTAGCAGAGACAGGAGAAATCATTATCTCTGAAAATTCAGATAATGACTGTCTACACACCCTGAGATATCCGGGCATGGCGTGTCATGGACATATAATTTTACCTCTTAAAACAGCTGATACGGTTGTGGGGGTATTATTTCTGTATTTGCCGGCCAACTCCCGCATAGATGAAAAGATTATGCAGACCCTGATTTCAGTAGGGAACCTCATAGGAATTGCGATCAGCAACTCTCTCCTGTACGAGGATACAAAAACCCTTTCACTCCGTGACCCGCTTACAAAAGTCGCCAACCGTAACCTTATGAATGTCGAGCTCGAGAAGAATTTCGCGAGGGCAAAGAGGTTTGAAAGCCCGCTTTCGGTCATAATGCTGGACCTGGACAATTTCAAGAAATTCAACGACACCTACGGACATACTGCGGGAGATAAACTGCTTGTAGATACTGCTGCCATACTGTTAAAAGAGGTGAGAGAGACAGACGTGGTTGTCAGATACGGAGGGGAGGAATTCCTGGTCCTCCTTCCAGAAGCAGAGATAGGGGACGCATGTGAAATTGCTGAAAGGATAAGGAAATCCGTTGAAGACACAGCTGGTGTTACCATCAGTATCGGCATCGCAGCATATTCCTCCGGGATCCAAAAGGGAAGAGACCTGATTAAAAAAGCTGATGAAGCGCTGTACCACGCAAAACGTAATGGTAAAAACCGTGTTGAGGTCTATAAGGGCTGATTGCAGATAATTATGAAGAGGGCTTTCCATCATGAAAAAATATATAGTATTATTCAGTTAGTATAAATTGCGGTCCGGGCCTGGAGGGGCAGCCGATATTGATCAGATTTAAGTCCCTTACCTCAAAATTCATCTTCATAAGCATTATCATGCTTCTGTTTCTGACTGCCTATTTATACGCAAGCTTCAGCTTTACGTATCTCCTAGACGGGGAGGCAAGGAGGATCAACCTTGCCGGCAGGGAGAGGATGCTGACTTTTGACATAACATCGCATATGCATTTCATAACCGCGAACTCGTTCCCTTCTTTAAATGAGATACATCTAAAAGACATAGAAAAAGAGATGCTTGAATACGGGGAAATCCTTTATGGATTAAGGGACGAAAGTGAAGTGCTCGGCCTGAAAAGAATCCGCCGTTATGATAAAGAATTAATTGACAGGCTGGATGAGTTAATAGACTTATGGAACAATGTCCAGAAACCCGTTCTTACAGACATAATTAATATGTCACCTGAAATGCGAGGGGAAACATGTGACAGATGCCATGCGGCCATCCGCGACAATTTCAGCAAGGTGGAGGCATTAATCAGTGTCCTGGAAAAACGCTATGATGATGAACTGGACAATTTCAGCAACCTGAGATTTTATGCCCTCCTCTTCTTCTTCATCGCAACGGTTTTCGTTATCTTCTTTATAAGACACAGCATTGTATTACCTGCCAAAAGACTGAAGGAGGCAACATCACTTATTGAGGCAGGGGACTTCAGCGTCAGAGTAGGCATGAAGAGCGTCGATGAGATCGGTCAGCTTTCTTCTTCCGTCAACGAGATGGCGGAAAATCTCGGGGCCCTGTTCAGAGACAAGACAAAGCACCTGAATGAGCTTGCTGTACTGAACAGGCTTTCCTCGGAGATAAGCAAAACCCTGTCAGTTGACGAAGTGCTGAACAGGGCGCTGGACGAAATAATGCAGCTTGAACATTTAAAGATAGAGAAAAAAGGCGGGATTTTTCTGGCTGACGACAAGACAGGACTCCTGCATCTCAAGGCACACAGGGGCTGCCCCGAAGAATTCGCAATGCGTGAGCAGGTAGTCCCATATGGCGACTGTCTCTGCGGCATTGCTGCTGAAACTGGCGAGTTTGTGATTTCGGAAGATTGTTCCGCAGACAAAAGGTATACAAGGAGATCTGCAGAAATTGTTAGGCAGGGGCATATATCCCTTCCATTGAAATCAAGAGACAAACTCCTCGGTGTTCTCTGCCTTTATCTCCCGTCAGAAACAAGGCTTACCAGTGAGGAAACAGGCTTCCTGAAGTCAATTGCGGACATAATTGCAGTGTCCCTTCATAATGCGCTGAACCACAGGCAGGTCGCAATGCTGGCGCAGTCGCTTGAAAGCAGCAATGAATCCATAATCATCACTGACACAAATGGGAATATTATCCATGTCAACCCCGAGACTGCGAGGCAAACCGGGTATGTCAACGGCGAACTGCTCGGTCAGATGATGTCTGTTCTTCAGTCTTCAGCCAATCTTCCCGGCATCGGGAAGGAGATATTCAGGGCTACACTTGAAGGTGGATGGGCCGGTGAAATTATGAATGTCAGAAAGGACGGCTCCGAATATCCTGTCATGTTGACCACTTCACCCGTCAGGGACGCAGATGGCAACATCATCGCACTTATCGGAATCACCAGGGACATAACCGAGCTGAAAAAGACCGAAAGAACTCTGAGAGAAACCGCAATCAGTCTCTACAATGCCCAGCGGATCGCCCATCTGGGGAACTGGGACTGGGACATCGGGAAGAACACTTTGTTCTGGTCAGACGAGGTCTACCGCATCTTCGGACTGATCCCCGGGGAATTCGGGGCAACCTATGAGAACTTCCTTGATTCTGTCCATCCCGGTGACAGGGAATCAGTTAGAAAATCCGTTGACCTGGCCCTGCATTCAAAACAGCCGTACAGCATAGTTCATCGTATAGTCCTGCCGGATGGATCGGAACGGATTGTACACGAACAGGCTGAGGTCATTTGTGATGAATCAGGAAAGGCCTTGAGGATGAATGGCACGGTACAGGACATTACGGAATTAAAAAAAATGGAAAAAAGGCTGAGAGAATACGCTGAACAGCTTGAGAAGAAAGTGCAGGACAGGACCGCAGAACTTGAGACCTCTAAAATTCAGGCAGAGGACGCAAACAGGGCGAAGTCTGAATTCCTTGCAAATATGTCGCATGAATTGAGGACCCCCCTTAATTCTATCCTCGGCTTCTCCCAGATTATGAGGGATGGAATGACAGGAGAGGTGACGGATGAGCAGAAAGAGTATCTGGGTAATGTCTACAGCAGCGGCCAGCACCTGCTTTCATTGATAAATGATATTCTCGACCTGTCCAAGGTTGAGGCAGGTAAGATGGAACTTAAACTCTACAGTTTTGACCTGAAAACACTTATTGACAAATGCCTTCTCATGTTCAGGGAAAAGGCCCTCAGGCACAGTATTGAATTCAGGGCCGAGGTCGAAGAGATAGGCAAGATTACCGCGGATGAGAGAATGATAAAACAGGTAATTGTCAATCTTCTCGGCAATGCCTTCAAGTTTACTCCGGACAAAGGCATAATCACACTCGAAGCAAAGAGAGTTCAGTGCGTGGAGTCCATAGGTAAGAGTTCGGGAAGTTCCCCTTTGGCAAAGGGGGGTGAGGGGGGATTACTGGATGAAAGGGCCGCTAAACTCATCGCTGATTTTATAGAAATCAGCATTTCAGATACCGGAATAGGCATCTCGCCTGAAGACCAGGCAAGGCTCTTCCAGCCCTTCCAGCAGATCGAATCGTCGATATCAAAAACTTACAGGGGGACAGGTCTCGGCCTGCATCTGTGCAGGCATTTCATTAATCTCCATGGAGGAGATATCCGGGTTGAGAGCGAAAAGGGAAGAGGAAGCAGGTTTACATTTACCGTCCCGCGCATATCCGCAAGGGAAATATCCGGATTATGACTAAAACCGGAAGAGAAAGCAGAATGGGGTAAACTTTCGCTAAATAATATCTGTTGCGGAAAGTGATAATTTGATATTAACATGTCATTTCGAGCGAAGCGAGAAATCTTAACCTGTTGCAATACCGGAAGATTTCTCCCGCTGGTCGAAATGACCATCCAACTACATAAGTATTTTATAGTTTCCGCAGCAGGAACTAAATAATATCATTAACGGGAGATCATGAATGGAAAAACTCTATGATGTAATAATAATCGGCGGTGGGCCAGCAGGGCTGAGTGCAGCCCAGTATGCGTCCCGTTACGGGCTTAAGACCATAGTCCTTGACAAGTCCCCTACTGCTGGGGCACTGGCGTATTCCAGCAAAATAGAAAATTATCCGGGCGTACTTGAACCTCTGTCCGGAACTGAGCTTCTCGGAATCTTCCGCAAACAGGCGATAAAATTCGGTGCGGACTACAAAGAATCCCAGGTTGTGGGGGTCAGGTTCGAGGGTGATATCAAGGAGGTCGATGTTATTGATAATACCTATAAAGGAAAGACCGTGATTATCGCCACCGGATCAATGGGGAGAAAGCCTTCGATCCCGGGAGAAGAGCAGTTCCTCGGCAGGGGAGTCAGCTACTGCGCTATCTGCGATGCTGCCTTTTACAGGAACCTGACAGTCTGTGTAATCGGGGACTCTGAAGAGGCAGTCAAGGAAACAGAACTATTGGCGGGGTTTGCAAAGATTGTCTACCTGATAGCACCATCTGAAGATATCAAGGTCCCGCATGACCATCCCGTACGCTCCTCTGACAAAATAACAGTCCTTGCAGGCCGAAGGGTTACATCCATAGAAGGCGACTCTATTGTTACAAAGATTAAAATCAAAAACACCCGTTCAGGTGATGAACAGGAACTTCCGGTGGACGGGGTGTTTGTCTATCTCTTTGGCAGTCAGCCAGTCGTGGATTTCCTCAACTCTGCAATGCCTCTAAGTGATAAATCATGCATTATGACCCACAGAACAATGGAGACTTCCATCCCCGGTGTTTTTGCGGCCGGTGACGTGACATGCGGTGAAACGAGACAGGTTGTTACAGCAGCAGCTTACGGATGTCTCGCCGCCCTGTCCGCTGAAAAATATATACATCAGAGAAAACGCATGCGTTATGACTGGGGCGAGTCATAAGGACACGCACCTCCCGGACACCTTGGTATCGGTGATTTATCAATTGAGTTGCTGGGATGTCACTGATACGGTTGGTCATGCGCGGATATTTCTACAGAGCAGGAGTTCCCCCAGAAATAAGGACTGATTGAAGACAAGTCCATAAATGATAATCAAAAACGGATTTCAAGAAGTGGTCGTAGATTGTTTTTAAAAAATGGGGGAACTTTTTACAAGGGAGAAAGGCTATAATTAATGGCCGTCATTCCGGCGAAAGCCGGAATCCAGGGATGGGACAATGAATAAACAACCTGCAGTCTACATTCTGGCAAGCAAAAGAAACGGTACTCTTTAGATTGGAGTGACTTCAGATCTCGCCAAGAGGATATGGGAACATAAAAACAATATGGTAGAAGGATTTACTAAGCGTTATGGCGTCCACCAGTTAGTTTGGTATGAATTGCACGAGACTATGGAATCTGCCATTTTGCGTGAGAAACAAATGAAAGAATGGAAGCGAAAGTGGAAACTTGAATTGATTGAAAGTGTAAATCCGAATTGGCAGGATATTTATCATACGATTGCTTGACTGGATTCCGGCTTTCGCCGGAATGACCAAAAAATTGGGGGAACTTCTCCTACAGAGGTCTTGACAAAGCAATTGCGTACCACTATAATGTGAGTAAACATTTACTTACAAAAGGTGATACATGAAAGCCGGGAGTCACAAGGTCAGTACAGAAATCAGACGTGAGCAGATAGTGCAGTCAGCCCTCAGGATCATTGCTGACAAAGGCGCCCGGAGCCTTACTACTGCAGCTATTGCTAAAGACGTCGGCATGTCCGAGGCAAATATCTACCGCCATTTCCGGAGTAAAGATGAGATACTCTCCGAGACCGTAGCAAAGATCGGCGCGGGGTTAAGGGCAAAACTCCAGGGTGTGATTCATACAGGTCCGGAGACCCGGCCCCTTGAAAGGCTGAATAAAATGTTTATGCTGCATATTGAATATGTGGAAAAAAACGAAGGCATTCCCCGTCTCATATTTTCAGAAGAAATTCATGCAGGGAATCAGGAGCTTAAGCAGCGGCTTTTACAGTCCATCGATTCGTATGCCGCGCAGCTGGAGTCATTAATAAAAGAAGGCCAGAAGGCAGGGGCTATACAAAAGGACATTAACCCGAAACAGACGGCCGTAATGTTCATCGGCATGATACAGGCAACAATATTACGGTGGTCTTTGTCCGGATTTTCATTCTCCCTTGCTGCTGAGGGCAGAAAGCTGTGGGACAATTTTCAAAAGTGTATTGAGGTATAATTTTTTCCGTCATTTGTAAGTGACCATTTACTTAGGAGGCCTTAATGAAGAAGATCGTAATAATAGCCGGGCTCGTGGTACTGGCAGTGGTGGCCATACTGCTTGTTACCCGCTTTAATAACACTGCAGATGAGGATGCAATTGCAGTGTCAGGGAATGTTGAAGTGACTGAGGTAGACCTGGGCTTCAAACTCCCCGGCAGAATAACGACACTCTTTGCCGAAGAGGGGCAGAAGGTCAGCAAAGGAGACAGGCTCGGCCTCATTGACAGCGCTGAACTCGAAAGCCGCGTCATGCAGAACCGTGCATATCTTGAAGAGACAAAGGCGAGGCTTGCAGAGCTTAAGGCCGGAGCACGGCCCCAGGAACTTGAGCAGGCAAAAGCTGAAGTGAAGGCTGCAGAGGTGGAACTGGAGCGGGCCCGGAAGGATTTCGATAGGGCTGATGCCCTTTTCCGGATGGGTGCGATATCAGCGCAGCAGATGGACACGGCAAAGAAGACTTATGACGTCCTGGTTTCCCGTCACAGAAAGGCAATGGAGTTCTTGAGCCTGTTAAAGGAAGGCAGCCGCAGGGAAGTCATCACAGCAGCAGAAAGCAGGGTCAGGCAGGCAGAGGCCTCGCTGGCAGCATCTGAAGAGGCATTGAAAGACACGGTGATCTCAGCACCTGTATCAGGTGTAATATTGAGGAAAAATGCGGAGGCCGGGGAGACTGTTTTTGCCGGGATGCCTGTCTACACCATAGCTGACCTTTCGGTCACATGGATAAAGGTGTACGTGAAAGAAGAAATGCTCGGACATGTAAAACTTGGACAGAAGGCAGAAGTTAAGACCGATTCATATCCTGACAAAAAGTATGAGGGGACTGTCACACATATATCTTCCGAAGCGGAGTTTACACCCAAAAACATCCAGACGCAGGAAGAGAGGGTTAAGCTCGTCTTCGGCATGAAGGTGAGTGTGAAGAATGAAAATGATGAACTCAAGCCCGGCATGCCGGCTGATGTGAAGATAATATTAATCCAATAATTGCGTTTCCAATAATGATAATGCAGGTGTTGAAAAATAACTTGTTTAACTCGATAAATTTATTTTCATATTATGCATATGTCTTTGAATTAAAATATGCATCCAAACCTTGATCGAAAATGCGTCCAGGGAATCGAAAAACAACTTATTTTCCAACACCTGCATTATTTAGGTTAATAGTGATCAGATGCAATCAGTCAGTGCCATGGTATTGAGCGGATTTTTTTGCCGATAGTCTATAACAGTAAATGAAACAATGAGGCAAAAACCTCGGAGTCCCGATAAAGCGGGACGAGAATGAGCGAAATACCATGGCCCTGACTGAGGGACAGGCGGCCTCGATGTGTGGGATGCAATTATGAATGAAACCGTTATAAAGACATTAAACCTCACAAAGAAATTCGGTAGCGCGGTTGTTGTCAATAACCTCAACCTGGAGATAAAAAAGGGAGAGCTCTACGGGCTCGTCGGCCCGGACGGCGGCGGCAAGTCAACTGTGCTGAGGATGCTGGCAGCGATTATGGACCCTGACTCCGGGGAGGCATGGGTAGCGGGTCATTCAGTGCTGAGCAAGGGAGAAATGATAAAGGAGAAGATCGGGTACATGTCCCAGAAGTTCGGTCTCTATGAAGACCTGACAGTCATGGAGAATATTACCTTCTATGCAGACCTTTACGAAGTGCCCAAAAAGGAGCGTCCCGAAAGGACCGAGAGATTGCTTGGCTTCAGCAACCTTACTCCCTTTAAGGACCGGCTTGCAGGCAAGCTCTCAGGGGGCATGAAGCAGAAACTCGGCCTTACTTGCGCGCTTATACACACACCGGAAGTGCTCTTTCTTGATGAGCCGACCAATGGTGTTGATCCTGTATCAAGGCGTGACTTCTGGAGGATCCTGTACGACCTGATTAAGGAAGAAGTGACAATATTTGTGTCCACATCCTATCTGGATGAAGCAGAGCGGTGTACGCGGGTAGGCCTTATGCACAATGGTGTGATACTTATGGAGGACAATCCAATGGCAGTCAGAAAGTCCCTTGGCCTCCCGATGGTTGAGATCTGGTCGGACCAGGCAAGGGCTGCAGCGGAGTTTTCCCGGAAGATGAAAGAGGTGAGGAGTGTCGGCATCTACGGTGACAAGCTGCATATTGCCGTAACGTCCCCTATGGCACTCGGCAATATTCTCAGTGACCTCCAGAAGCACGGCATATCCATCAGGGGTTACAGGCAGATCGTGCCGTCCCTTGAAGACATATTCATCGCGATGGTGGAAAAATGAGTGATCACGAAATATCAGTAAAGGTTGAGGGTCTGCGTATGACCTTCGGAGAATTTGCTGCTGTCGATGATATCACGTTCCAGGTGCAAAAGGGAGAGATATTCGGGTTCCTCGGCCCCAATGGCGCAGGCAAGTCAACCACTATAAAAATGCTCTGCGGACTTCTCCTGCCTACAGGCGGGAAAGGGTCTGTTGGAGGCTTTGACATCATGACCGAATCAGAAGAGATAAAGAAGAATATCGGCTATATGTCGCAGAAATTCTCTCTCTATGATGACCTCACAGTTGAGGAGAACATCACCTTTTTCGGCGGGATTTACGGGGTGACCGGAAAAAGGCTGGAGAAACGCAGCAAGTGGGTGCTGAATATGGCGGGACTTAAGGAAAGAAAAGGAGATCTCACCAGGACCCTGGCAGGCGGTGTTAAACAGCGCCTTGCCCTCGGGTGCGCCATACTCCATGAACCCCCTATACTGTTTCTCGATGAACCTACCTCGGGAGTGGATCCCATCTCAAGGAGGAACTTCTGGAGCCTGATTTACGGTATGTCGCGGGAGGGCACGACCGTATTCATCACCACTCATTACATGGACGAAGCTGAATACTGCGACAAGCTCGCGCTCATTTACAGGGGAAAGATCATTGCATCAGGGACATCTGAGGAGATGAAAACAAATTTCATGAAACGTGACATCCTCGAAATCGAGACAGAACGCACCGTTGATGCCATAGAGGTGCTTTATAAAAAAGGGGTAGAAGCCGCCATATTCGGCAGCCTGCTCCATGCTACGGTAGAAAACGTGGAAAAGGCGATACCGGAAGTGAAAGCCCTGCTTGAGAGTTCCGGCATCAGGGTAGAAAAGATCGAAAAGATCATGCCCTCGCTGGAGGACGTGTTTGTAACACTCATAGAAGTATCATGAGAAACGTATCATGAAATTACTAAGAATAAAGGCAATCGCAAAGAAAGAACTGATCCAGATAGCGCGGGACCCCTTAAGTCTTGCGATGGCATTTATGATGCCTGTCATGCTCCTGTTTCTTTTTGGCTATGCAATAACCCTTGATGTAAACAATATAACGACCGTAGTTCATGACCGTGACAGGAGCAGCCTGAGCAGGGGACTTGTCGAGGCCTTCAGGGAGTCAGGGTACTTCAGTATCGTTGAGCATGTCGACGATCACAGGGACATTGACAGGCATCTTGATTCAGGCAGGGCCCAGGTCGCGATCTCGGTCCCTGAGGATTTTTCAGAAGACATTGTCACCGGCAGGACTGCTCAACTTCAGGTCATTGTGGACGGGAGCGATTCAAACACCGCAACGATAGCCCTCGCCTATGCAGCCGGGATAATCAACCTGTATTCAGAGAGGATAAAAGGGGTCAAACCCATACCCCTCGTGGACATCCGCGGACGGGTATGGTATAACCCGGAGCTTGAATCCAGAAACTACATTATCCCCGGGCTCATCGCTGTAATCATGTCTGCAATCGCAGCGATCCTGACATCACTCACAATAGCGCGCGAATGGGAGCGCGGTACTATGGAGCAGCTTATATCAACCCCGGTAAAGGTCCCTGAACTGATCGCCGGCAAGCTGATCCCCTACTTCCTTATCGGCCTGATCGATATGGTGCTCTCCATTCTCATGGCGACACTCGTATTTGATGTACCTCTAAGAGGCAGCCTCCCCCTGCTTATGATATTGTCAGGGATATTCCTGTTCGGCGGACTCAGCGTCGGCATTCTGATATCGATCACTGCAAAGTCCCAGCTCGTTTCAAGCCAGATCGCGATGGTCGTGACATTCCTCCCGGCGTTCCTGCTTTCAGGATTCATGTATGCCATAACAAATATGCCCGATGCACTCCAGCTGGTCACCTACATCATACCGGCACGTTACTTTGTGACCATACTGAAGGGCATATTCCTCAAGGGGATATCGCTTGAATTCATGGCGATTGAGGCAGCGCTGCTTTCACTGTTCGGGGTGGCCGTCTTTGCACTTGCGAACCGAAAGTTCAAAAAGAAGGTCATATAAATGATAGAACGCATAAAACAGATGATCATAAAAGAATTCATCCAGGTCTTCAGGGACAGGAGAATGAAGGCCATTGTCTTTGTGACCCCGGTCCTGCAGCTCCTGATGTTCGGCTATGCTGTCACCACTGATATCAGGAGCATATCCACCGTGTTCTACGACCTTGATAACTCATTTGAAAGCAGGGAGATAGCAAGGCGGCTTGAGTCATCAGGATACTTTGAGATCAAATACAGGCCTGAGTCTCAGAAAGAATTTAAAGACCTCATTGACATGGGAAAGGCGCTCTGTGCTGTCCAGATCAACAGGGGCTTCTCCAGAGACATCAAAAGGGGGATTCAGGCGGAACTGCAGATCATTGTCGACGGCACAGATTCCAACACAGCAACGGTAGCGATGGATTACGCAAACAGGATTATAGTCCAGTACGTCAAAGAAAGCGCTGCAGGGAAGGTCACGATAAAGCCCGCTGCAATAGACCTCAGGACAAGGGCCTGGTATAACCCTGACCTGCGCTCGCGGAACTACAATGTCCCGGGCGTAATAGCGATTATTATCATGCTTACCTGCCTCCTGCTCACTTCAATGGCGGTTGTTCGAGAGAGGGAAATCGGCACCATGGAGCAGCTCATGGTAACGCCCATCAAATCTATTGAATTGATGCTCGGCAAGACAATCCCCTTTGCGCTTATCGGCTTCTTTGATGTATTCCTTGTGACCCTGGTCGGGGTGTTCTGGTTTGACATCCCGATAAAGGGCTCTCTGCTCCTGCTTACGGGAAGTACCGCAGTGTACCTCTTATCTGTGCTGGGCATAGGACTTTTCATATCCACCATATCCCGGACCCAGCAGCAGGCGATGATGGCAACATTTCTTTTCTACATACCTGCTGTCCTGCTGTCAGGTTTCATGTTCCCTGTAAAAAATATGCCTGAGATCATACAGTACGCCACATACATAAACCCTCTCCGGTATTTTCTCGTGATCATTAGGGGAATATTCCTGAAGGGAAACGGGATAGATATTTTATGGCCTCAGGTGACCGCTTTGTTAATATTGGGACTATTTGTAATATCAATAAGCTCATTAAGGTTCAGGAAAAGGTTGAGTTAAATAAAAGGTCTGATACAATTTGAATCAGAGGGGGTGATAAAAAGGCATTTTGGATAAGCAGACACAGTAGTTACTAAGAACTAACATAACAAAGCCTCATAGTCGTCATTCCGGGCTTGACAAGCCTGCCCCGGCAGGTCTTAAGCCGGGGGAATCCAGTTACTTGATGGTTCCCTGCTTCCGCAGGGACGGTGTCTGGATTCCCGCCTTCCAGACTGTGTCACAATAGGGAATAGGCTTGTATTGTCATTCCGGACTTGATCCGGAATCCAGTCTTTTCAAGGTATTACAAGC
>QZIL01000076.1 GCA_003599025.1 Nitrospiraceae bacterium | reverse complement strand
AGAAACTGAGGGAACTCGCGCCAAAAGGAGAGCGGCGCATGGGGGCCAACCCTCATGCCAATGGCGGCGCTCTTCTTAAGGCCCTGAAGATGCCGGACTACCGGGAATATGCAGTGCAGGTGCCCGGACCGGGACAGGCCACGGCAGAGGCAACACGGATCATGGGAGGGTTTTTAAGGGACATTATGAGGCTCAATATGGAAAGGAAGAATTTCCGTGTCTTCGGCCCTGATGAGACCGCTTCCAACCGGCTTGGAGACCTTTTTGAAGTTACAAACAGGACCTGGATGGAAGAGACCATACCAGAGGATGACCACCTCTCTCCTGACGGCAGGGTGATGGAGATACTCAGCGAACACACCTGCCAGGGCTGGCTTGAAGGCTATCTGCTTACCGGCCGCCACGGGCTGTTTTCGTGCTATGAGGCGTTTATCCACATTATTGATTCAATGTTCAACCAGCATGCCAAGTGGCTGAAGGTGACCTCAAAAGAGATCCCCTGGCGCAGGCCGATTGCGTCACTGAATTATCTTCTGACCTCGCATGTATGGAGGCAGGACCATAATGGCTTCAGCCACCAGGACCCGGGGTTTATTGATCATGTTGTTAATAAAAAGGCGGACATCATCCGTGTGTATCTGCCGCCTGATGCCAATACGCTTCTCTGTGTAACAGACAGGTGTCTGAGAAGCCGTGACTTTATAAATGTAATTGTAGCCGGCAAACAGCCGCAGCAGCAGTGGCTTGATATGGACGCAGCGATAAAGCATTGCACCTACGGCATCGGCATTTGGGAATGGGCCAGCAACGACATGGGCTCTGAACCTGATGTTGTGATGGCCTGTGCCGGGGACGTACCGACCCTTGAGACCCTTGCTGCTGTTGAGATCCTGCGCAGACAGGTGCCGGACCTGAAGGTAAGGGTCATAAATGTAGTGGACCTGATGACGCTTCAGCCCAAGGAAGAGCATCCCCACGGACTCTCGGACAAGAACTTTGACGTACTGTTTACAACTGACAAGCCTATCATCTTTGCGTATCACGGTTACCCGTGGCTTATCCACCGCCTCACATACAGGCGGACCAATCATAAAAACCTGCATGTCAGGGGTTATAAAGAAGAAGGCACAACCTCCACCCCCTTTGATATGGTCGTACGCAATGACCTGGACCGCTTTCATCTTGTGGCTGATGTGATCGACCGCGTGCCTAAACTCGGCTATATCGCTGCCTACACAAAACAGTATATCCGTGATAAGATTATCGAACATAAACAGTACATCAAAAAGTACGGGCAGGACATGCCGGAGATACGGGAGTGGCAGTTGAATCAGGAGAAGTAAGTAGTCAGTAGTCAGGAGTCAGAAAGGAGTTGCAGATAATGAAATCGATAAGGAAGTTTATCATGGCTTTAATCACAGCATCTTTTATAATTTTCTCTTCGTCGGAAAGCAGCGCGCTGCATGAGCTGTTTAAAAGCCTTGATCTGAACAAGGACGGCAAGGTTGACCGTAATGAATTTTCAGAAGACATGAAAAAGGAGGCCTTCAGCGCTCTGGACTCGGACAAAAGCGGGGAGATTTCATATGAAGAGTGGAAGAGACTATACGGGATTGAGGAGCCGGACAGGTACGGAGAAATGTTCAGGAGGATTGATAAAGATGAGAACAAAGGGATCACCTTCTTTGAGTTCTCGGATTATGCGGACAGGCATTCTAATATAGACGAGGCCTTTATGGGGCTGGACAAGAATGGAAATAACTCCATCGAACCGGATGAGATGAACATGCGGCCGCTTTTCAAGTGGATAACGATCAGGTTTTGATCTGTTAGAGCAGACCGTCCGTCAGATTGGCTTTACTTGATGATTCAGAGAATCTCTGTTTAGAGAAAGTTCATTTAAACAGGTTTAGCTGGGGATATGTATCATCAAGAAAATTTCTGACTTTTTCATGAAACCGTTTTGCGGTCTTCAGGGCATTTTTTGCTTCTGTCAAGCTGAGAGGAAGCATCGGGTCGTAAGTAAACTGGTTACGCTTCTTTCTCATTACGTTAAACATAGTTATAAGATCTTTGAATTCGTTACCGAGGATTTTACCTGCAACTTCAATTGTGGTCATGTGCTGTCTGCCGTCGGAAGGCCTGTAGCCCTGGAGGAATACCAGCGCCCGCGCGGTTTTTAACATTGCATTGTATGCAAGGGTGTAACAGGCTTCTTCATCGATAGAAAGGTTCTTTTCAGAGGCGATAACATTCTTTGCCGCACTCATCATGAGCGCCCGTACCTGATCAATGCCGATTTTTTCTTTCCTGAGGAAGCCCTCAGATTCAAGCCTCGTTAAGTAACGTTCTAAAGTCCCCATCATCACCTGCCACAATTAAATAGCTTTCTAGAATGTTCTTTATAAATGAATTTGTCTTTAGCCTGTTTTTGAATTCCTGCAGCGAGTAAATATGATAATTTACTTCCCTCCCTGTCCCACTCTCGATATCTCTGATTATGCCTGCAAGCCGGTTTTCACTGATAGTCCCGATTATTACTATATCGATATCTGACCCCGGCTTAAACTCGTTTTTTGCATATGATCCGAAGATAAAGGCAAATGTAATTCCCTTAAGCCCTTGCAGATTACCCTTGATGATGGCTTCAATTCCTATGGTCTTTTGAATAATGGTCCTGAATTCATTGTAGAAGGGGGTTTTCCTGTTAATCTCATAATACTGGAGATTACCAGTCCGCGATGAGACAAGCAGGCCCATATCTACGAGCCTGTTTAATTCCCGTCTGCATGTCCCCTGAGATGTGTTGATTAACCGGGCCATTTCATTGATATAGAACTTTCTGCTTTCATCTGCAAAAAAAACGGCCAGGATTTTCTGCCTGATTTTTGATTTAAATAGCAGTTTGATTATGTCCATAGCTTGTATTCAGAATTGAATACAATTGTATTCAATTCTGAATACAAAATCAAGAGGCTGGCGGTTGCCTGGATTGTATTTAAGGGAGGGCGTTGTCTCTTTTATCCAGGGCTTACAGCTGACTGCCTGACCACAGACCTGTCAGGAATTTCCGGGCATTGACACCGAGCACACGTGTGTCATAGCCTCCTTCCTGGACTATTACCGAAGGGATGCGCAATGCACCGAGCATTCTGCCGTTCTCTTCGAAATCCCTGCCGGTCAGGTTCCATGAACCGGTCGGGTCCCCTTTTGCAGTGTCCAGCCCCAGTGCAATGACCAGAAAGCTCGGCTGGTATTTTATGATAGTGCGGATCGCCTTCTTAAGGGCTTCTCTGTACCGTATGCCGTCAATGTTTTCAGGAAGAGGGATATTTACATTGTACCCTTCTCCCTTACCGGTACCTTTTTCCTCTTCAAATCCGCTGAAGTACGGATACGTAAAATTAGGGTGCCCGTGTATTGATACTGTCAGCACATCAGGGCGGTCATAGAAGATGTCCTGCGTGCCGTTGCCGTGGTGGTAATCGATGTCCAGCACAGCCGTCTTCCCGAACATGCTGAGATAGTTTGCTGCGATCGAAGAGGAATTGAAATAGCAGAACCCACCAAAGACATTTCTTTCCGCATGATGACCTGGAGGGCGCACAAGCGCGTAGGCCAGACGTGCGCCTGTAAGGATGTTTTTGGCTGCAGTAAGTGCGCAGTCCACAGCTTTTTTGGCAGCGAGATACGCGTTTCTGTTCAGCGGTGTGAACGTGTCTATGCAGTAGTATCCGGCGCGCACCGACAGCTCACGAGGGGGACGGGCCGCATTCCGTATTGGAAACACATAGGGATAAACTGATTTCCCCGGCTCCAGACCAGCGCAGACCTTTTTGAAATAATCGACATACTTGGGGTTATGCACCATTGTTATATGGCGTTCAGAAAAATGGACCGGCTCTGTGTCATGGAAGAACTCTGTGCGCCTGAGTTCCTTTAATATCGACTTTATCCTTACCGGGGATTCTACATATCCCTTTTCCTGAATATGGTGGATCCAGTGCTGGTCGTTGATTATCAGCAGGATGCGTTTATCAAGAGGGATGTCCGGTTTGACCTGGACAACAGGTTCTTTCTTCACATACCTTGGTCCTCTAAGCTTTACAGGGTCATCTTTAAATGATTTCACGACCATGTTCGTATATTCCCTCGGGCAGAGCTGGCCGTATTTTCTCTGAAGTATGGCCCGTACGATCGTGCGTGCCTTGTCGCGTGGAAGGGGTAAGTTCTGTCCCAGGTCATCAAAGACAAGATACGGCGGATTGTCGTCTCCCGGTTTGAGAGGCGTTTCATAAGCGGTGTTGATTATAGGACGGGCACCGTACCTTTCGTAAAAACGGAGACGCGAGGCATTCTGCTTAAGCACCACCGGATCACGGCAGAGTTCAGGGTCATCCGGGAGTGATTCGAAAAAAAGACCGATCGTCTTTAAATACCGGGACTCTTCCCTGACGCGTTCGTACAGCACACTGCCGATGCCGCTGCCCATGATCTTTCTGTCGGTTGAAATGAAATCAAGGTAGCAGAAATGCAGGTCCGGGGCGTGCAGCATAAGGGCAAAACCCTTGACATGGCCCTTGCCGTCATCCGCAATCAGCAGGATTGAACGGAAACGGTATTTAAGGGGATTGCGGAGCTGTTCAGGGAGTTTTGTGATATCGTCTTCATGCAGCAGGTGAAACTGTGTCCTAAGGATGTTCTGCACCTGCGCAATCGCCTCCCTGTTGGCGGGAAGGAAATCATCATAGATCCGGCGTACCCTGAACATGGAGATTAGTATAGCACAGAGAAATCCTCAGCTGCCCTGGGAGTTCAGGGAAAACCAGCATTTAAGGATGGCCACTAATTATCCTCTGACTTTATTGCCACTGAAATTGTTGATGCTTCGCATGAATCAATAATTTTGCAGTTGACTCGGAATTGCTGATAACACCAACTTATCGTGAATTACGACATTACGGGAAAACATCGATTTACGGTTGAAAAATGCAGGAGTAGAACATCATCAATAGCGTTTAATTTTTTGCGTCTTCTGCTAACGAAGAGGGAGTGTACAAGGAATTGACAGTTGAGGAGTTTTATTGTGGAATCAAGATTCAGTTGAAAGGAATAATTTCAACCTATTCTAATTTTTCAAATACAAGACCTGTGGTTCGATTTCACTGTACTGATTGTTTGACTTCTTTATTTAGCTTTAGCCAACTTCAACGCCGGCTTCGGTTTAAAATGAACTAACCGATTGCTGTATTGCTTCTGAATCTGCTGAATATGTTCGTAGTATTTCTGAGGATCGTTTTTGCACTCTGCTTCAATCTCATGTCTGATTCTACGAATTTCTTTTAGGATGGGTTCTTGTTCCATGTTATCCCTCCATAAGTTCTTCTGGCGTACAAATTATTGGTGTTCTGATTCCTTGCTTTGCATTAATTTCTTCAATTAGCATCTTGATGCGACCATTTACGATATGTGTACAGTTCCATGAAACTACAAAATCTATTCCATGCCATGATGCCACTGCAAGGTGATAAGCATCGGCTCTTGCCTTCTCCGGGATAGTTAATTCGGAAAAATAAGTATCTGCAAGAGACCGTACTTCTGCTAAAACCTCCAATACTGGAAAAGTTGATGTCTTCTCAAGTCGTGATTGAACTGCATTAGCGTCTCCTCTTGATATTTCTTCCAAAACAATGGGTGAAATAAATGCATCATAATTTGGCAATGCATTTTCCCACCAATCATTTGTAATCTGTTGATGGGCGGCAACTATCAAGTCTCTGCTTGGTTTTGCAGCAAGATAACTGATAACGCTGGTCTCAATATAAACTGATAACTTCATTGAGATAGTATAGCACAGCCATTTATCTTATGAAGTCTGGCGATATCTATAATCTATACTATGCAAAAAAGATCAACTGGGTGGCAAGAAATATCGCTAATGAAATATTCTAAACTTCCCTGTGACTGTTTGTCAGGAAAAAAGTCATTGACGAAAGTTTTGATGATGAGAGAGTGAAATGAAGAAAAAAATGGCATACCAGAAGTACCAGGACTTCAAGAGGATAAGCTTAGGGAAGAAGGGGAAGCCTTAATTTCCGAGTTGATCCTAACTCTTTACGGCTGAAATAAAGATTTTCCTCTCCGATTCTGGATATCTCTTTTGCTAACAAAGAGGGAGTGTAAAAATTTCTGATTATCGTTCAGTTTTCATATGTAATGGAATTCTCAAGTTGAGGATTGCCGCTTAATATTCTCAGAATCAGTTGCATTTCGAGCTTAGTGCTTCTTCGCATGTATCAGTAAGTTCGATAACGCTCGGGAGAGTTTGATTTAATCCGGTAATTGTGTAAATGTTGTCTGTAGATTAATGTTACGTTTGTAGTGGCAGGTTTGAGACCTGCCCTTCCTGTTATGGTATAATGCTATCCATACTGTCTGAGGGGACATGCGTCAATGAGATACAATCCGAAAATTCATCACCGCAAATCGATTCGATTGCAGCCATATGACTATTCAAATCATGGGGCCTATTTTGTAACCATATGTACTTGGAACAGAGAAAATATTCTGGGTGATATGTCTAATTCGCTAATGCGGTTAACCAGTGCCGGTGAGATCGTATTGACATGTTGGCAGGATCTGCCAAATCATTATGGAAATATTGAATTGGATGAATTTGTAATCATGCCGAATCACCTGCATGGGATTATTTGGATCAAAGTCGATATGGAGAGGACGGGTTTGAAACCCGCCCCTACGGACAAACAGCATGGATTGCCGGAAATTATGCGTGCATTAAAGACATTCTCTTCACGTGCAATTAATAAAAACCGTCACACCCCCGGCACGCCGGTCTGGCAAAGAAATTATTTCGACCGTGTAATTAGAAATGAAGCAGAATTATCTAAAATCAGGGAGTATATCCGAAATAATCCCCTGCAATGGGAACTGGATGAGAATAATCCTGTGAACTTACAGGGACGGGTTTGAAACCCGCCCCTACGTTTGGCCGATTACGTGGGATCACTCTTATAACCCTTAAACATCATATTTTAAATCTTCACATATTACTGCTAAGCAGGTATTCTCAATAACAATAACCATGTCTGAAAAGCTACAATATCTGGTAATTATCGTTGACCGTCATTCTGCAACTCAATTTGACTATTGATAGAAGAAAATACTATATCCAAAAACTCACTTACATGCCGAAAGAGAGTTGAAATAAATTTTCAATTGACCCTGATAGGACCATCACTTTCCATTTGAAAGCATCAGCAAAAGCAAACAATCGACATCGTTTATTGTGGTCATTAGTATCCGTTTTGATATCAACGGTTTGAGGATACGCAGGTATTCTCACTATCTGCAAGCATAGCTGAAATGCCAGGATATCTGAAAGTATTGGTGACGATCAACCTGTGAATCAATTTACAGATGATGAATGAAAATTCAATTCTATGCTGAAAGAAGGGTGAGAGGGGTCGCATCTTATGAGAAAGAATAGGCTCAGGTCTTGTTTCTTGCAACTGTTAAATTAACCTGAGAAAAAAATTGGGGGGAAGTCCAAGCCTACGGTTAATTTAAGCATTCGGCGATAAATAATGATAAAATGCTTTATAAAACTTTTCATTTATCAAACAGCGTCCAGGCAGGGCAATTATCAAAGAAGAGTGGATAATGGATACCATAAAGAAACCCATAAAAACAGAAGTTCAGAGTGATGGAAGGATAAGGAAATGGAAATTCATCGAAGAGACAGGGAGATACTTACGAATTATCCTGTTAGAAGACGGAGAGACTGTTCATAATACCTTTTTTGATCGAAACTTTAAGGAGGAAGGAAAATGAAAATTCGGTATTTATCAGATACAGATACAGCGTTGATTGAGTTTTCTAATGTGTCTGTCGTTGAGACAAAAGAAATATCAGATAATCTTTACATTGACCTGGATGAAGAGGGCAATCTTGTAAGCATGACCATTGAACATGCAAAAGAAAAAGCGGGAATGTCAGAAATTTCTTATCTGCAGATGGAAAAGACAAGCACCTGACAAAAAAATCCAGCCCACGCTGCTTTCTTGCTTGCCTCTGCGTCTCACGCCGCAAAACGTTACAGGTTACATCCTCAGTTTTTGATGGGTCATATCGGAGAAACGAATGTAGAACTCATCTATTCTCAATTGTTTCCCCTTATTGTCTTTTCAGCTTATCCATGAAATGTTTCCTGAGCTTCGCAATTTTCGGCTGAATCACCAGGCGGCAGTAAGGCTCTTCGCCGTGCTGTTTGTAATAATCCTTATGGTAGTTTTCAGCCGGATAGAAATTATGAAAAGGGGTGATCTCTGTGACAATCGGGTTTTCCCAGGTATTGGAGCTGCTGAGTTTCTGTATCACTTCTTCGGCAGCATGTTTCTGAGCGTCGCTGTGATAAAAAATTGCGGAGCGATACTGGGGGCCCACGTCAGCGCCCTGACGGTCCAGAGTGGTCGGATCATGGATCGTGAAAAAAACCTCCAGCAAATTTCTGTAGGATATTTTCTCTGGATTAAATAAAATCTGCACTGCCTCGGCATGGCCGGTTGTCCCTGCAGATACTTCACGGTAAGTGGGGTTTTCAATCGCGCCTCCTGAGTATCCGGAGACGACCTGTTCAACCCCTGCTAATTCCAGAAAAACTGCTTCCAGGCACCAGAAGCATCCCCCTGCCAGAGTTGCGGACTCCGTTGGACCCGATAAACCGGGACTATTGTCTTTCACTATCACTCTCCTCTATGTTTATTTATCAGCTGACAGATGCATTGTCAATTGAAATCTGATATAGTAAAAAATATTCGAACCAGTAATGTGCTGATACCATGGAAAATCACAAATTAGTTCTTCCCGGAAATTTAAATCACTACGGATACTTATTTGGCGGTGATTTGCTTAAATGGGTTGATGAATATGCCTGGATAGCTGCGACTCTGGAGTATCCTGATTGCAACTTTGTTACCCTTGGCATGGACAAGGTTTTATTCAAAAAGAGCATACGGGAAGGAACAATCCTGAAGTTCATTATCGAAAAAACAAAAGAGGGTAATACCTCTGTTCAGTATCTTGTCCGGGTATACCGGGCGAATCACGCAGCTATGAACGATGTAATCTTCTCTACCCATGTCACCCTTGTTAGAATTGGCCAGAACGGGCAGAAAGCGCCTTTGCCTGAAAAATAAACCCCTCTCAGCCTGCTAAAAGAGGCGAGCGCCTCAATCTTTATTTATCAGCCGTCAGATGCATTGTCAGTTAAAATCTGAAATCTGTACTGACCTGAAATGGTTATCATCTCGGCAGAATACGGTAGATATGGTCATCCCCGGGCCTCTGTCTTCCTCTTCCGTCTGTGTTGTTCGAAATAAAATAAAGAAAACCATCCGGCCCGCCGACAACGTCCCTTATCCTTCCATACCTGCTGTTATCGTCTTCATCTGTAAACCATCTCTCTATTCTGCTGACCGTGTATTTATTGTCATGCCTTTTCATCCTGATCCTGATAAGGGCCTCGCTTCCCAGCGTGGCAGCAAACAGGTCCCCCCTTAAATGTGCAAGTTTCTCGTCCCTGTAAAAAGTAATTCCTGATGGAGGGGTTGTCTTTTTCCAGACGATAAGAGGGTCGATATAAGGCTTCTTCCCGGGAGCTCCAACCGCTTCCGGCCATCCGTAGTTGCCACCTCTGGTGATGATATTTATTTCATCATTCCCCCATAACAGGTATTCGCCGGATGGCCCGTGTTCTGATTCAAAGAGCGCCCCTGTATCAGGGTCCCATGCAAGCCCCTGCGGATTGCGGTGGCCATACGAATATACGGGTGAGTTTTTGAATGGGTTGTCCCCCGGGATACTGCCTTCAGGTGTGACTCTCAATATCTTTCCTCCAGAGGAATTCAGGTCCTGCGCAAGCCTTGCCGTAAATGTCTCGCCGGCAGTAATGTAGAGCATCCCGTCAGGGCCAAAGGCGATCCTCCCTCCATTGTGAAATCGTCCGCCGGGGGCCCTGTCTATAATCACCCTGTCGAAAACCCCGGTCTCCCCGTTGTCCCTCAGCCTTATCACACGGTTATAAATGTCCCTGTCTTTTTTATACGTGTGCATCGCGTAAATAAAAGGCTTCTGCGGAAATTCAGGATGCAATGCCAGCCCCATCAGGCCGCCTTCTCCTGAATGATGGACATCAATCTTTGCATAAGGAAATGGCTGAAGCTTCCCGTCTTTTACAAGCTTGATCCTGCCCGGCCTCTCACTGACAAGCGCCCTCCCGTCAGGCAGAAAAATCAGGGACCACGGGATATCCAGATTATCTATCCAAGACTCAACCTTTACACTGTCACCCTCAGGAAGAAAAACATCCTTCACATCCTGCGGTTCTCCGCCTATGGACGGAAAGCACAGCCCGGTGTGCGGAATTGCAAAAATTAAGACTGCGATGAATACGGTCCGAAGCACAGGCGGCTGCCCTCCTTTCCAATTGCCATTTTATCACAATAAAGACAGCACTAATAATATCAATATATATGCCTTGCTACCAGTTCAGATACCTGTCGACAAACACAACATTTCTTCTGATTAAAAGCTTCCGCAGCTCATCTCCGAAGAATATGGTTAACGCAAAGGGGATTGAGAGTGAAAGCTCAAACAGGGTGAGAGGATGTGTACCGAATATTTTATGAGTATAAGGGTTGTATACGATATTGGCGAGTAGAAGCAGTTCAGAGGCAATGCCGAACAGGACAAACCTGTTTGAGAAGACCCCTTTTGTAAATGCGGAATCCCTGCGGGTCCTGCAGATGAATACATCCGCTATCTGGCAGATGATGATGCTTGCAAAAAACGCGGTCACGGCTTTCAGGTAGACAGGGTCGCTGGTTGCGAGATGCTGCCCCCACGTCCATCCGCCCATGGTAAGGACAACGAAGTAGGAAAAGAAGCCGGCTGCTGCCTGAAGCATGCCGATGATTCCGTAGGACATAAAAAGAAGATTGGGGCTCAGCAGGCGCTCATTTCTCGGCCTTGGGGGTTGTGACATGACATCAAACTCCGCACTCTCGACACCAAGCCCCAGTGCAGGCAGCAGGTCAGTTCCAAGGTCGATTGACAGTATTAATACAACAGTCAGGGGCAGCGGTATATCAAACAGGACAAATGCAATAAAGGGGAGAATTTCAGGTACATTGCTGGTAAGGACGTATGCGATGAATTTTCTGATATTTGCATAGACAGTCCTTCCTTCTTCGACCGCATTTACTATGGTCGCGAAATTATCATCAAGGAGCACCATGTCTGCCGCCTCTTTTGCTACATCTGTACCGGCAATGCCCATGGCTACTCCCATGTCCGCGTTCTTGAGCGCAGGGGCGTCATTGACCCCGTCACCTGTCACGGTCACGACCTCTCCGATCTCCTGAAGCGCGGTAACAGCTCTCAGTTTATGCGCCGGAGCAGCCCTCGCGATTATAATATTGCCCTTTCCAAGGAACTCTTTGAGACGGGCATCGTCGGTCCTGTCGAGTTCTTCACCTGTAAGTATATTTGCCTTTCCTGCATCCAGCATCTTCACTTTTCTTGCTACGGCCTCGGCTGTGATACTGTAATCACCGGTGATCATTACAACCTTTATTCCTGCTGACCTGCATTTTGATATTGCGTCAGGTATTTCCCTCCTTGGAGGGTCCACCATTCCTGCAAGGGCGACAAAGACAAACCCGGTCTCGCTAATGTCATGACCGTTCCTGTACGCAAGCCCGAGAATACGTTCGCCCCTTGAAGCGAGTCGTTCATAATGAAGCATTATCCCTGATTTATGGACATCGGTCATGGGTATTTCCCTGCCCTGTACGATGACCATGCTGCATTTGGCGAGGACCACTTCAGGCGCGCCTTTAAGGTAGCCTGAGGTCATGCCTGCAGATCTGTTTACGGTTATCATCCGCTTTGTCTTTGAATCAAAGGGATGCTCCTCTATTCGTTCATTCGCAAGCTGCAGGGAGGATATGTCCGCATAATCCTTTGCAAACAGCAGAAGGGCGCCTTCAGTAGGGTCCCCGATGTACTGCCCTTTATCATCGAGTCTCGCATTATTGCAGAGCACAGCAATGTCGAGGAGCTTGTCAAAACCCGGTAATTGCCCTATGCCTTTTTCATGCACATTCCGCTCATCCATGTTCATGAATATAGTATTCACCGACATCCTGTTTTCCGTTATGGTGCCTGTCTTGTCTGTACAAATGACGGTTGTGGAACCGAGTGTCTCAACAGAGTCGAGGTTCTTTATCAGGGCCATTTTTCTGGCCATCCTCTTTGAGGTCATGCTCAGACACAAGGTTACCGTGGGCAGCAGACCTTCAGGAACATTTGCAACGAGTATCCCGATCGCGAATATCAGACTTGACATCAGGTGGTTGCCTGTGAGGAAGCCTATTATGAAAAATGAAATCCCGAGGGTAATCGCGATTGCTGATATGATCCTGATAAAATGGTTCAGTTCTTTTCTGAGGGGGCTTAAGACAGATTCAGTCTTCTCGGTCATCAGTACAATCTTTCCTATCTGCGTATTCATGCCGGTACCGTAAACAACTGCTGTCCCGTTACCGGACTGGACGAGTGTGCCGGAAAAAACCATGTTCCTCGATTCAAGGATATTGTGGTGGGTGCAGTCCAGAGAACGCAGCTGGGGTTCTGACTCCCCGGTGAGCGAAGAGTGGTCGACCTTGAGAGCGTTCTGCCCTGTAAGGCGGGCGTCAGCCGGTATCTTGCCGCCTTCCTGCAGGAAAATAATGTCCCCGGGCACCAGTTCTCCTGCGAGCACTTCCTGTTTTTTCCCGTCCCTTAATGCCTCGACCCTTACCGGCATCATCTTTTTGAAGCTCTCCATTATTTTTTCGGACTGATACTCCTGGATATAGGTAAATATGGCATTAAGGACCACGACCACGGCAAGAGCAATGCCGATATAAAGATTGCCTTCACCCGGGGCGAGGTACTCGGAAAAAAAGGCGAGAAACGAACCTGTCCAGAGGAGCACGCCGAAAAAATCCACAAGGTGCCTGCCGAATTTAATAATCTCAGGTGCCTGCTTTTTCTCTTCTAGAACATTAAGTCCGTATTTCTCCTGACGGGCTTTCACTTCCTGTGCAGACAGTCCGAGGGCGGAAGAACCTACCCTTTTATAAAGCTCGTCGATGCTTATACTGTGTTCGTCGTCGTGCATATTGGTCATATACAGCAGATTCAGACAGGGCGTACCAGCCTTTTAATAACAATAGTATCATCAAATAGATATAGTGTCGAATAAGCAATAGCGCGGCCGAGATCCGGCAATTTCAATAACAGCGTGTCTGGATTTCCCAGGGATGCCCTTTCAGGAGTCCCCCCAGAAATAGATACTATCCGAAGATAAGTCTTTAAGAAATAAATGGAAACGTAATTTATAAAGTGGTAGCAGATTGTTTTTTGAAAAATGGGGGAA
>QZIL01000102.1 GCA_003599025.1 Nitrospiraceae bacterium | reverse complement strand
GGCAGCTCCTAAGAGGCTTGCATAGCCTGTGAGCCCCGGCCGCCTTATCAGAAAGCAGGCAAGCGCTGTAACAAGCGGAATTGTGAGTATCCCTATCATTTATCTATCCCTTTAATGTCGTCATCCTGTCAAGATCAGCAGAGGCAAATGTCCTCCTGATCTGCACCGCGAATATGCCGAGAATGATTACGCCCATAAGCATATCAAACAGCACCCCTAGTTCAATAATCGTGGGCATCCCGAGTGTCAGTGAGAAGCCTGCAAGGAAGAGGCCGTTTTCCATAAACAGGAGTCCTATCACCTGAGTTATTGCTTTGCGCCGCGTTATCATTATAAAGAGGCCGATAAGTATCACGGCGATCGATATCTGCAGTACGTTTCTCGAAAAACCGGTCACAAATATCCCTTCCTTAAGCGAGGCGTACACGACCGCAACAAGAATGCCTGATATAGTGAGTGACAGTGCATTGCTTATGTACGGCTCAACTTCATGCGTGACCTTTATCTGCCGGACTATCTTTCTTAAAAACAGTGGGATAATGACCCCCTTTGTGGCGAGTGAAATAATCCCTGCAAGGTAGAGATGCCTCTCCCCGATCATGAAGGCAACACTGACAATCAGGAGGGAGAGCAGCCACGAATTAGTTGTATATGCCTTCACACAGGATTCGAGCCTGTTCAGGCCGTTCATCGCCAGGGCAGTCAGGAGTATCCCGACAGACAGAAAGTCTATTACATAAAAAGCATCAATCCAGTCCTTCACCCGTTCCTCCTGGACTTACTAATACGTACATTTTGAAAGCCCCTTTGTTTGTCATTCCCGCGAATGCGGGAATCCAGACACCTCAGGAAAACACTGGATTCTCGAATCGAGTCTACTCGACGAGTCGATCCGACCGGGTCAAGCCCGGAATGACGGCTATGAGGCTTTGTTACATTGGTTCTCGGTAAGTCTGTATTCTGATATCTTTGTTCTGCAGTCTGTATTCTTGCCATCATCTCCCCATCATTATGTACGTCAATAGCGACAAAACTGAAAGTACAAAGGCGCCACCCAGAAGCGACGGGAGCTGGAAAAACCTCATCTTAGACCTTGTGGATTCCACCAGTGCCATAATAAACACCAGTGCCAGCATCTTGCACATATATAAACCGGCCGAGAGGCCGAGCCCTGCTGCTGATAAATCGCGTGCTATCCCCACCGGAAAGAAGATGTCCGCTGCCAGGGTAAAGAGCACCATCTGCTTTATGTAGTGCGCCCATTCCATAAGCGCCAGGTATCTGCCTGAATACTCAAGAAGCATACCCTCATGGACCATAGTGAGTTCAAGGTGCGTATCCGGATTGTCCACCGGTATGCGGCCTGTTTCGGCTATGACCGCCACCATAAATGCCGCGAAGGCAAGCACGTGCGAGGGGGAATAAAACATTCCCTGCGTCTCCGCGATCCTGGCGATATTGGTCGAACCTGCGGATATCGCCGCGGTAAAGATGCTCAGCATTATCATAGGCTCCACAAGGATCGCAATTGTCATCTCCCTGCTGCTGCCTTCCCCGCCAAAGGCCGTGCCCGCATCAAGACCCGCAAGCGCCATAAAAAACCTCGCCAGCCCGAAGATGTATATCAGCGCGATGACATCACCAAGCATGCTGAACGTATAATTCGTGGTTATCACGGGTATAATAAACGCAGCAGCCACAGCCGAGAGAAAGACTATATAAGGCGTCGACCTGAATACCCAGGTCGTAACATTAGAAATCACCATGTCCTTTTTCAGCAGCCGGAGCAGGTCATAATACGGCTGCAGCACCCCTGGCCCTGATCTGCCCTGCATGTGCGCCTTGAGTTTCTTTATGACCCCGTTAACCAGGGGAGAGAAGATTATGATTATTATGAATTGCGCGTATTCCATGTTATGTCCCGAAAATAAGCAGCACGATAAGGGTTATCAGGATATACGCGAGATAAAGGTGAAGGCTTCCGGACTGAAGCAGCTTCACCCTCCCGGCGATCCGGTAGAGAACATTCCCCGCAGTGGTATAAAAGTACTTTTCAAAAAAAGGTGTAATGACCCCGCTGTATCTGATCGATTTCACAAATAACGGTTTTACGATATAGGAAATCTTCAGTTCCCTGCGGGGCAGATATATCCTCTTGAATATTATTTTCAGCGGTTTTGTAAACGCGGCAGCGCTGTACTGCATCCTCGAGGTAAGCGCAGGCATGCCGCAGTCCCAGGAAGGTCCGTACATGGTCTTTCTCCTACCGCCGGCAATATAGATAAAAAGCACAGTCGCACCAAACATAATCAGCATCAGGGCCAGCAAGAGGCCGGGGGATAAAGTGGTTACAGTTTCCATTACAAAGAGAACCCCGTTCTTTGATAGGACACCGGGTGCGCCTGTCAGCGCATGTACAGCCGGAGAGATATGCGCGGTCACGATCCCCGGCAGGATGCCGAAAGCCAGACATAGCAGGGAAAGTACAGCCATCCCGGATATCATGGAAAAAGACACCTCTTTTGCCTGTTCCGCTCGGTTGCTTCTCGGCATTCCAAGAAAAGAAATCCCGAAGGCCTTTACAAAACATGCGGCAGCAAGCGCGCCTGTCAGTGCAAGGGCGGCCCCTCCGAGCGGGCTGATTATTTTTGCAATTACAGATGGTGACTGAAACCCGAGCAGCAGTGCCTGATATGTAAGCCATTCACTCACAAACCCGTTAAATGGCGGCAGAGCACAGATCGAGACCGACCCGATAAGAAAGAACAGTCCAGTATAAGGCATTAATTTGAGCAGTCCTCCCATCTCCTCCATGTTTTTTGTATGGGCAGCATGCATAACAGAACCTGCGCCCATAAAGAGCAGACCCTTGAATACCGCGTGATTAAGAGTATGGTAGAGAGCAGCGGCAAGGGCTATTGAAGACAATGCATCTAGTCCGTGGCTTTTAAACATCATGGACGCGCCGATACCTAGAAAGATGACCCCGATATTTTCGACACTGCAGTAGGCAAGGAGCCTTTTCAGGTCCTGTTCCATCAGGGCATACAGCACGCCGAGGATGGACGATACAGCGCCGATGATGATAATTATTATGCCCCACCACGCTGGTCCGCTGCCCATGATGTCCATGCTTATCCTGAGGAATCCGTAAATCCCTGTCTTTATCATGACACCGGACATGAGTGCTGAGATATTGGACGGAGCAGCAGGATGGGCCTTCGGCAGCCACGTGTGCATAGGGATGATGCCCGCCTTAACCCCAAAGCCGATGACAGAGAATATGAAAACAACATGTCTCAGGATATCAGGTATCTGCGCGGCAGCTGTCCTCATCCCCTGAAAGTCCATGATCCCGGTCTGTTTATAGAGGACAAGAAACAGCGCTATGATGAAAGCGGTACCGATATGGGTCATCACCGCATATGTCAGCCCTGCCCGGGCTGATTTTTCATTCCTGTCAAATGTGACCAGAAAGTACGATACGACCGACATGGTCTCCCATGATACGAGGAAGGTAAAAATATTGTCCGCAAGGACAACCGCGTACATGCTGAGAAGGAATACATTGAACAGAAAGCCCATGAACCCCTGGTTCTTCATTTCTCCCGAATACCCGATGGAATAAACTGATACCGCAAACGCAAGGGCCGAGATGACAACCATGAAAAATCCTGAGAGCGGGTCTCCGCGGAATGAGAAATCAAAAAAGGAAGAAACCTGGATTGAAGATATCAATAACACATGGCCGGACAGTACATTAAGTCCTGCAAAAGCGAGGCTTAGAGAACCAAGGGCCGGTAATATATAGAGGTAGGGCCTTACTTTCCGGAAGGGTATCAGAGAAAGAACCGCGCCTGAAAGAACTAAGACAAGTCCGAGATAGAAATATTGTTCTGGCTCCATTTACTTACACATCTCAACGGCATGTATTATAAATCAACGGATGAAACAAAATAAACCGAGCCAAAGTTATTCCTCGTCCTGACTTTTAGACTGCTTCTCAGCCGGACCAAGTTTTACCGCGCTTTCCCCAGCAAGATACCCGGTGCTCCAGCAGACCTGAAGGTTGTACCCGCCTGTGGGCCCGTCCAGGTCGAGCACTTCACCTGCAAAAAAGAGATTATCAACTATCCGCGACCGCATGGTCCTCGGATCAACTTCTTTCAGATGCACACCCCCGGTTGTTATGATGGCCTTGTCAAACCCTAACAGCCCTTTTATGGTCATAGGGAACTGCTTTAGAAACGCGCGCAGTTTTTTGCGTTCCTCTTTTGTAATGGAGTGGCCCTTTTTTTCAGGGTCTATCCCCGTCAGTTGAAGGACCACAGGTATCATCTTCTGAGGGAGCAGCTCCTGGAGGATATTTCTTATTGCTTTATTTTTGTGCCCTTCAAGGTCTCTCAATATCCGTTTATCCAGCATGTCAAAATCCAGCGCGGTTTTAAAATCAATGAACAACTCCACAGGCCCATTGGCGAGTAATTCCCCGATGTGCTTGCTCATATCAAGTATCACCGGCCCGCTCATCCCGAAACCGGTAAACAGGGCCTCACCAAAGCGTTCATCCTTTTTCTTATTATTCTGATAGACAGAGATGCTGACATTCTTAAGGCTCAGGCCTTCCAGCTCCTTTACCCATTGCTCCCTAACCAGAACGGGGGTCAGTGCAGGTCCGGGCTTTATTATGGTATGCCCCATCTGCCGTGCCCATGTGTATCCGTCTCCGGTTGAACCTGTTTGCGGATAAGAACGCCCCCCTGTGCTGATGAGATAATTTCCGGCTGTTATCTCCATGCCGTCAAGAGTGATTTTCTCTATTACATCTTGCTTAAGGGATATTTTTTTTATGCTGCAGCTGGTAAGCAGAGTAATATTGTTTTTCTTGATGAGCCTTAGAAACAGATCGTGCACGTCTTTTGCCCTGTCGCTTTCCGGGAATATACGGCCGCCGCGTTCAACCTTTGTCTTCAGATTGTGCCTGTGGAAAAATTCGATCGTCTCTGCCACCCCGAAATAATAGAGGGCGTTTAAGAGGAACTTGCCATTCTTCCCGTAATGGGCCGTGAACTTCCGGACATCGGTTTCGCTGTTGGTGATATTGCACCGCTCCTTGCCCGTCATCAGCAGCTTTATGCCGGGCATATGTTTTTTTTCCAGAAGCACGACCCTGGCCCCGCATTCCGCTGCGCGCAAAGCCGCCATCATGCCGGCCGGGCCGGCCCCGATTATTGCAAGATCATATTCTTTCGTTTGCATTAGCGGTTTCATTTTAACCCTGACATGTCCTCAATTGGACCTAACGCATATTTCCCTCTTCAGAGAATGCTCATCCAACAGTAGTTTTTTATAAAAAAGAAAAAAACAATAAACCACGGAGGCACTGAGAAACGGAGTAGAAGAGACGATAAGAACTTCAAAATTGGGAAACAACTCTCAGTTTCTAAAATGCTGTTTCCTGACTTTGCGTCATTCCTCTGTGCCTCTGCGTCTCTGTGGTTCATTTATTTTGGTTTCGGTCTGGCCTGTTTAGGTTATTATATAGGCTATGAAAAAAATAATACTCGCATCAGCCTCCCCCCGGAGAAAAGAGATACTGGAGATAACAGGGCTTAAGTTCAAAGTCTGCGTCAGTGATTACGAAGAGGACCTTGCCCTGCCATTAAGACCGCGTGAGCTCGCAAGGTTCCTGTCGCGTAAAAAGGCAGAGGCTGTTTCAGCTAAATATAAAAACGCATTGATCATAGCAGCAGACACCTTTATCGTCTTTAAAGACAGTCTTCTCGGCAAACCCCATACGGACAAAGAAGCAGAGAAGATGCTGACCATGCTCAATGGCAAAGCGCATACGGTGATCACCGGATTTACTATTTTAGATACCGGCACCGGCAAGAAAATATCGAGATCAGTAGAGACAAAGGTATATTTCAAAAAGCTAAGCAAAGAAGAGATACGGACATATGTAAGATCAAAGGAGCCGCTGGATAAAGCAGGGGCTTACGCGATCCAGGGGATAGGAGCGGTCTTTATTGAAAAGATTGAAGGGGATTATTTTAATGTTGTGGGGCTGCCTTTATGTGCCCTGATGGATAGTCTCAAAAAGTTCGGGGTAGATGTGCTTGTATAAGTTCCATAGCTACTGATTTCTGCATTTACTCTTCCCTTCTGTATGTTTCAGTAAACAGATCGTTTGGGGACTTGTGCAATCAAAATCATTAACTCTTTGAAGCAAAGGGGGCATGTATGAATGAAATAATTCCACAGGATATTATTGAGAAATTATTTATGTGATTCGGGGGCGAAATAGAATGATCTATAGCGGTCTGGTAGCGTCATATGGGATAGAAGCTTTAAACTTAAATAAATCCGTTAAAAAAATACTGACCGCTTCCCACACGACTTTATATTTCCATTAATGAACGAAGAAGCTGATTCAATGTGATTCCAAATTTGAATATCATAGAAAGAATGGCAGTGAAAAATTGTGCTTCTTGAATTATATTAGCTGGCAATATACAATAATCCATTGCTTCGTAGTGCGGGTGTAACTCAGTGGTAGAGTGTCAGCTTCCCAAGCTGGAGGTCGCGGGTTCGAATCCCGTCGCCCGCTCCATAACTATATTGTTTCCGAGAGTTTTTTCAGGGCAATAAATAAAGTCGCGGACAAATTATCTGCAGTTATTGGTCTATCAGAAATAATCAGCGGTTGTTGAAATAGCAGGCCCTGGCTTGCAGGGCCTGCCGTCATTGTTTATATCTTTTCGATATTTGTTGCCTTCAGACCCTTATCGCCTTCGACAACATCAAAGCTAACCTTGTCACCTTCTGTAAGGTTTTTAAAGCCATCTCCCTTGATCTCGGAATAGTGGGCAAAAACATCCGGCCCCCCGTCCTCCTGGGTTATGAAACCAAAACCCTTGGACTCATTGAACCATTTTACAGTTCCCTTTGCCATTCTTACTTCCTCCTTACTTGATAGACTGGACCCTACAGGACTCCAGCGCTTAATAAAAAGGCCACAAAGTTAAAAGTCTTTGTGGCCCTACGTGTGTCACAACACCCAAACTTCTTATCAATCATGGCATCTTTCATTCTGAAAAGTCAATCACAATCTTCCCGTATCATATTAAAATAATTAAACTAAATTATCAATCAAAATCATGCAGGACCCAGTTCTGTATTCTGCTTAAAGCCTGCTTATTATGCGGCTGGCCGGTTGCACGTGATGATTAAACCGTTATACTTGTTCTATTATTATGATTATGGATTATTTTATTGCAACTGCCACTGAGCAGGAGATCAAAAAGGAAAAACAGAAGGCACGAGATATTCGCAGGTCACAGTGGTGGAAAGGGAAATGTGCTGAGAGGAAGTGTTATTACTGCGGGACGGTAAAAGCGCCTGATGAATTGACCATGGACCATATTGTGCCTGTTATAAGGGGAGGGAAGTCAGTTAAGAATAACATTGTGCCGGCATGCAAAGACTGTAACAATAAGAAGAAGCACGCACTTCCGGTTGAATGGGATGAGTATCTCGCAAAGGTAAAAAAAGAAACTCTTGATTAGTTATGGACAAAGCTGTTTTTTAGTCCCGGACACCAGGCATATTGAGAATAAGACTGTTTTTTTCTGCCATGAATTGCCTCATAGAGGACACAAAAAAATAGTACTAAATGATAGTTACTGATTCTGGCTTAGCAGTTTAGTTCCATCCTTAAACAGGATCTCCATCTTGTTTGTCTGAATTACGGATAAGACAACTCCAACTCCAAATGTTGGATGGTCAAGTATCTCATCTTTCTTGTAGTTTTCTTTGAAGCTGTATTTTCTGGCCCTTGAAAGGTCGCCGCCGGTCAGACGGGACAAATATTCTTCGTATATCGCGCCTTTAGCTCTTGGTTTTCGGGCAGGGTTTTTCAGTTTTGTACGATTTGTTTCAGATGGTTTGGCACGATACATGTGTTGTCCTTCGCAAGTATTGCATTTGACTTTTCTGGGTATATTATCGACCATTGCAACAATTGTGTGGCCCAGTTCCAGTTTGCATTTTGTGCACCATGCCTCAATATATCCGCCTGCTTCGTAATTCGCATTCATGTTTATGTCCTTTATTAAGTTAGATTTGTCAATTTATAATAAAATCAACTCGTACTTATTCTAACTTATATTCATGTAAATTCACTACAGCCTGAGTTCATATGCCTTGCCCTGCAGAGCTGTATGGCCACTGCTATCACTCTTTCTATCCCCATGTACATTATTGTAAAGTTAAGAATGCGGATCTTTCTGGTTGTTTTTTTTCTGATATACGGCTCCCTGCATCTCTATGCATTCCTGAAAGCAAAAGCTGCCCTGTCTATAAGTCTCAAGACGGGAATTCCTGTGATTATATTTATGGCGGTTATGACTTCTGCACCTGTTATTGTCCGGTATCTTGAAGGGCTTAATATGGAATTACTTGCACGTATTATGTCGTATACCGGCTATGTATGGATGGGGCTTTTAATATTGTTCTTTGCATCAGCGGTTTGCGTTGATATATACAGGCGGCTCGTGTATCTGCTTAATCTGATAGTGCATGCTGATTTGTCAGGATTGTCCCTTTCCGCAAAGGCATCTTTCTTCATACCTCTTATGTTTTCCCTAATTGCCGGTTGTTACGGATTTTTCGAGGCGAGGGATATTCAGGTCGAGCATTTTTCCGTCAAGTCGTCCAGGGTCCCGGCTGAAAGTGACGGGCTTAAAATTGTTCAGATATCGGATGTTCATGTTGGATTGATTGTCAGGGAAGACAGGCTTAGAAAAATCGCTGAAAAGGTAAATGCCGAATCACCTGACATTCTGGTATCAACCGGTGATTTTGTGGACGGACAGATAAACAGGCTTAATGGTCTTGCAGAAATATTCCTCCAGATTAAACCCGCTTACGGCAAATATGCAATAACTGGTAATCACGAATATTATGCGGGATTAGAACAGGCGCTTGAGTTTACCAGAAAGGCAGGGTTCACCATGTTGAGGGGGGAAGCTGTTGAGGTGGCCGGTATTTATATTGCCGGGGTTGATGATTCAACAGGAAAACAATTCGGGATGTTAAATGGCAAATCTGAAAGTGAGCTGCTTTCAGGTCTTGACCATAACAAATTCAAAATCCTGTTAAAGCACAGACCGGTTGCGAGCAATGACGGGGCAGGGCTCTTTGATCTGCAGCTTTCAGGGCATACGCATAAGGGTCAGATATTCCCTTTCAGTCTGGTGACTAAATTATATTATCCAAAACATGCAGGATTGTTAGACCTAAAAAACGGATCGCACCTCTATGTAAGTCGCGGCAGCGGGACATGGGGGTCTCCGATACGCTTTCTGTCACCACCTGAGGTGACTGTGATTGAGCTTAGACATGCTAAGACATAACTTAACAAAGCCGAATGGCCGTCATTCCGGGCTTGACCCGGAATCCAGAAATCTATGGCATTGTTAACGCAGTTCTTAGAAAAGGTTAGTGTACCTATTGCATTTATTTAAAGCGAAGAACTGGAGCGGCAAGACGGAGAGTTGATTAATCAGAAGTTTCTATTGTTGTTGCAGTCTATTGCAAAGATATCACCGGCAACGCGCGTGCCGGCTATCCCGGTGGCGGTTGCGATAAAGCAGTTAGCCTGTGCAACGGTTGCGTTGTTGTATGGTACAGCAACTGGAGCAGCTGGTAGTGCTACATTGAGGTTAGTTATCAAATATACATAATTTGAAGCAGGGCCTGGTTGAAATGATTGGAAATCTCCTGCTATGTCAGTTGTATATTGTGCATTTTCTGCAAAGAACTGTTCCTCATGCATTCTCAGCGCCTGCAGGTTTGTATAAGCCTCTGAGCGGGTGGCCTTTAAAGTCGAGCCGATATACGACGTTACCCCGATAGTGCCGAGTATCGCGATAATGCCCATAACGATGAGAAGCTCTATGAGGGTGAAACCTTTGTTGTTATCTTTTTTATATATAGTCATTTGACTGAGTAGAAAGAGGGGGGGAATGAAATCCCCCCTCTTAAGTTTGTTTCAATTATTCTGCTGCAACAACAATTCTTGACATCAATTCTGTGTTAGCAGAATCGCTTCCACCAGGGCCATTACTGCTGGCGATAACAGCTATTGTATTTGCTGTAACAGGGGCAAGCGAGACCTGACATGCGTTACCAGGGTTACCAGCACCTGGATCACCACCTACACCCAAATTGACGAACATTTCCGAAAGACCAGCGCCAGTGCAAGCATCCATACCATTCCACGGTGACATTTCAGCGCCGTTCATACCTGCTCCACCGGTCCTTGCTGTAACATATTGTGTAATAACAGAGTCAGCAGCATTTGCGCCTATTGCAAATAATGCAGCGTTAGTCAGATCAACAGCAGCCACAACTGTTCCAGACCAGTCCGTGTCAACTTCTGTTAACTGTGATCCAGGGTTAGCTGCAACTGAACCCTTAATTGCTGAATTCAGCCAATGACTAAGATCTGACTCAGCTGACTTTGCAGCCTTTGAAAGGTTTGACTTCCTTGCCTTTTCCTGCGCGCCGATATATGCCGGGACAGCGATGGCAGCGAGGATGCCGATAATCGCGACGACTATCAGCAATTCGATAAGGGTAAAGCCTTTTTGTTCTCTGATGTTGTTTATTGCTTTGTACATTCTTTCCTCCTATGAATTAGTCCGGCCAATATGACCGTCTATGATTGCGAGAAGTTTATTGACTCCTCACATGTTACGTCTTTTTTATCCTCCCCCTTTCTAAGGTTAAGTGGCAGTCAATCTGCTTTGACTGTTAGTAAAGCAGATTCAATGCCAGGGGATTTAATCGTAGAGGAAAATAATGAATTCAAGGGCTTTGAAGTTAATAATCACGCATATCACAAAACAGGACAGTCAATAATTTGTCCCTAGTGACATTTATTGTCATAAGCAGAAAACGCTTGACCTGTTAAGACTCACTGCTATAATAGATACGGAAATAAAGCATATGCTGATAAAAAAAATATTAATACTGCTTCCGGTCCTGATCTTTGTCTTGCTGTTGCAGTCATTTTACTGGGTGCCTACATATGATGAACAGGTCAAGGGGAACCTGCAGCGCCTTGAGGAATTCATCAGTGCATCAATCGGGGATGCAAAGATATTAAATCCCATACTTCATGCCGATGCTGCAAGCGGGACGATAACAGACCAGGTCTTTGACGGCCTGATCGACAGGGATGAGGACCTGAGATTCAGGGGCCGTCTGGCTGAAAGCTGGGACATATATGAAGAAGCCTATTTTTATGTGAACCCAAAGGCAATGGCAGCCGGAAGGAAGATGACCCGGCCTGAGATGGTCAAAGATATAATTCTCTCTAATAAGAAAAAAAATAATCTCTCCCCTTCATTGTCAGCTGCCTTAGCTAATATACAGGACATAGAGATTATTCCCGCCAGAGCGGGAGAAACCGAGATGCAAATTCCCGGCCCTGACAATAACGAGGACGGCTTTCCTGATCCTGTAAATATAAAGGTCAGGTACAATGCCCCGCCTCAATTGAAAATAACATTAAATGAGGTGGACCAGAATTTCTTTGCTCATCTTGAGCAAGTCCTTGGCAACGGATATTTTGATACCTTTCCCTCCGGCGATTATGTTGAGATACTGACCCCAGATCATGAGGACAAAAAAGCAGCTATTGCGAGTGAGCTCATACCGGCAACAGAACATAATCCCATTATTGTCTTTCATCTTAGAAAAGGGGTGAAGTTTCATGATGGTCATGAGTTTGATTCAGGAGACGTCAAGTTCACCTATGAAGCGATAATGAACCCAAGGAACCTGTCTCCCCGTGTATCAGATTATGAGCCGGTCAAAAAGATGGAGCCGGTGGATAAATATACGGTAAAGGTAATCTATAAGAGGTTATATTCGCCGGCATTCGGGACTTGGAGCATGGGTATGCTTCCTGAGCATTTGTTAAACGCGGAGGCATTAAAAGGCGAGGCGGAAGCAAAGGGCGCGGACCCTGAGAAATTCACCCTTAAAGACAGTGACTTTAACCGCCGCCCGGTTGGTACGGGTGCATTTGTCTTCAGGGAATGGAAGTCCGACCAGTATATTGTCCTGGACAGGAATGAAGAGTACTGGGAAGGTGCGCCTAATTATAAAAGCTACACATATCGCATAGTGCCTGATCCGCTGACCCAGGAGATGGAATTCTACGGCGGCGCTATTGACAGCTACGGGGCAGAACCACACCAGGTGGAGCGCCTTAAGCATGATCCTAAATACCAGAACTTCTCCGGACTTTCGTTCGGGTACACGTATATCGGGTACAACATGCGCAGGGAATTGTTTAAGGACAACAGGGTGAGGAAAGCCCTGGGGATGGCTGTCGATACTGACAAGATCATCCGCTATGTCATGTATAATGAGGCAGAACGGATGACCGGCCCGTTTGTAAAGCAGACGGACTATTATGATAAAAGCATACAGCCACTGCCCTATGACCCGGAAGGCGCGCTGAAGCTCTTAAATGGGGCCGGCTGGAAGAAAAACAGTGAAGGCTGGCTCGAAAAGGACGGCAGGAGGTTTGCCTTTACTCTGATCACAAACAGTGGCAATGATCTGAGAAAGAGTGTCCTTACAATTGCGCAGGACTCCTGGAAAAAGATCGGGATAGATGTTAAAACGGACCTGGTCGAGTGGTCTGTCTTTATCGGAAAGCACGTAAACACTGCAAATTTTGACGCGCTGATCCTGGGCTGGTCAATGGGTATCGACCCTGACCTGTACCAGATATGGCATTCGAGCCAGACCAATGAAAATCAGCTCAACTTTGTGGGGTTCAAGAATGCAGAGGCCGATGATCTGATCGTAAAGATAAGACAGGAATATGACTACGAAAGGCAGGTTGAATACTGCCATCAGCTGCACAGGATTATAGCTGATGAACAGCCTTATACATTTTTGTATGTCGGGAAATGGACTGCGGTCCTCGATAAAAAGATCGTAATACTGGAAAGGACCCCAGCGGGCGAAGAGAAAATAAAAAAGATAACCCCTACCAGGACCGGGAACCATACATTTTTCTTTAACAAGTGGGTAAAGCTTGCAAGCAGTCCTCGGTTTGAGATGGAGTAGGTATTAATAACATTAACAAGCGAGCTATTTTGCCGCAAAGGCGTTATGTTGATAAAGCCCAGTTGTCATTCCAGGCTTGACCCGGAATCCAGTGTTTTTCTGAAGTTTCTGGATTCCCGCCTCAGCGGGAATGACAGACAACGTGGCATTTATAATATGGTACTAAGCACTAAAAGGAACCTGACATGCTGTCTTTTACGATAAGGAGTTTTTTCCAGAAACTGATCACACTGTTTTTTATCTCGATCATATCCTTCCTGGTCGTCTATCTGGCGCCGGGCAAACCGAGCCAGATCGACCCTCTGAATCCAAAGTTTACACCCGAAGACCTGGTCCGGTTCCAGAAGGAATTCAACCTGGACAAGCCCCTCCAGGTGCAGTATTACCTCTACTATAAAAACCTGTTTACCGGACAGCTT
>QZIL01000056.1 GCA_003599025.1 Nitrospiraceae bacterium | reverse complement strand
GGTGTTGCATTAACCCGATGTGACCTGCTCTTTTTAGTCTGTAACCATTAACCAGCCATGCGGCATTTCCCATATGGAATTCAAAGTAAGAGATCTGAGGGAGAAATTCTTCCTCGTAGATGACGCATACCTCAACGGATACGCAAAATTATGCGGCATTAACGCAACCGGTGTATATATAGCACTCTGCAGACATGTCGGTAAAGAACAGTCCTGTTTCCCTTCCAAAAGGACTATAGCCGAAAAACTCAGCATCAGTGAGAGGAGCGTTTATTCCGCGATTAAGGACCTTGAGAAATGGAACATCATAAGAGTTGAATCCCAGGGCAGAAAAGAAGACGGCAGTTACAGATCATTGACGTATTACCTTGTGGACAAAAGTCAGTGGAAACCTAAGCCGTCGGCAATTCCTGCCGATGGTATAAAACAGGTGACACCGGCGGCAAACGGTTGGCAAAAGGTGCCGAAGAAGGATTCAAATCTTAAGGATACACATATAAGGAAGCGGGAAGAAATTGAAAAATTAAGAAACACCCTTATTCATAAGAACATAATCAATGTGGTACCGCAGTAGATTGCCATAATAAAGACCAACTTAATAAGGTCACATAATTTTTAATATACGCTACTATGTACAAGCTTAAAAAAAACAGGTCCAAGAGAAGGCACGACGACCCTGATTTTATTATGAAAGATGAAGCCCTCCGTGAAGTCGGAGAAGGCCGGAAGAAGATCACCAAAGAAGGCGAAAAACAAATTGTGATTACCATGGGAAAAAATAAAGATAAAAACAAAAAAGAAGAAATTCCTGTTGATCAGGGGAAACTGCCCCCTGAACCTACCTTTAAAATAAGATAGCCGTCCAGCCTCAGTATATTGCACAGCCGGGATAAGCAGGACCTTTCATGCCCCTTATTTGTGTTCTCCCTGCTGGAGGTGAAGCAGAAATAGATCTCTTTAAGATACCTTCTTTTCAGAACTGTTTCATCACCTCCGGCAATGAGGACATAAAAAGGAGGTGTACCATGCATGTAAAAGAGGTACTTACCGCAGTCATTGAAAGGTTTAAAGACGGCAGCATCCCCGAGGCTATTGCCTTATCGACCTTCCCTCCGGCGAATATCCCCGCAAAGAAATGGAGCTTATTAAACAGGACGATCATGTTCATCAACGGCAGTCATGACGCACGAGGGATAAAGCAATGGAATGCTGTAAACCGGAAGGTAAAAAAAGGCTCAAAGGCAATCCATATCCTTGCTCCATGGATGAAAAAGGAAAATGATGAAGAGGGGAACGAAACGGAAACCCTGAGAGGGTTCATGGCAGTGCCTGTATTCAGGGTAGAAGACACTGAGGGAGATCCGCTGGATTATGAACAGATTGCAGTATCAGACCTTCCCCTGATTTCAAAAGCCAGCGAGTGGGGAATAAGCGTAAAAGCCATACCCGGCGATTACCGGGTTTATGGTTATTACAGTCCCAAAAGGGAGGAAATTGCCATTGCGAGCAAAGACGAAGTAGTCTTTTTCCATGAATTGGCACATGCCGCACATGCACGGATTAAAGGCGGCTTGAAGTCCGGCCAGCACTGGGCGCAGGAGATAGTTGCCGAGCTTTCCGCTGTAACGCTCTGTAAGCTCATAGGGAAGAATTCCATATATTTTGGGCATAGTTACCGGTATATTGAGGAATACGCCCGTACAGCGCATCTTACGGCCTTACAGGGCTGTCTGGCAGTGATGGCAGATGTCGAAAAGGTGCTAAACCTGATTACAGGAGGGGATAACGTATTCACCCATGATCAAAAGGAATTGATACCAGCTCTTTAACAAAACCAAAATGATCCCACATTTTGTCCCACTTCAACCCATTTCACCCCACGATGTTGACAACGCTCAGCCGTGGGGTATTATTTATGTAGTTTTCAGGACGGTTCATGTAACCCACCCTCAATACAAGCTTACCCAGCTTGATTGATCAAAGTTTACCTTATATAGGGCCAGGAATATGTGCGGCTTGTCCGGAAAATGCCCGGACAAATCCCCACTGAAAGAATTCGGTCGCCAGTTCCGGACAACACCAATTCTTTCAGTGCGGCTTTCGCCAGCACAATACCGGCCCGGTATATTTTCTTATTTATATGAAAAGAATGATTATCAGACAGTTTATACGTGGTACCGAATGGTGTACGACGCGGAACGTCTGTTATCTCATGTACGGTAAATTCTCACCAAAACTCTACAGGAGAGTAAATTCCATGCTCCACAAAATGAGTCGGACCTCAAAGGTCCCGCCATTAAAAAAACTGCCATGTAACTTCATGACAGTATTTGCAGATTATCATTCAAAGAAAAAGAATATCGGGGCGTTCAAATTCCTTCACGACAGCAGGCTCCGGGACTGTCTGGCCCGGTATTTCCACGACAGGAAGTACGCAGGCATTGAAAGTCTCAGGCTTGATAATAAAGCCGATGCTGTATGCGGGGACATGTATTTTGAACTGGACAACGGCAATGAAGACAGAAAACAGCTTACAGAGAAGATCCGAAACCACTATTCAGAAAAGGGCAAGTTTCAGGTCATTTTCTTTATGACTACTGATTATTACACTCACTGGAAGACCATGGAGAACATCAAAACACTCGAAGAAAACCGGCTCAGGCTCTTGTTTGATATCGCAGGCGACATATTGAAACATATACCTAACCGACTGCTGGCCGCCTCATATCACACATACCTGGAAGACGGACAGGTTTATAACTACAAGGATTACAATGCAGGAAGGATTAATAATTAACAGTCAATATATGGAAACGTATACAATTAATAAATGTCGCAAATGCGGGGCAAATGATTTCCTTCTCCGGGAACAGACGGTATACAGGACATCCGTAAATAAAAACGGAATCCTTGATGCCTACAGCGTTGAAGATTACAGGGTCGGGAGGATAACCTGCACGGGGTGCGGTGTAAAATATTCTGTAGATGAATTTATAAATATAGAGTGTCAACTCCCGTAGAGATATTTGTTAAGAAATGAAAAAAACAAAGACCACCTTCAAGGAATCAGCTTCGCTTCCACCTTGACATACCTTGCTTAAAAAGAAGGCTTAATGCGAGCCTTCTTTTTATAATTGTAGCAAGGCTGTCAAGGTCCTTCATTTGTTTTCCACCACCACCCCACCTTTCAAATGCAAATACATGAATACGCATAGGAGTCGCAAAAAGCAAGATTTTTAAATTTTTGTTGGGCCTTAAGCATAAGGACTTAAAAGTCCTTATCTGGAAAGGAGGTGGCTACAATGGAGAATACAGAATATGGCGTCTATCAAGTCCAGGATGAAAAAGATAAGAGTGAATGGTATAAGGTTGTGCTGTCCCCTCTCGGTATGGGAGTAGGATATCATAGACCGGAGTGCAACTGCCCAGAATATGTTTACGGGAAAAAAGTATGTGAGCATATCGAACGGGCAATAAGCGCTCATCATCATGGACTGTAAAGTGAAAGCCCCGGCTTCGGCCGGGGTTTTTCCCTCTCTTAATGTAATACAACAAAAATTTAAAAATCTTTCAGTTTTGCTCCTTCATTTATATATATGCCTGCTTTCTAAGTTTGGGCTTATAGGACAAGCCTCTGTTACGTTTGAACTGCTTCATAAGGCGACTGCTTCGGCTTGTCTTTAATTACCAATGGTGCTATCACTGGATGTGGATTCATTTGAGTTTAATGTATTGGCGAGGTGTCTGCTGTATTGGAATACGACGCTTTGGGTAGGTTCTGTATATGTGTATGAAGCCTATTTTGAGCTTTAATCCGTTATAGGGAGTTTATGAATTAGGATTTTAACAGCGCCTCGCGGACTCGGCGCTGACGCTAACGCTGAGTTCTGCCAACGCAGGGTTCGATTGAAACAAGTGTCAATAGTTACAGTAGAGAGAATAAAAAAATAGTACTTTAACCACATATTAACTTATTAAATTATAAAAGATATCACGACATGTAGACAGTTAAAAATATTATATGTTGATTTTTAAAGTTAAATACGGTATATAAATTATATAGGAGGTTATCCCTCCGGTTGTTATTACATCGCGCAATGCGATGAATTGAAATAGGCAGCTGTTACGGGTGAAAAAGAAAGGAGCAACAGCTACCACAAAGATATGTAGCACAAACGTTACGGTAATTAGTACTACGTTAATCATGGTTTAATAAAAGAGCCATGCAATTGCGTTAATGCTGATTATCTCCATAGTAGTTGAGATGTATAGTGGCAAGGTAACCGCCACACTATCATTGAGTATTTACACATCAATTACGAAGTTGTTTATTATGGAGGTAGTCAGTGTTGCGCGAAAAGTTGCTTTTTACCGTTATCCAAAGCCTCAAGATCCTAGACGCCAAACTCCTTGGCGAAATCTACTACAAACAAGGATTATACAACTCCGTTCATTCCGGCCGCACCAATGCGCAAAAGCACCTTAACAGGCTTCATTCTGAAGGTAAACTTGAACGCATAGGTAAGTATTACCGGGTTAAGGGCTGCCGGAGCGAAGGAGGCGATCATTCCCTGAAGCTCTCCGAAGCTTTAACCGAAATCCTCAAAATCACCGGCATCCAGCCTGTCATCTTCCGGGAAACGAAAACCCCCCTTAACCTTATTCCCGACGCTATGGTACTGCTCATTAAAGACGGGAAAGGCCTGAGTTTCATCCTGGAAGTGGCTAACGAAGAAACCGATAATTATCTGCAAAGCAAAGTTAATGACTGGCGCGCCTGGCGCGCAGCCAAAGAATACCTCTCCGACTTGTTCAAATACCAGATACCGCACTTTGACATCGTTGTAAAAGGCGATTACGTACCGGACGGATGTTATCCGTTCGCATCTTATTTAAAGGAGGTTATTTGTGGAATGGTTTGACTGGATTATGCTTATGGTTTTTGTCTGTGCCTTAAGTAGTGTGACAATGAAATGGATCAATACCTGTGTCGAAGACACAGTGAAGAAAAGGAGGATAACAATGAACGAGCTTAAAAACATTGATTTAGACCTGAATCGTTTGATGCTGGAGTTTCTGACGCAGAAACGGGCAGGCGGCATCCTGTCTGACTGGGTGTATCTCTGGAAAATAAAGCGTGAGAACGCAATTGAGGAGCAGGAGGTAATCAACACGGAACTGAGAACGCGGAAAATCCAAACCATCATGTCCGTCGGTGAAAATTTCAAATCAATACAGATTGACAACCAGATGAAAGAGGAGCTGGTGCGGGAGAAGCGGATTGCGAACGATACATCCGAGGAGGTGCAAAAGCAGGAAAAAACCCAGACTCAAATCAGCGACATGAAACTCAGGGAGATGCTCGGTGTTACCAAGACTGAAGATAGGGAATGACGGTATGAAGCCTGTGTACGTGAAGGGAGAGGACCGCTATAAAGGGATATTCCTGATCGGCGAGACTGGAACAGGCAAGACTAACCTGCTCAAGAACATCTTCGAGCAGGACGTCATGTACCGGTTTACAAATATACACATCGATGCTTTCGGGAACACGGCGAGGGATGTTTATTCCATATTAAAGGGCAACGCCCTTTATAATTCGATGGATACGCCGGTCAGCATCAATCCGCTGACTGCGCCATATAACCCATACCAACATGCCGACAATATCCTGGAAGTGTTTAATCAGGTGGTCACAAGCACGACCAGCACGGAACAATTCACGGTGAAGATGTGCAGTTTTCTTTCCAAGTCCGTAATCTCGGATTTGGAAAAGGGGAGGAAAAACCTCATGCTTATCAGAAACTCGATGGCCAAATGGAAAGACAAGGCGTCGCAGGCGGATAAGGTTACCATTGACGGGATACTCTACCGGCTCGACCTTCTCCTTACCGACAAGTCGATGGAGCGGATGCTGTGCGGCAACGATCCGGTGGACTGGGGTAAGCTCATCGAGACAGGAGAGTCGTTCATCATGGACTGCCACGGCATGAGCGAGACGAAGATGGTTTTTATCGGGACGCTGATCACCCACGCCCTCAAAAGCTATTTTCGTTACACGAGGAAAGACGCGTACCGCCCGTGTTCGGTCATCATTGACGAGTGCCACAATTTCATCAACCCCAACTGGCTTTCACTCATTAAAGAGGGGCGGAAATACTGCTTTGCCGCGGTACTGGCGACGCAGGACAAGGCCAATATGGAAAAAAGGCTGTTTGACACCATTATGTCGAATGTCGGGACGATTCTCTGCTTTCGGGTCGGGTCCGAGGAGGCCATGAGGGTAGGCCGGGAATTTACGACGCTTACACCGACAGACCTCATGACACTTCCCAAGTACCATGTTGCCTACCGCACGCCGGACGGCGAAGGGATAGCCAAGACGAGGCTGGCTTTCCCTGTGAAGGAAATTAATGTACCAACGGCAGGGAAGTGCTTCAGCGAGAAGCCAACTGGATGGTTTTCGCTGAAGCCCTACCGTGCCACCGACAACCATATCGTACCGGGTACGGTCGTCGCTGATACCTGATGGTTAAAGTCCTTCGTTCTTTGGAATATCGAACGATAGCACCTGGTGTGCAATGGGATCCCCAGTATACGGCGACGACGGGCAAGGCTGAAAGTCCGACTGGGGGAGCAGCTTTGCCTTAAAGGGCCAGGTTTACACTCCGCCCCTTCGGGGGCGGGGGAAAACCTGAAAGAAGGAGGAAAGATGACTAAGTTTGTGGCTTTAAAAAATGTGTATAAGCAGGCAAAGAAAGACCCTGATTACAGGATTTATGAAAACGGCAACTTAAAGGAATCCGTTGGTGTCATGTACAGATGTAAGGCGAAGAACGGCCTGGCCTACTTCAATATCAGGTTTTTTCAGGACAAAGAGTGGAATTCCTGACGGTAAAAGAGGTAGCAAAGCTACTGAATATTTCTGAATCCTACGTCTACAAAAACTATGGAATGTTTGGAGGCGTGAGATTCGGACGTACGGTCCGATTCGAAAAAACTGTATTGGAGGAAATACTCAATGGCTATCTGGAAGCATCGAGGGAAATGGCGTGTCGAAATCTGGAAGCACGGCAGGAGGGTGCTGTCCAGGACATTTCGGACGAAACTGGCGGCAGTGAAAACAGAAGAAGAGGCAAAGGAAGATCTGGAGGTGACGAATACGGACTTTATCAAGCTCTGCTCCAGCCGCCTCAAGGAACTGGAAAAAAGAAGGACCCCTAGATGGTTTTACGAAAACCACTTGCTCATTAAAAAATTAATCCCACTCTGGGGGAGAACAAAGGAAATCACGAGGGAAGACGTGGAAGAGTTTCTGAACATGATGACATCAGCTCATAATGCCAATGCGCATTTGAGAATGATCCGCGCCTTGTTCCAGCATGGCGTGGACAGGGGCTGGTTGAGGATTAATCCGGCGGGAAAGATTACTCCCTACCCGATTCAGAAGAAAAAGAAGTACATACCACCTGTCGAGGACATTAAGAAAGTTCTGGAAGCTGCTGAACCCGAGGACAGGCTGTATCTTCTGGTAATGATCCACACACTCGGCAGGATGTCAGCGGTCAACAACCTCAAGTGGGAGGACATCCGCGAGGACTACCTTACGCTTTACACGCGGAAGTCGCGGCATTCCAATGTGAAGGAAATAAAGATCCCCCTGAACAGGGTACTGAAAGAGGCTTTGGAACAGATCCCTAGACAGGGGGAGTATGTCTTCATCAACCCAAAGACCGGAATGCCTTACGATTACAGGAAAAAACTGCTGATAGGCCTCTGCAAGAAAGCGAAATGCAAGCGATTCACGTTCCATGCCCTCCGGCACTGGGGGGCCAGCAAGCTTGATTCAGCCAGGGTCCCGATAACGACTATTCAGGCCCTGCTCGGACATGAACGGGCGACCACGACGGACATCTACCTGCAATCGCTGCGGGGAAGCAGCCAGAAGGCAATGAGGAAGCTCGAAGATTTGAAATGAAAAAGATCAGGGTCAGAGGTGGAAGGATATGGGTTCAATTAAGCCTATGGGAGGAAGAGCATGAGAATAGTGGTGATGGACATAAACGCCGGCCACGGCGTGTTCGTTCAATTCAAAGGCGAAAAGTTCAGGATGATCGGCACGGCCAAGGTGAGCGGAGTGAAGGGAGTCAACATAATTGACATTGAGGTTGACCCGGACAGTGATACGGTCGGTTACTTCTGCGGCAGGCTGGTAGACGCTATGATAATCGGAGAAACGGACTAATTCACGCTCAAAATTCACGCCCGAAAAAAGGAGGTAATGTCTAACTTATTGATAAATATGGGGTGAGTGAGGGGACTCGAACCCCCGACCCTCTGAGCCACAGTCAGATGCTCTAACCGGCTGAGCTACACTCACCAATTCAGCTTTTATAACTGAGCTTTCAGCTATCAATAATATAGCCGAACGCTTATTGTTCAAAATTTGATTTAACCAAATTTATTTGGCGCGCCTGAAGGGATTCGAACCCCTGGCCCACTGCTTAGAAGGCAGTTGCTCTATCCAACTGAGCTACAGGCGCATCATAACTACTTTGCTCTTACAGTCCTAATTATTATAGCTCAACAGCTACCTGTCAGAGTAATTGCCAAGGATATAATTTTATTTGAAGTCAGACATGCCTGTCAACCTGCGCTAAGTATTTTAATCAACTGCTTTTAATATGGCAAGGGACTTAATGAAGCCTTACTTATCATCGCTAACGTTGTTATACAATGCGTTATATTCTTTTTCAAGCCATAAATAATTTTTTTGGAGGGTTTCACATTCCTGCGTTTTTTCTTTAAGATCCTTTGTTGCTTTGTCAAACTTCAGTTCGAGGCTCTTTTTCTGAGTATTCAATTTATCATATTCTTCTTTAGGTACCGATAGTTCCAGCTTATGCGATAACTTGCTTATGTCAATGTCGAAGGCTTTATTCTTATTCTGTAACAGCTCTTTTTCTTTTTTCAGTACTCCCATAAAAGAATCGAGTTCCACGTAGCTTTGCTCTATATCTCTGATTACCTGTTCATGCTCCTTGGTTCTTTTGGCTTCGGGAATTAATTTATTAATGGATTCCTTTAGTTTCTCATTAATATTTTTTATATGCTCAAATTGCTTTTGCAAGTCACTAAACCTGTTTTCTATGCCGGTCTTGTCACTGTTTTCGATCTCCATATTCTTCAGCTCGTCCCTGAGCCTGTTTACTTCTCCTCTCGCAGTGACTTCCCTTATATTCAGTTTTTTATACCGGAGGAATAAAAAAAGAGAAAGTCCCGCAAACACAAAGAGAAACTGGACAAGAAATAATAACAGTAAAGGAGAAATTCTAATCACTGGCCGTGCTCTTTTTATTATCTTTTGCTTCGTCTTCTGCTGCTTTCTGCTGCTTCATTGCTTCCTGCCATATAGCGTCTATGTCTTCCTGCTCGTTATCTATATTATTTTCAACTTTTTCCCCTGATGGTGCAGCATTCAGATTTGAATCTGTGTTCTGATTTGTTTCTTCTTCAATGCTACCGTCTTCTTTATCCGGCCGTTGGGTTATCTCTCCCTTTTCTTCCTTTTCAAGTCTTTCTATCTCCAGATCCAGGGCCGCTACTTGATCTCCCTCGGTGCCGCTCGCATCTCCTGCTTCAGCATCTTTTTGTGTTTTCAGGGCCTCCTGCCATAACTTGTCCATGTCTTCAATGTCTTCATTTGAATCATTCTGATCCAGTTTGTCCTCACCGCCTGGTTCATTGACTGATTCAGGATGCTCCTCATCCATACCCACCACTTCAACGCTGGTTCCCTCTTCATTAGGTAGTAAATTTATCTCTTCCTTTTTTGCCTTTTCAAGTCTTTCTATCTCCAGATCCAGGGCCGCTATTTGATCTCCCTCGGTGCCGCTCGCATCTCCTGCTTCAGCATTCTTTTGCGTTTTCAGTGCTTCCTCCCACAACTTATCCATGTCTTCAATATCTTCATTTGAATCATTGTGGTCCAGTTTGTCCTCGCTGCCTGATTCATTTACTAACTCAGAATTCCCTTCATCGTGGCTGTCTGATTTAAATTCGGCCATCTGCTCTTCTTTTCCCTGCCCTGACGCCTTCCCCCCCAGACCAAGCAGCTCATCTAAATCGTCCTGATTTAATATATGCTGAGTGCTTTCGAGTTGTTCTCCATGGCTATCAACATATATTTCTTTTTCTTCATTAATGTCCCCTTGCAACACCTCCTGTTTTTGTCCCTCACTAATGGCTTCCTGCTGTTCTTGTGCTGTTTCCTGCTCGGCTATATTTCCTCCTCCCTTATCGTCTTCCTCCAGGGGGATCTCCTTTATTTGTGCCTCTTCTTCCTTCTGCTCAATAACGCCGGCCTGCTCTTCAGTATTCTCATCAGCCTCTTTTACATCTAAACCCGTATCTTCCTTTTGCTTTGCAGGCAGTGTATGTTTTACTTCTTCTTCCCCCTTGCCCCCTTCCTGCTCGATCTGCGGCTTCTCCTGAGCACTTTGTACTTTTTCAGGGACATCTTCCCGTTCAGAAATGACGGATTTATTCTTTTTCATGAGATTTTTCAAACGGGCCGGGCTCAGGATACTCTTAATCCCTTTTATCTCCTTAAGACTTTTTCTTTTTAAATAAACCAAAACAAAAACACCTATGGCCATGTTTATCAAAACAAACTGCATAATAATTTTTTTCCATGAAAAATCACTTGTTATCTTATCGTTAACTGGAAGATTATTGGTCTGTTCCTGGGCCTTCTTGTCTCTTTCCCTTTTCAGTTGTATATCCTCTCTTGATTCCTTTGCATTGGCGATGTTGAAAACAAAGGCCTTTTCCCTTTCAAATGTATTTCCCTGAGCAATTATTCTGAGTTTATAGTTTCCAGGCGTAAACGGTGCAATGTTTCTTTCAAATATGCCGTCACCTTTGTTAAATGATTCCATTTTCGACACACTGCCGTCAGGACCGGTCATTTCAAGATAAATATCAAACTTGTCCAGCAGTTCCTTTTCCTTTATGGCAATGCCATCTTTTTCGAGCCAGATTTTAATGTCCAGCGGATCACCGAATGTTGAATATAACTGATCGAAATTCGTCTGAAGTTTCAGATTTGTAATTATATAAGCCTTGTTATTTTCCCCTGTACTGAAGAGGATGTCCCACCTTCCCTCACCAGGTGTTTTTATCGTTATCATGTCAAAGTTATCTGAAACAAACCAGCCAATCCCTGTGGATTTTTCCTTATTTGAATAGCTCCTGCCATCCGGAGCGTTGAGACGTATCTGAGTTTTAGGAGAACCCTTAGTAGCAACAATAGTGACTTCTTCAATAGACCCATCTATAAAAAACCCATTTTCACTTATTGGTGCCATATCAGGGCTTTTCAGGCTTTCAAAGATCGACGTAAATATAAGATGGAAATCCTTGTCAGAAAGGGCAAGGTTGTAAAACCCCCCGGTGCGCTTCGATATTTTTTCAAGAAGAAGCCTGTCTGACTGTTCCGTAAAAGCTATTGTATAAACCTTAATTCCCTTCTCTTCCAGGGTAGCAGCCATTTCATTATTTATTTTTTCAACAAGTTCTCTGTCCTTATCTATATCTCCGACATCCATCATGCCATCAGACATCAGAACTATGATTTTTGAATTCCCACTATTTTCACCCTCAGACAGAATCCTGAGTCCCCCATCCAGTGCATCGTATAAATTCGTAAATAATCCGGCTGAACTGATTTTATCCGCTGCCCTCAATAGCTGATCTTTATTATCAACGCTGTCAATCTTTGTCAGATGAATTATCGGGTAGCTCGTGTCACTGAAGCTTACAACAGATGCCCTGTCATTTTTATCCAATAGGGAAATGAACAGTTTTGCTGCCGGAATTCTAAGTGACATCGGGTCTGTCTTCTTCATACTTCCGGAACTGTCCATTACTAGAACAACATCTATACTGTCATTTTCTTTTGAATACACATCGCCAAATAAAGAAAATAGCAATATGAATATGATAATAGAAAATATGTACCACTTATTCTTCACAATAATTCCATTGTCCCTTTTTCTCTGAAATCAGCTAATATTTTATTTAGCTCATGTTGTTCTACTAATCCTTTTAGAACCAGTAACTCTCCAAGCTTTACACTCTTTTCACTCAGAGCGTTATCTATTTTTTCTATGGTTTCATCACTTGCTATCTGGAGCCGCCGAAGAGCTTCTCTGAATCTAATCCCTTCATTTCTCTGGCAGGCCAGTGCTTTTTTAAACTCCTCAAGGGTTATATATTCATTTTCAAGGGCCGTAACTGCAAAGGACCTGTTGATCTCATATTGAACTTTTATCGCCTCAGAAAGCTGTTCTTCTGATATCTTTCCATTTCGTACGAGATACCTGCCAAAAAGTATTGGTATATCCATTCGTTATTAATGCCTCTCTGCCAAAAAGGTCGTTTCATATATTTATCGCACATTCCGCAGTATATCTTTAGGTTATATATCCGGATCCCGTTCCCCTCCAGGAATGAATATTGCGCTATTGTACCATTTGGTAGGACAGTTTATATGCTCTGAGTTTCTGAAGCAGCTTGTGTCTGAACTAAAAGGGGGACAAAGGAAAACGTATTAACTGGTCGGGGCGGAGGGATTCGAACCCCCGACATCCTGCTCCCAAAGCAGGCGCGCTACCGGGCTGCGCTACGCCCCGAACTATATACACTATATTTTCTCCCAGAGAAAAATCAATCAGTTACTAAAGAACTTTATATATGACGCACGTCCTTTATAAATTTTCATCTATATAAACATCCCGCATCTTTTCATATCGTTCACCGAATATTTTAGTTAGAAGTGGGTCAAGCCGCTTCATTGTCTTCATCTGATATATATCATGTCTTATGAACCCGTCTGCCATGATAAGGAACCCTTCATTCATGCTCCAGATGGCCTCAACCTTATTTCCAGCAATTATTCCGTTAAGCGCTTCCTTTGAATCCGCGACCATTGTAAAACCCCTGACCCCTTTTTCTGAGTAAACAGTATCCTCAACAGGATGAATGTATAGCTGTTTAATCTTCAGGCTTGCTGCTCCATAATGTATTATTGCCATCTTGACCCTCCTCTCCTCTGCGTTTTTCAGAGAGTCTGTCAGTAGTGTAATTTCAGGGGGCCAAACAGACAGCAGGATAGAAGATCTGGCAGTATCTATCATCCGCCTTGCTTTATGAATAAGTCCGTCATACTTATTAATGTGCCATGTATAGCTAGTGTCCATCCCGATTTTTATGTTTTTTAATTCGTCCTTGACAGCCTGAAGCTTGTCTTCTACGGTTGATCTGAATCCTATAATAAACTCTTCAGGAGACATCGGGATATACATCTTTGAACGTTCGCCATGGACTGATTGAATAGTATTTCTCATTTCCAGCTTTCTGATTACCTCATATATTTTCGATGTAGGTATTCCGGAATATTTCGCTATTTCATAGGCAGTTAAGGGATTCTCTTTTAAAAGTGCTAGATATGTTTTGGCCTCATACTCAGAGAAACCAAGCCTTATAAGTCTGGATATTGCTGCTTCCATGGTATTATTAACTACTTTAGTAGTCATTTTGTCAAGAATTAAATTCACTGCGTACCAGATAGGTATAGAACAAGTCAGGAGAAGGGGACAACGGAACGGGAAACAAAGGTTTCTTTATGTGAAGTAGTCAAGAAAAGTGTTTACAATTTACGTCCCATCTGAGCCTGATGTGGTACTGATGCATCAGGCAGCCTCTCGAATCGGTTTAAGGTTTTCATAGTATTCCTCATCAGGTGTTAAACCGTTCAGTGATTGATGAG
>QZIL01000060.1 GCA_003599025.1 Nitrospiraceae bacterium | reverse complement strand
ATTGCGGAATATACGCTTTGTGTCATTCCTGCGAATGCAGGAATCTCGCTATTCCAGGCACTTTCAAAATGCATAGATTCCGGCACTAAGGCCGGAATGACAATTGTGACACAGTCTGGAAAGCGGGAATCCAGAAATGTCTTTAAAAAACAATGGATTCTCGAATCGAGTCTACTCGACGAGTCGATCCGACCGGGTCACGCCCGGAATGACGGCCATGTGGCTTTGAATTTGGGTGTATACCTCAGATTAATGAATATTGCTTCTACTGTATCGAAAATAAAATTGTTTTCCAACTTCTGCCTTATTCGGATTTAATTTAATATGCGGAAATCATGTGCACGCAAACCTTGAGTAGAAGTCATTTCCCTTATCATCAATGAGGATAAAGGCAGGGAAGTCAACGACATCGATCTTCCACACCGCTTCCATGCCGAGTTCGGGATAATCTATGCACTCGACTTTCTTTATGTTCTCCTCAGCAAGGATGGCTGCAGCTCCTCCTATGGAGCCGAGATAAAAGCCGCCGTGCTTTTTGCAGGCATCAGTCACCTGCGAGGAGCGGTTTCCTTTTGCGATCGTGATCAGTGATCCGCCGTGCGATTGCAAAAGATCTACATAGGCATCCATGCGGCCGGCTGTTGTCGGTCCGAATGAGCCTGAGGGTTTTCCGTGGGGAGTCTTGGCCGGCCCTGCATAATAGACAGGATGGTTTTTGAGATAATCCGGGATACCTTCCCCTCTGTCGATTCTTTCTTTGAATCTGGCATGCGCTATATCGCGGGCCACAATGATTGAACCTGTCAGGTAAAGCCGGGCAGCTACCGGATACCGCGTAAGCTCAGCCAGGATGTCCTTCATTGGCCGGTCGAGGTTGATCCTGATAATGCCTTCTTCATGCCTGCTCCGGTATTTTTCTGGAATGAGCCTGCCGGGATTGCTGTCCATCTCTTCAAGCCATATGCCTTTGCTGTTTATTTTTGCCTTAATGTTACGGTCAGCAGAGCATGAGACCCCCATACCCACAGGGCATGATGCACCGTGGCGCGGTAGCCGTATGACCCTCACATCATGAACAAAATACTTGCCGCCGAACTGGGCGCCGATACCGATTTTTTGCGCAGCATGGAGCAGCTTTGCCTCCAGTGCCAGGTCCCTGAATGCCCGCCCACCTTTATTTCCTTCAGTGGGCAGGTTGTCAAGATATCCGGTTGTTGCAAGCTTCACGGTCTTAAGGCACGCCTCAGCGCTGGTGCCTCCTATTACAAAAGCGAGATGATATGGCGGGCAGGCCGAGGTGCCGAGGGCCTTCATCTTTTCAATGAGAAACTTCTCCAGGATGTCAGGATCAAGAAGCGCCCTTGTCTTCTGGAAGAGGAAGGTCTTGTTCGCACTGCCGCCGCCTTTTGCAATGAACAAAAACGAATATTCATTCCCTTCTGTTGCATAGATATCTATCTGTGCAGGAAGGTTTGTCCCGGAGTTCTGCTCGTCGTACATAGTCAGCGGCACATTCTGTGAGTAACGGAGATGTTCCTCTGTATAAGTCACGAATACGCCTTTAGAGAGGGACTCTTCGTCCTTAACACCGGTCCATACTGACTCGCCTTTTTTTGCCATTATAATCGCAGTGCCGGTGTCCTGGCACATGGGAAGCTCGAACTTTGCAGCCACCTCGGCATTACGCAGCAATGCTATCGCCACTCCCCGGTCATTATCAGATGCCTCCGGATCTGAAAGAATCTTTGCGACCATTTCATTATGCGCGGGCCTCAGGAGAAAGGAGACTTCGCGAAATGCCTGACGGGCCAGATACGTGAGACCGTCGGGATCAACTTTCAGAATCTTTGTCCCTTGGAAATCAGCCAAGCTGACATATTTGTCAGTTAGCAGCCGGTAACTTGCCGAGTCCTTTGCCAAAGGAAAAGGCTCCTGATAATGAAATTCTGTCATGGGATTCTCCAGTTCACTTCAATAATAACATATGAATCGATGAAGCCGTGGAACAGGCTTGAAGGAGAGTAATAATTAAGGCCGGGAAAAAATGTATAAACTACCCTTTGCTAATCTTCACTCCTGTATATAGAGATTCCAGTTCCTGCTTAAGGGCCTTGAAGTTGCCGCTGCCCTTTGTCCTTAACACTATATCCCTGAAACCTTTTTTAACTCCCTCATACGATGTGAGTATGCTTTGAAGACTGAAGCCCTGCTTTCTGACAATGTCTGCCGCGTCCTTAATGGATCCGGGCCTGTCTTCAACAGTCAAATAAATCCTGTGCCCCCCGTGCCTGATCCCTGTAATGTCAACAAGCACGCGGAAGATATCATTGTCTGAGATAATTCCGGCAAGTAAGTTGCCTTCAACTACCGGCAGGCATCCGATTTTTTTGTCGTGCATTATCATTGCAGCCTCTTCAATAGGCGTCTCCGGAGGCGTTGTTATGACATTCTTTTTCATCACCTCTTTTACCTTTGTCTTTGCAAGGAGGTAGTGGAGTTCATATACATCCAGAGATGTTGCCTTTGACGGGACATATTCCTTGATGTCCCTGTCTGACAGCAACCCGACGACCTTTCCTCCCTTGACCACAGGAATGTGCTTTATGTCTTTTTCCTTTGAGAGCCTTGCTGCTTCAGATATGCTGTCATCAGGTGTTACGGTAAACACCTTTTTTGTCATCCAGTCAGATACAAACATAATTACCTCCTTTAAAAGGGGCCGAGGATTCCAGGGGTCGAGGGTTCAAGTGAAAGAATAAGTACCCCTCGAATCCTTGAACCCTTGAATCCTTAATTTATACTCCCAGATACGCCTTTTTCACGTGTTCATCATTAAGCAGCGCCTGTCCAGTGCCTTCAAGTGTAATCTTCCCGGTCTCCAGCACATATGCCCTGTCAGCTATCGCGAGTGTCTGCTTTGTGTTCTGCTCAACAATCAGGACCGTGGTCCCTTCCTGTCTTATCCTTTTAATAACAGAGAATATCTCCCTGACAAGGATCGGCGCAAGCCCGAGAGAAGGTTCGTCAAACATCAGTAATTTCGGCAATGACATCAACCCTCTTCCTACAGCGACCATCTGCTGTTCTCCACCGCTTAAGGTGCCGGCAAGCTGCCTTCTCCGTTCACTCAGTCTCGGAAATAATTCAAACACCATCTCCTTTGTGTTCTGCCTCTGTTTCTTTGCCTCTCCCCTCAAAGAACCCATGTCCAGGTTTTCTTCGACGGTCATCTCAACAAAGAGCCTCCTTGCCTCAGGACAGAGGGCAATCCCCTTTTCTATGAGCTTGTACGGCTCGACTTTATTGATAGGCTCGCCTTCAAAAATAACCTCGCCTTTTTTGGGTCTCAATATGCCGGAAATGGTCTTAAGCGTAGTTGATTTCCCTGCGCCGTTAGCACCGATCAGGGCGACTACCTCGCCTTTTCTGACCTCAAAGGCAACATCCCAGATCACCTGGACATCACCGTAAAAGACATCTATATTCTTTACCTCAAGCACCGCTGTCCTTTCTCTGTCTGTGCTCTGAACTCTGTGTTCTGTTGTCTGTCCTTTTTACCTCAAGCACTTTCAGCCTCTCCGAGATAGGCCTCTACGACAAGCGGGTTGCTCCCTATCTCATTTGGTGTACCTTCTGCCAGTTTTTGACCGTAGCTCAAAACAACGATACGGTCGGAGATCGCCATGATGACCTTCATGTGATGCTCTATGATCATAATGGTAATACCATTCGCCTTTATCTTTCTGATTATTTCGATGGACTCGTCGAGTTCTGCCGGGTTCAGTCCAGCAAAGGACTCATCAAGCAGTATCATCTCAGGCTGTGTGGCAAGGGCCCGCGCGATCTCAAGCTTCTTTCTCTTGCCAAGGGGCAGTCCTTTTGAAATCACATCTATGTCATCATGCAGGCCGGTAAACTTTATCTTCTCCCTGGCTATATCTTCAGCTTCGCCCTTGTTGTTCACCCTTAAATATGCGGAGGCGATAACATTATCAAGGACGCTCATCCTCTGCAGGGGTTTTACGACCTGAAAGGTCCTGGCAATGCCTAACTTGCATATCTGGTGCGGCTGCAGGCCGGATATCTTCCTGTCCTTGAAAAAGACCTCTCCCTTTGACGGGGCATAAAATCCATTGACAACATTAAACATCGTTGTCTTTCCCGCGCCGTTGGGCCCGATGAGGCCCAGGATGTCTCCCTTCTGAATGTCAAAGGAGACATCGCTTATCGCAGCAAGACCGCCGAAGAACATTGAGACATCTTTGACCTGAAGAAGACTCATGATGAGGCCCTCCCCAGCCCAACGAGTCTTTTAAGTTTCTTAAAATCCCCTACAACCCCGTTCGGCAGAAAGATAATTATGACTATCAGCAATACACCGAAGAATGTCTGATGCGCAGTGCCAAGGCCGGGCATGGAGCGGATAAATTCCGCAAGCAGCACCATGATAAGTGCGCCGACAAACGGGCCCCAGAAAGTGGCAACTCCTCCGACCATAACGATCATGATGGTAATTATAGATATGTCATGCAGGGCAAAGGCAACGTGGGGATCGATGTACCCCATGTAGCTGGTATAAAAAGCCCCTGCTATGCCTGTAAGCACGCCGCTGATGCATAAGGCTATAGTCTTATATAAAGTGGTGTTTATTCCAAGTGACTCTGCAGCATCCTGGTCCTCCCTGATCGCAACAAAGTAATATCCGAGCTTTGAGTGAATCAGTTTCTTTACCAGGATAAATGTCACTGCTGCTATGATGAGGATGATGTAGAAATACCAGGTCTTGTCCACCCATGTCCTCTTCTGTATCAGTATCCCCATGGTCCCGCCAGTAAAATCGACCCAGTTCTCTGCCGTGATCCTCATGACCTCGCCGCTTGCAAGGGTGGCAAGTGCAAAGAAAGGCCCTCTTAACCGCAGCACAATAAAACCGAGCACGAGGGAAAACAGTGCAACCACAATAATACACAGGGGAATGCCCCACCAGGTAGAAATGTCGAACTTGGTATAAAGGATGCCGGCAGTGTATGCCCCGACACCGAAGTATGCTGCATGACCAAAGGAGACCTGGCCGCAGTACCCGCCAAGGAGGTTCCAGGACATACCGATGATCGACCACATGATAACCAGAATGACTATATGCAGCATATAGGTGCTCGTTCCTGTCAAAGGGAGGACTGCCAGTATAGCCAGGATTATAAGTGGAATATTTTTTTTCATTTTCCGAGCTTCTTTCTCTTTAATAGTGATGCCACTCCTCCCGGCAGGAAGATCAGGCAGACCACAAATATGACAAACCTCCCGACAGGAGCCCAGCCCATGCCTATATAGGTGGCGGTCATCGATTCAAAAACACCAAGTATCAAACCGCCTATTATGGCGCCTATAGTAGAACCAAGGCCGCCGAGGATTGTAATAACAAATGCGATCAGGGTAAATTGTCCGCCTAATGAAGGGAACAGGTAATAGATCGGGAGAAAGAGACAGCCTGCAGCACCCACGAGTCCTGAGCCGATACCAAAGGTGACCACGCGCATCAGCTTTACATTCACTCCCATGAGCAGCGCTGCATCAGTGTCCTGGGCAGTGGCCCTGATGGACTTGCCTGTATCTGTCCTGGCAAGGAAAAACCAGAGAGAGATCGTGATGATTACTGCGAGTATAAACGAAACGCTCCACGGCACTGATAATGAAAGCTCAATCGGCGAAGCCTTCCAGTAATCACTCAGGTAGAATGCGTTTGTCGCATAACTGACCGGGGTAGAGCGGTAATCGGAGGTGAAAAATATTGTCGCGAGATTTGCAAGTACCATCCCTATGCCGACGGTGAGGATGACCTGGTTTTCAGGTAAAATGGCCTCTACCTTGAGAACCGGATTTATAAGGAATTTCTGGAGCGCGATCCCTAAGAAAAACAGTATAGGGGTTGCGATAAAAACCGAGAGATAAGGGTCGATGTTAAAGAGTACGAACATCCAGTACGCAATATACATCCCGACCATCATGAGCTCGCCATGGGCAAGGTTTATTATCTTCATAACCCCCATGATAAGGGTCATGCCAAGGCCTATAAGGGCATAGAGTCCGCCCAGAAGAAGCCCTGCGATAAGAGTCTGAAGAAATACTTCAATTGCTACAGAGGTCATTCACTTACCTCACATTAAAGAAAAATTCGATAACAATACAGGATAAAGAGGTCATTGCCCTCTTTCTCCTGTATGATTTGTATTGTTGCCTTATCTTCTTTCTCTCCAGGTCGGTATCGGATAAATATACTTGGCGCTGGCATATTTTTTAGGCCAGATTGTCTGGTGCTCGCCTTTTATTACCTGCAGGACCAGTGTATCCATAAAGTTCTGGTTCTGGTATCCATCTTTGTCTTCAAATTTGATCGGTCCGAAAGCTGTCATCATATCAGTGGCCTTCATGGCAGTACGGATGTCTTCTGAAGACCATGATTTTGCCCTTTCGAGAGTGTCTTTTAATATAAAGAGCGCTGAATAAGCCTCAGCACCGTGATAGGAAGGATAATCTCCATTCATCTTTTTGTACTTCTCCGCATATTCCTTTGCCCCCGGATAACTCGACTGGGAACTCCAGAGCGTTGAGGTAACGACATAGTCTGCGGCGTCCTTGGCATTATCAATAAATTCCGGTATTGCAAATCCAGCTGCCCCGCCGGCAAACAGCTTGGCATCAATCCGGAGCTCCTTTATCTGCTTCATGAGGAGGGCGGCATCCATAACATAGGACACCATATAAATCACATCAGGCCTGGTGGCCTTTAACTTGGAAAGGACAGGCTTGAAGTCAACAGCCCCCTTCTCGTATTTTTCGTTTACAAGCACCTTCATCCCTGTCTTTGCTGCCTGATTTTCCATGTCCTTGGCTCCGGAGGTGCCGAAGTCAGAGCTTTCATAGAGAATAGCGATGGATTTGGGCTTAACTACTTCACTCATAAAAGACATCAGGCCGCTTGAATAATATGCGGAAGAAGGGTTAAGGCGGAATACATATTTATAGTTCTGCTGAGTGATGTCATCTGCAGCGCCTGTCACCACAAGATAGGGAGTCTTCCTTTCTTCAGCTACTGCAGCAATCGCTTTGGAGCATGATGAACTGTAGTCCCCGATAATCACGGGCTGCTTTTTTACGTCTATGAGCTTTTCAGCTATCGCCCTTGAGATCTCGGGCTTGCCCTGTGAGTCTTCAAATTCGAGGACGATTTTCTTTCCTTTTATCCCGCCTGCGGCATTTATCTCGTCTGCGGCAATTATATATGACTTTTTCTCCATTTCACCAAATTTTGCCTGTGAACCGGTAAGCGGAAGAGGGATACTTATTTCGAGATTGTCTGCTGCAGACAGCGGTGCGGTTAAAAGGGTCACAAGAAATAGTAACGACATGACAAGCGAAAGACGCTTCATATTTTCCTCCTTGTTTAGATGTTCCTGGTAATAAAATACTTATATCACACAATAAGTCTTGTTGCAAAGAAAATTGTGAAAGTCAAGTCGTAACAGTTTCATATAAACTTACAGTTTGAGCTTAGAATAGAAAAGGACAAATTAATATCGGTTTTTGTCTGATTTTTTATGTAGGGGTCTGTCCTACAGAAATGGTGGCAGGCGCAGGGCAAATAAGCCCTCTTTATCAGTCGGTGAAACTTATGAGTTGGTATTTAACCGCGTAATTTGTCAGTTCAGCGTTGCTCTTCATCCTCATTTTGTCCAGAATACGGCACCGGTAGGTGCTCACGGTCTTTACGCTAAGGGTGAGATTTTCAGCAATTTCGCTCACCGTTTTCCCTCTGGAAATCAGACAGAGTATCTGATATTCCCTGTCGGAGAGGTTTTCGTGGGGCGGACGTTCCGATTCGGGACCGAGATCAAAAAGCAGGCTTTCCGCAATTGAAGAACTGATATACCTTCCTCCGCCAGATACCTTCTTGATGGCCTTTATCAGTTCTTCCGAGTCGCTCTCTTTTGTCAGATAGCCGGACGCACCGGCCTTTATGGTCCGCACCGCATATTGCTTCTCCGGATACATGCTCACCACAATGACACGAAGTTTTGGCTTCTGGCTCTTCAGTAGTTTCAGTGTCTCAAGTCCGTTCATGCCGGGCATTGCGATATCGAGAAGTAATATATCGTACTCTTTGTTAGAGACTTTCTCCAGCACTTCGTGACCGTTGCCGGCCTCATCCGCCACAACCATATCCTGGGCATACTCAAGGACCTTCTTCAGCCCTTTACGGAACATTTTGTGATCGTCAGCAACCAGTATCTTAATCATTGTCCCTCCTTAACAGCTTAAAGCAATCACAATTTTCACATTATGCGTTGGCTCCTGCAGCGTCCATGTCAAGTGGTATATTTACTATTACCCTGGTCCCTTTACCGGGAGTCCCGCTGATTCTAACATGACCGCCGAGAAAACGTGAACGCTCCTGCATTCCGATGAGTCCAAAAGATGTCGGGGCCTTTATCTGTTCTTCTGTAATGCCCCTGCCATTGTCCCTGACTTCAAACTCCAGGCTGCCTTCTTTCTTCCTCATCCCTACTTCAATCTGTGTTGCCCCTGAATAGCGCATAATGTTGGTGAGAGCCTCCTGAAATATCCGGAAGACGGCTATGGAGCGGTTCTGGTCCAACACGATATCTTCGTCTATACAGGTTCTGCAATAGATCCCGGTCCTGTCCCGGAATTCTCCTGCCTGCCATTCTATGGCTGCTGCAAGGCCGAGGTTGTCCAGGACGCCCGGCCTCAGTTCTGAAGCAATCCTCTGCACTGTTTTGATAGTGGCTTTTACATCATCCGACATTGTCTGTGCCTTTTCACCTACCATATTAACATCCAGTGAGTGATATTCCTTTGTCACATAATCCCTTAACCAAGACAGTTCCAGTTTCAGGGTTGTCAGGGCCATGCCAAGTTCATCATGGATCTCCCGGGCAATGTTTTTTCTTTCCTCTTCTCTGACGGATTCCATGTATGCGGTAAGGCTGCGCAGCTGTTCCTGTGACTTTCTTAATTCCTCCTCAGCCCGCTTTCTCTCGATGATTTCGCGTTCGAGTTCCTCTGTGCGCTGTGCGACCCTCTTTTTAAGAGTTTGAGACCACACAATAGTCCCTCCCGTTATGATGAGCAGCGGAAGAAGTGCAATTGTGGCATAATGAACAATCTTGCGTACGGTAATGCCTGAAGGCCCGATGACGCCAATCCATTTCTGGTGTATTTCATGGTACCGCCCGGTCTTTTTGAGAATGGTGAGGCCCTCATTAATGATGGCCAGCAATTCTGAGTTCCCTTTCTTTACTGCATAGCCGTATTTGACTGACACTATGCTTTTTGCAACCGGGATGATATTGGAGAGCTCCAGCTCTTCAATAAGAAATGCCGCCGGCAGTGTTGCAACTACCGCATATTCGTGCTTGCCTGAAGCAAGAACCTGCAACTGGTCAGCAGGAGTTTCAGAAAAGATATATTTGATATCATAGCCCTTAGCTACAAAGGTGTCATGCATTATCCCTCGCTTCATCACGATCACATCTTTCCCTGTCAGGTCCCTGAGCGTAGAGACAGGGGGTGTGCCCTTTCTGGCATAGATCGAATGGGACACAATGGAGTGAGGACAAAAATCCATTATCTCGGCGCGCTCTTCCGAATAAGATATCCCCTGGAGCAAATCTATCTCTCCTGAATCAAAGGCCTCACGTATACCGGCCCAGCCGCCGAGGACAAACTTGACCTTCATCCCCATCACCTCAGCAATCGCACGCGTTAACTCGACATTAAATCCGGAAGGTTTGCCGTTTTTGTCGACAAATTCATAGGGGGGATAATCAGGGTCGCTGCCGACAATAATCGTCCTCGCCTCCCTGGAATAAGCATTGGCGGGAAGCATGAGCAGCAGTAATACTATGGCAACAGCAAATAGGAGGCCCGCACTGGATCCTGAAATTTTCAAATTATTATGACATCTCCCGGGACTACGGAATTTTCTACACCGAATCCTTCAGGTGCGCTTTCATGAATTCCCTGTTGAGCTTTGCAATAAAAGAAACCCTGATCCCTTTGGGACAGGCAGCCTGACATTCATAGTGATTGCTGCAATTGCCGAAACCATTCTGCAGCATCGCCTCGGTCATAATGCAGACACGCCTTGCAGCCTCGATCTGCCCCTGTGGAAGCGAGGCAAGATGGGTTATCTTTGCTGCGGTGAAAAGCATCGCTGAACCATTCGGGCAGGCAGCCACGCAAGCCCCGCATCCGATGCACTCTGATGCGTCCATGGCAGTGTCCGCATTTTCTTTAGATATAAGCACGGCATTTGCATCAGGGACACCGCCGGTATGCACCGATATATAGCCCCCTGCCTGAATTATGCTGTCCATGCTGCTGCGGTCTGTGATCAGGTCTTTTATAACAGGAAATGCCCTTGCCCTCCACGGTTCAATATAAATAGAGTCCCCGTCTTTAAAGTGCCTCATGTGAAGCTGGCAGACGGTCGTCCTCTGCTGCGGTCCGTGAGGCACTCCGTTTATCACCTGAGAGCACATGCCGCATATGCCTTCACGGCAGTCATGGTCAAAGGCTATCGGTTCCTGATTGTTTTTGATTAATTGCTCATTGACTTCATCAAGCATCTCAAGAAATGACATCTCAGTACTGATGTCTTTCGCTTCGTACTGCTCAAGACTTCCCTTTGTGTCGCGGCCTTTCTGCCGCCAAATGAATAACGTAAGGTTCATTGGTTGATCCATTTATTGTATTTTCTGGATTCCCGTTTCCACGGGAATGACGTCATTCCTGCGAAAGCAGGAATCCAGGATTAACTGTGCTATTTATAACTTCTTACCGCGAGTGCAACATTTTCAAAGGTCAAAGGTTCCTTGTGCATATCAGGTTCGTAGTTCAGACCTTTAAACTCCCACGCAGCAACATAGCAGTAGTTCTTATCATCACGCTTCGCCTCACCGTCAGGCATCTGATGTTCAACACGGAAGTGCCCCCCGCAGGACTCCTCGCGGTTAAGGGCGTCGCGGGCCATAAGTTCTCCGAATTCAAGGAAGTCAGCAACACGGCCTGCCTTTTCGAGTTCCTGGTTTAAATTTTCACTGCTGCCCGGGACTTTAACATTCTGCCAGAATTCAGAACGAAGTTCAGGTATTAATTTAAGTGCCCTCTTCAGTCCCTCTTCGCTCCGTGCCATTCCCACATGTTCCCACATGATCCTGCCGAGTTCACGGTGAAAGTCATTCACCGTCTTCTTTCCGTTAATTGACAGTAGTTTTTTTGTAAGAGAGTTGACGTCCTCTATGGATTTTATAAATGCCGGATGAGCAGCCGTCACCCTGCCCGGCACTGCCTGGGCAAGATATCCGGCTATTGTATAAGGAATTACAAAATACCCGTCAGCCAGTCCCTGCATGAGCGCGCTTGCGCCAAGACGGTTGGCCCCGTGGTCAGAGAAGTTCGCCTCTCCAAGGACAAACAGTCCCGGGACATTGCTCTGAAGGTTGTAATCAACCCAAAGGCCGCCCATTGTGTAATGGGGTGCCGGATATATACGCATCGGCTGTTTGTATGCATCCTCACCGGTAATCCTGTCATACATTTCAAAGAGGTTGCCATACCGCTCCCTGATAACACTTTCTCCGAGGCGCTTTATCGCATCCTCGAAATCAAGATATACGCCAAAGCCGCTTGAGCCGGTTCCGCGCCCTTCGTCGCAGACCTCTTTTGCAGAGCGCGAGGCAATATCGCGGGGGGCCAGGTTGCCGAAGCCCGGGTATTTGCGCTCAAGGAAGTAGTCCCGCTCTGCATGCGGAATTTCATTGGGGGTGCGCTTGTCTCCGTTCATCTTCGGGACCCAGACCCTGCCGTCGTTTCTGAGGGACTCAGACATCAGTGTCAATTTGGATTGATGCTCTCCTGAGACCGGGATGCAGGTAGGATGTATCTGCGTATAGCAGGGGTTTGCAAAAAAAGCCCCTTTTTTATAGGCGCGATAGGCGGCTGTGACATTTGATCCCATCGCATTGGTCGAAAGATAAAAGACATTTGCATAGCCTCCAGTGCATAGACAGACAGCGTCACCTGCATAAGATCCTACATGTCCGGTCACCATGTCACGCACAGTTATTCCCTTTGCCTCTCCGTCAATAATCACAACATCGAGCATCTCTGAGCGTGGGTGAAGCCGTACAGTCCCTGCTTTTACCTGACGCATAAGGGCTGCATATGCGCCAAGCAGAAGCTGCTGCCCTGTCTGGCCCCTTGCATAAAAAGTGCGCGAGACCTGCGCCCCTCCAAAAGACCGGTTGTCGAGATACCCTGCGTAATCACGTGCAAAAGGAACACCCTGTGCCACACATTGATCGATTATGTTATTGCTCAGCATAGCGAGGCGGTAAACATTGGCCTCCCTCGCCCTGAAATCCCCGCCCTTGATCGTGTCGTAGAAAAGACGGAATATGCTGTCACCGTCATTGGGATAATTTTTCGCCGCATTTATACCGCCCTGTGCAGCGATGCTGTGCCCCCGCCGCGGGCTGTCCTGATAACAAAAGGCCTCGACATTATAACCAAGCTCTCCGAGAGTTGCGGCAGCAGATGCGCCGGCAAGCCCGGTGCCGACAACAAGGATTGTATATTTTCTCTTGTTGGCAGGGTTCACCAGTTTCAGGTTCTGGCGATGCCTTTCCCATTTTTCAGAGAGGGGGCCTGATGGACATTTTCCGTCAAGAAGCATTTATGTATTACCCTTTCACTAAACCTATATAAATAAGTACCGGAATAGACACATACCCGAGAAAAAGGACAAGCGCGGTAATCGCCCCGGTCTTTATAATGACAGGCAGGGTCCGTTCACTGCTGATTCCCGTTGACTGAAAAGAGCTCTGTATGCCATGGCTCAGATGAAGGAAAAGCGCGGTCACTGCAAAAACATAGACGGCTGAGACTCCGGCATCCTGAAAACTCTGCACCACCATGCCTGAAACATCAGGCAATCCTGAAGCATCACTGTTGCTGAGAGCTGCACTTTCAGGATGGATTATCTGGATTGTGAAATGCAGCAGATGATATACAAGAAATACCCCTGTCAACAGACCTGTCCATACCATATTCTTTGATGCAAAGGTAGCGCGCATGTCCTTTCTGATTGCATACTCATCAGGCTTTGCCTTCCGGTTTTCGAGGTACAGCCCAATGCCGAAAACAATATGAAGCGAAAACATCGTAAGCATCACGAGTCGAAATATCCACACCAGCAGAGGAAGAGAATGCAGGCGGTCAGCATATGCATTCAGTCCGCCGGAATATATTGCAGAGTTGCCGATCATGTGGATGATGATAAAAAGTACAAGAATCTGACCGGTAACTGCCATGATCATCTTCCTGCCAACTGTATTTTTTATCAGCAATCGCAGCATCCTTCCTTTAATGAATTAATGATCAAGGGGTCGGGTATCCTTATACTTTTAGCAACTCATTTAAAAAAATGACCCGCAAATTATAAGGATTATATCTTAACAGGAAATTTGATACAATCTTTTTTATCGTGTGATATAGTTAGGTTATGAATCATATGCAAGTATAAGGAGTCACTATGCCAACAGTTCCGAGTCCCAGTTACAGCATAACATTAAGATTAGAGATCGATAACCGCGTAGGCATGTTCGCACGGCTTGCAACTGCCATCAGCGATGCAGGAGGCGACCTCGGGACAATTGAGATTGTGCGTGTTGAAAAAGGCAAGATAATCAGAGACGTGACCGTTGATGCACGTGATGAGGTCCACGAAAAAGCCATTGTAAAAGCCCTTCACAAAATCCCCGGTATCAGGGTCCGCCGTGTAATGGACCGCACATTCACATCGCATGAGGGCGGCAAGATCGAGGTAAGGGCCAGGGTGCCGGTGCGCGACCAGAACGATCTGTCCAAGGTCTACACTCCGGGTGTGGCCCGTATATGCAGAGACATTAAGGGCAACCGGGAACATGCATATAGATACACAATAAAGGGCAATTCTGTTGCAGTTATAACGGACGGCACAGCGGTCCTCGGGCTCGGCAATATGGGGCCATATGCTGCAATGCCAGTCATGGAAGGCAAGGCAATGATATTCAAAGAGTTTGCCGGGATCAACGCCTTTCCGATTGCGCTGAATACCACAGATTCAGACGAGATCATAAGGACTATCCAGAATATCGCCCCTGCCTTCGGAGGGATAAACCTTGAGGATATAGCTGCGCCGCGGTGTTTTAGAATTGAGACTGCTTTAAGAGAATCTCTGGACATTCCAGTGATTCATGATGACCAGCATGGGACTGCGGTTGTCGTGCTTGCGGCCCTGATAAATGTGTCGCGTCTTGTGAAAAAAGACATAAAAAAAATGAGGGTGGTGATGACA
>QZIL01000095.1 GCA_003599025.1 Nitrospiraceae bacterium | reverse complement strand
ACACCAAAATGGGGATAATCAAGCGCATAGGCATTAATAGACATCAGGCTGATTATCAGAGCAAAAACTATCGATCTGGCAAGAGTCTTTTCTTTCATAAGTAACAACTCCAACTCTACATTACGGTGCTTAAAAAAACTTATACGTCTTGATGATCTGCCTTAAATTACTCCGTTGCAGCATTACGGCAAAGAACTCATTATGATAGACGTACGAGTCTATCTCTTTTCTTTTATCGGTCATTGCATGATATAACCTAAGCTTTATCAGCAATATATTTCCTTGACCCCTAATATTAATAAAAATATCATTAATGTTATCATTCACCTCATTGCTCCATTTTCTTACTCTGCAAATTATTTGCCAAAATGTTCAGTTCTTCTAACCAGCAGAAAAAAAAGGATTATTATGATTAGTAATATATCAGAGATTCTGCAAACTGGGCTAATAGACTCAATCATGAAGGAATTAACGCAATTGACCTGAAGACTATGTATATGGGACATTTCAATTCGTATCTTACCGGATTTGAACATAGTCCGAAGCTGTTTTATGGGTGCCACCATCTTCTCTGATATACGCTATCTAACATATTTTTAAGGATATTCAGAACTAAATTGACAGAGGTTGTAAAAAAATGCCTATAGAATCGATTCAAGACTTCGTCTTTAAAAAATAAGGAATTACTTCGAATTACTATTTGAATATGGAGGGATATTGAGGCAATCAACTTGATTACTGTGAGTTTTCATGCGAACGGTTTTCCAGGGTTTGATGAAGTTTAGAACAACTGATAAGTCAGCCCTGCTTTCCATTTATAAAGAAACAACCCGTAAACAGAACTATTCGTCTTTCCACCTGAAAATCATACTTATTTCACTCTCAAGTCAATACCGGTTACTGTCTTTCCCGTCTCTATTTGTACCGCAACGGGAGTTTCTTCATCAGCAGACTTCGCATTAAATCTGTACCTGGCCTTTATATAATACGTCCCACCCGTACTCAATCTCAGCCTGTACCGGCCGTCGATATCGGTGTTATCTGAAACAAACAACGGCTCAGTATCGGCTAGAGGGGTGGGGTATGCCATAACCATCGCTTTTTCAGCGGGTCCTCTGTTTTCATTGAGGACCAATCCCTCAATAGTGGTAATCTTTTCTTCGGCCCTGTCGATCACCTGAAACAGTTCTGTCTCCGAAATAAGCCCAAGATCGTTTTCTTCACCTTCTTTGACAGCATACGTCTTAATTCCCCCGTCAGACTTCAGTCCAAGAAAACGGAAATCTTCCCCACGTGGCGTACCTTCATGGCTCCATGAACCGGTAACGACCCCTATGTAATAACTTCCGCTCTTAAGCTCAGCAGTAAAGATCCCCTCATCATCAATAGTGATGACCTCTTCAGGGACCCGCCAGTACTTACCGGGCGAAGGCGGTGGCCCTGATTGATCATCAAAGATAAAAACCATTGCCCTTTGCATGGGGTTGCCTTCTTTTGTTATCAGCTTTCCGGAAATCCGGGCGGCTGTGGACTCTCCGGCCATAATTGCAGTTAATGACAGGACTGTCAGTATAACTATACTTATTTTTAAAATCCTCATTGGATACCCCTTGAGTTTTTATTCATAATTAACTAGTTACAATTCGTAATTATTCACATGTGCCATCCGCATCCTGCCATACAGGGGTAGTTGCGGAAGCTTCATTGCTGTACGACGATTTTTCCGCAAGCCTGTATGACCTTACTCTGTACGTATAGGTCTTTTCAGGCTGTATTGATTTCGTATCAGTATATGTCGTCACATTAGCGCCGGTCGTATGAATCTTCACAAATGTGCCGTTCCATATCTGCGTCTCTATCTCAAAGCCGTCCTCATTATTAGCAGTATCAGTCCAGTTCAGTAATATTTTCAATGATCCGTCTGCAGCTGCGGTAAGACCGGTCGGCGTACCTGAGCCGGTCTCATCGCATGCTTCATTCGTGTAACTGCTGTCCCATCCACCCTCGCAAGCTGCTGTCTTGTACGCCCTCACACGATAGCAGTATGTTGTTTCCGGATTCACAGTGGTGTCGCTATATGTGGTGCCTCCTGCACCTGCCGTACCTGTCTGCCCGAAAACAGTGCAGCCGCTTCCCTCACACCTCTCTACCTTGAAGCCGGTCAAATCAGCTGACCCATATGTCCACGCAAGGTCAATCTGCGTATCTGTGGCCATAGCTGCCGAAAGAACTGCCGGTGATACCAGCGTGTTCGTTGTCGCTTCATCTTCATTTGAATATATGCTGTCCCACGTGTTGGTAAACGTATAACACGCAGATGTCTGTTCAGTCTGTATGTTGACTGCAGGCTCCGGCGACGACAGTGTGCGCACTGATATCTCATGTATCGTCGCTGCATGTGAATTGTTCACAATAGAAAGTCTCACAGGTGAAGCCGTACCTCCGGATGTTTCTTTTACCAGCGTCCAGCTTCCGTAGGCACCGCCTTTTATGAAGTATCGCGCCCCTGATGTTTTCATCTGTATCTTCACTTCATACTCTGTGCTTGCTGCATATGCAAATGAACCGCCGGCCCCTGTTTCAGTGGCTCCCTCGTATGTCGAAAGAACATAATTCTTAAAGTATAGTCCATGCGAAAATTGATCGTAGTATGCAGTTGTGGTCTGGTTTACCCCCCAGCCGATCACAAATAAATTACTCCCCGCCGTATCAGCGGAAATCGTTAATCTGACATAGAGCTCTTTCCCTGAAACCCTGCTGAATGTCTGTTGGGAAATGAGCCCGTTTCTCCAGCTGGTATTTACCGTACTGAGAACCAGGCCGTTGTTCTGTGTAAAGGTGGTACCGATGGGATCACGCTTTACCCATCTTGACGTATCTATCGCCGTGCCCTGGAATGTTTCATAGTATTGATAAAAACTGTCCGCACTCCCTGAGCTCTCTGCGTCCGCGTTTCCATAGTACATATACACCGTATTATGCGAGAATGTCTTAAACCATACTGTTGCAGTTGCGCCGTCCGTTTTCTTCTCCACCCAGTACGGCAGCTCCACCTTTGCGGTCTCATCATAAAACCGTATATCAGAGAAATCGGCGTTCATCCCCGTGTAATCTGCATGGTTGATTACTATCCTGTTCAGGTCATAATCCCTCTGAAAATCAGTTATGCTGAGGGGCACCCTTCCGGTCCAGCAGCCTCCTCCGTGACCGGACAGACCTTCATTGCGCACCATGACCCGGTAGTTGTATGTCCTGGCGTTACATGCAGCATTGTCCGAATATGCCGTCACGTCAGGCCCCACGGTTGTCAGATATTCAAAATTACTGCATCCCGTGCCTTCACATCTCTCTATTTTAAATCCTGTTTCATAGCTTGCACCGTGGGTCCAAGCGAGATCGATCTGCGTTGTATTTACCGGCGTTGCGGTAAGCACGGGTGCAGACACTGATGCGGTTGATGCGAAGTCAGTATTGGAATAGTCACTGTCCCATCCGCCATTGCATGCTGCTGTCTTGTATGCACGGACTTTATATGTATATGCCGTTCCCGGAGTGAGGCCTATATCATGATACGCAGCAGCGTCCGGGGCGGCAGTGCCTATCTGGCTAAAGTTACTGCATCCCGCCCCCTGGCACCTCTCTATCTTAAAACCCGTCTCGTCTGTCGTAACTGGGGTCCAGTTCAGATCGATCTGCATTTCAGACACTGATGCTGCAGTAAGTCCCGAAGGGGCCGCCTTTGACAAAGTAGTTGCCTGGGCCGCAGGGTCGCTCCATCCGGTCTGGTTCCAGGCAGGTCCGGTATTTTCGGCCCTGATGCGATATTTATAAGTCTTTGATTCACACACCCCGGTGTCTGAATAACTCGTTGTGTTCGCCGGAACACTAAATGTGTCCACGCTTGAAAAATCACAGGCCGCGCCTTCACATCTCTCGATGGTAAAGCTTGTCTCATCATTCGTCTTGTCCGTCCATGTAAGGTCTATCTGGGTAGTATTTGCCGCAGTAGCGGCAACATTATCCGGCGCCGGCGGCGACATTACTGCTTCTTCTTCAAGGTATGTTGTCTGCCAGTCGCATGCAGGATTACCTGCTGTCTTGTACGCGTAAACGCGATAGCGGTATGTTTCACCGAGGGTAAGCCCTGTGTCTTTATAAATATCGGATTTGATCACCCTTGTTGCATGTTCAGTTACCTCAGTCCCGGAAAGTGCTCTGTTATATATTGCGACTTCATCTATCTGGCCGTAAAAATATGCGCTCTGTCCGTCGTCCCTTCCGATTGTCAGGGGCCCTGTGTCCGTATTAATGGCCCCGGTGAGAGGCGTGCTCGCGACGAGCGAACCGTCAATGTAGAGTTTAATATTGGCGCCGTCATACGTTCCGGCGTAATGATGCCATTGAGTTATATCTGCAGTAGTAGTATAGGACGTGTAATACCAGGTCGTCGTGTAAATATAAAACCTGACCTGTTTGGTAGCGTTCACCGGGGCCAGCATGTACGCGTCCCTCTTGCTCGCAAGCGCGTTGTTTGTATTCCATGTTGCGTTATTGCTCTTTGCCCAAAGCGCAACAGAGATCGCTCCTGAGGGATTTATGCTGCTGTCATGCGGGACGTTGATATAATCATCGACCGCATCAAAATTGCCCGCCCGTCCGAACTTGCCGCCTGCTACAGTAGTGACACCGTTGGTTGCCGTCCCGTCATTTCCATTGCCGGTGCTGTCCGCGACTTCGTCTGCCGTGCCGTTCCATGACGCCTCATCCATATGGAGTATTGCTGACGGATACATTGTCACCAGAGTCTTAAATGGTGTAAAGTCGGTGCATCCCGCACCAACGCACCTCTCGATCTTGAACCCGGTCTCAGCCGCCGTGTTGTCTGTCCATGTGAGATCCAGCGTCGTCTCTGTAGCGGGGGCTACTTTAAAACCACCGGGGGCTGCTGCCGGCGGAGTAGATGCCTGTGCCGTAGGGTCGCTCCATCCGGTCTCCCATAGTGGAGGCGCGTCCTCTTTTACCGCCTTTACCCGGTAAGAGTAAGTTTTATTCTGGCATGCCATGATATCAGAATACGCCTGAGCGCCCGCTGCTGCCGTAAATGTTTCCTTTATTGTAAAATCGCACCCCGCGCCTTCACATCTCTCTATGACAAAGCCGGTTTCCGAGGTGGTACCGTTTGTCCATGACAGATTGACCTGAGTAGTGTTTACTGCCGTAGCGGTCAGGTCTGAAGGGGCCGGCAGTGTATCAGTAACACCTTCAACCTTATTGCCGTTTAGTTCCCACCCTCCATCGCATGTCGCTGTCTTATAAGCATTGACACGGTACGTATACGTAGTTCCGGGACTGAGTCCTGTATCGGAATATGTTCTCGGGTTGACCGTTGTACCGGTCAAGGCCGAAATCTCACTGTCTCCCAGCGCGCGGTTGAAGATCGCTACCTCATCAATAAACCCGTTAAAGTACCTGGCCTGACCGTCGTCCAGCCCGATCGCAAGATAACCTGTATCGTTATTTATTGTCCCTGCATACGTCGTACTCGCCACAGGCGAACCGTCTATATATAGTTTAATGGTAGTGCCGTCATACGTCCCCGCATAATGGTGCCACTGGGTTATATCTATCGAAGGAGTAAAAGAGGCATACCTCCATCCGTTATTTACATAGACATAAAAATACATCATTTTAGAACCGCTCTGCGGCCCCAGCATAAATGCATCCCTTTTGCTGGCCAGAAAATAGTAGTTATTCCAGGTCGTGGTATTGCTCTTTGCCCAGAGCGCCACGGTAATAGCATTGGCCGGATTGATACTGCTGTGATGCGGTATGTATATGTAATCGTTTACACCGTCAAAACTCCCTGCCCTGCCAAACTTGCCGGATGCCACTGTGTTGGCCCCGTTATAGGCCCTGCCGTTATTCGTGTTGCTCGAACTGTCTATGACATCATATGATACGCCGTTCCATGAGGCCTCATCCATGTGCAGCACCATCGCATCTCCATAAACTGTATCCACTGTGCCAACAGTGGAAAAGTCAGTGTCCTGAGGGCAGGAGTCCGTGTCCCCCGCACACCTCTGTATCTTGAAGCCTGTCTCGTCAGAGCTATTGTCCGTCCATGCAAGGTCTATCCGGGATTCCGATACCGGGGTTACCGGGTCTAATACAGCCGCAGCCGCGGTACTCGTCGTTGCCTGGGCAGCGGGGTCGGTCCATCCGGTTTCCCATAACGGTTCGGCATCGTCTTTGACTGCTTTCAGCTGATATTTATACGTCCGGGATTGGCACACCTCAGTGTCGGAATATGATGATACGCCTGCTGCTGCCGTATAGGTAGACTTCGTTGTAAAATCACAGGCAGCGCCTTCACACCTTTCGATGGTGAAGCCAGTTTCAGACACCGTGCTGTTCGTCCATGAAAGGTTTATCTGCGTGGTGTTTACCGCTGTCGCTGTCAGGCCTGACGGATCATTGAGCGTGGTCACAGCAGATGCGGTATTGGAATTTTCCGGACTGTCCCATCCGCCTTCGCAAGTAGCCGTCTTGTATCCCCTCACACGGTATGTATATGTCAGTGATTCAGCTACGGTCGTGTCCGAGAAGCGGACGTTGCTGGTGAGACCGTTAAATTGATCGTACACTTCATCGGCTGTTAAGGGCCGGTCGTAAATCCTCACCTCGTCAATAATACCCGCGAAATAACCGTAACTGCCGCCACCGGCACTGGTCGGGGCATACACATTAGTCCTCGGAGATGTAAGGCCGGTGCGGACCAGCACCCCATTTAAATAAATCCTCGGCTGCTTGTTCGTATAGGTAACAACGATATAGTTCCATCCGGTCCCGATGGACCCGCTGTATACTGCCAGCGGCGGCATGTAACTTGTTCCCTGCTCATATACGGAAATTCCCCCGGTACCGACAGATATCCCGGCCCCGGCGTTCGAGACTTTATTATCAGGGTAAAAAACGTATTTCTGACCGCTATAGCCGCCGGTGCCGGTTGAACCTTCCGTATCATTCTCATGAGTGGTCGTGGCCTTTACCCATGCCGCTATCGTAAAATTATTGGCAGGCGCCCCGCCTTTGTAACTCCAGCTCACATAATCATTCGTCCCGTCAAAACTGCCCGCCCTCCCCGTGTGGCCTCCTGAAACTGTCGTCACGTTATTGTAGGCTGTTGCGTGATTCTCATAACCTGAACTATCCGCGACCTCATCCGCAGTACCGTCCCATACGGGTTCATCCATATCAAACAGGGCCTTAAGGTGAGTGGTTGTCTTTGTGTCTATTTCGGCGAAATCAACGCAGCCGCTTCCCGTGCATCTTTCGATCCGGTAACCAGTCTCATCTCCAATGGCATCTGTCCACTGGAGCTCTATCTCAGCCTCTGATATCCTTGTCGCACTCAGGGTGCTGCCGGTTGCCGCAGGTGCAGGTGTGTCATCTGATGCTATATTACTGTATCCAGTGGCCCAGTGCGCTGTCCTGTATGCCTCCACTCTGTACCTGTACGTCCGTCCGTTACAGAGCGAGTTGTCTGAATATGTCGTCACATCAGGTCCGGTTGTGCCTATCTCTGCAAAATTAACGCAGCCTGCTCCTTCGCACCTCTCTATTTTAAATCCGTCCTCAACTGCCGTGCTGTTGGTCCATGACAGGTCTATCCTGGTAGTATTCACTGCAACAGCTGTCAATACCGGCGCAGCGGGAACGAGCGTTGTCACTGCCTTCTCTGCCCAGCGCGATGTCTCTCCGTTGTTTTTATACGTACGCACCCTGTAGCAATACTGCCCGTCAATGGCGAGGTTCGTGTCCGTATATGTGATCTCATCCGCTGCAGCCGTATAGAGCTGATTCCATGGATTGGTTGAAGCACATGTCCCGATCTTCCTCTCCAGATGGAACCCGTCCTCGTCAACCGAGTTGTTTGACCAGCTTAATTCAACTTCTTCATAAACAGGCGCTGCCGTGACCGGTATCGGTGTCTGCACAAGGTTGTTCGTCACCTTGTACACCACATAGTCAGCGTCTCCTCCTGCATTAACAGAATATCCGCCTACAAAGGCCTCCCCGAGGGTGTTCACTGTGACCGCTGTGCCCTCGTCATCATCATTTGCGCTGCTGTTATATATACTGCCGCCCAGAAATGAACCCTCGCTGTCGAACTGGACGGAAAGCACGTCCCTGTTCGAGCCGTTGTCCGTGTATCCTGCGACATGCACGTTCCCTGATTTGTCCATTTCCATGGCTGTAACGATTTCCGTGCTGCCCGGTCTGTCCACTGTCCGTTCCCAAACCACATTACCGTCCGTGTCATAACGTATAATGTGAAACTCTTTGTCATTGCCTGTGTCTGCCGTTGTTCCTGCCACTACTGGTTCATCGTTCACAGGATCAACCCGTACCGTAATGGCCTCGTCCATACCATTGCCAGGACCATTAAAAAGCTTTTCCCATAGTCTTGAGCCGTTTGTTCCGTTATATTTTATTGTGTAGAAATCATCATTGCCCGAGACTGTCACTGCTGTGCCCGTTACATATACATCTCCGGATGAGTCCACTGCAAGAGAACTGGCGAAGTCATCTCCGGTGCCTGCAACATCATATACATCCGTCCATGCAACCGTTCCGTCACTGCCATTGTATTTTCTGACAAAATAATCATAATTCAACCCGTTGCTGGTATAGCCAGCAACCAGGATGTCACCGGAAGGGTCGAATGCCACTGCTGACGGATAGTCACTGCCCGACACCCCCCTGTCATAAGGCACAGCCTCCCAGGCACGCGTGCCGTCTGATACATATTTTACAACGTATATATCGTCGTTCCAGTCGGCGTTCTTCCCGTATCCCACCACAACATAATTATTGGCGCCGTCGGTTGACACATCCACAACGCTTGACCGGTCGTCGTCTCCCGCAGGTCCGTTGTACGGGTCGGCCCACTCTGAGGGAGGTCCGGCGGATGGGTATTTTATAGTGTAGATATCATTGGAATTGCCGGCAGACTCAGCGCTGTACATCAAAGAGTAACCGGTCACCACCACATCATTATTACTGTCCACAATCAGTGACTTGGCTATATCAATGTCATCCTGGTCTCCTTCATATCTCGCTTCCCAGACAAGGGCCAGGGTGTCCTTATGCCGTTTAACTGTGTAATAATCAAACTGTCCTGCAATTGAATAGCTGTACCCGGTTATAACAGGAGTATTGTCCGGCCCGGAAGCCAGTGCAGCCACATAATCATCACCGCTGTCAGGCCCGTCATACACACACGTAACAGCCGGCGCCGAATATGTGAATATGGTTGTGACCGCGTATGCCTCATTGCTGTAATGCGAATTACCATTGGCTGCGTTATATGCCCTCACCCGGTAGTAATATTTTGTGTCCGATGCAAGGCCGGTATCGGAGTGGGCTGATACGCCAGGGCCTTTTGTCGTGATCTCAGACCATATGCCAAAGTCCCCTATCTTCCTCTCCACCCTGAATCCCTCCTCATTTGAAGAGTTGTCATCCCATGAAAGGTCTATCTGTGATGTTGAAATAGTTGCTGCCGAAAGGTTCGTGGGCGGGTTTAATAATCCCGGATCATACTTTACCGCATAATAATCATAATCCGATGCCCCGCTCGTCCACTTGTCAGTCCATCCGGCAACAATCGGCTCTCCCGAAGAAGTAAGGCCTATGCCTCTGGTCCTGTCGTTCCTGCCCGCTGTGCCGTCAAATACCCTGTTCCACAGAAGTGCGCCGCTGCCTTTTGAGTACTTAATGGTCTGGAAGTTGTAATTTAATGCAGCATCATCATAGGTATCTCCGGTAACAAAGACATCACCTGATTCATCCACGGCAATAGAAACACCCTGATCGCTGTTGCCGTTGGAAGAGTTAAAAGTATGGGTCCACAGCTCTGTGCCGCTGCTGCTGAACATGAGGGTATAGATGTCATTTGCACTGCCGGCCACAAAGCGGTATCCCGTGACATACACATTCCCGGAAGCATCCAGATGAAGGTCAGCCGGCTCTTCATTTGATCCGTTGTTGTACGTGTGCTGCCATGTTTCCGTACCATTCGCGCCGTCGTACTTTACAATGTAAAGGTCTTTGTTTGTGCCGTTGTGGGTCAAGCCGGTCATTATTACATTTCCGGATGAATCCATCCGCACCGCAATACCCTTGTCATCGCCGGATACGGACTTCCTTTTTTCCCACACAAAACTGCTGTCAAATCCGTATTTGGCCGTCAAGATGTCAAAGTCAGAGGCATTTCGTGATTCGCCTGTTACTGCTATTCCGTCAGGACCCGCTGATATTGATGTAATCCTGTCATGGCTGTTCGCCGGACCATTATAGTTTTTTGTCCACACTGGAGTACCATCCGGGTTCGGCCCGTCTTTTCCGTATTTGACTATCATGTAGTCGTCAGCACCAGAGGCACCCTGTGAATATCCGGCCACATATACGTTGTTGACACTGTCGACCGCGACTGCAGTTGCAAGATCATTTCCGTTCATTTCCGCATTGAACGTATGCTCCCACAGCACTGTCCCGTCTGCACTGCTGTACTTGATGGTATGAAAATCATAACTTGAGCCGCTCCAGACATATCCTGTGACTATGACATTGTCCTCGGTATCAACGACGACTGCCGTGGCATGATCATCTCCACTGTTTTTATCGAATGTTTTGTTCCATGATGCCCCGGAACCATCAGCCAGTATCTTGACTGTATAGTAGTTGTCTGTCCCTGACTGGTCCGAGGCTCCGACGATGATCGTATTGCCGGCAGAGTCCACCGCCATAGCAGCTGCCTCCTGCTTGCCTGCCTGAGGCGTATCACCATACTCCCAGGTCACGTCACCGGTAGAGGCAAATGCTGACCCAGAAAAGCACACGATCATCGCCATGATCATCAACGATATAAATGCCGAATGTTGAATGTTGAATGTTAAATTATTAGTTTTCATAATTCACAATTAATCATCACCACTGCGACACATTATTCCACTTCTCATCAGGCTGACCGAATGTCGTCCTGTGGCAATTAATGAAGTTCTGAGAATTTCCCTTCGGAAATCCCCACCATTTTCCATCACACCTGCTCCCGTTGCTTTTTACTCCGCCGGTCTCCACCTGTCCTCTGTGTTTTGAGTCCATACAATTGGCCTGAAGCAGTCTCGGCAGACCGGCACTATGCGGCTGATGGCACTTCGAGCACGGATAGGAATGCTCGCCGTTCGTTCCCCATCCTTTTACAGATTCGTGTACCCTATCCATGGTCTTGAAGGCCGTATTCCTGTCTGTCCCGTCGGTAAGGTTTTCTTTCGGATGACACCTCAGGCAGAGTCCCGCAAACTGAGTATCATCCTCATTTATCCTTGAACCTGCAAACGTATTCCTGTCCGTCCACCAGCCGGGTTTGTTTCCGCTTCCTGATCCCGTCGCCTGCGTATTAGGGGCGTCTTCCTTGTACGGTGATGTCAGCCACGTGCCTTTCAACAATGGCACTGCATACTGCTGGTTGTCTCCAAGGCTCGGGCTTACCCCGTGCGGATCATGGCAGGGAGTGCAAAGACCATTGATTGTTCCTTCGGCCTCATCACCGGTCCCCGGGGTACCGTCCAGACCCTTCAGGGCTGATGATGCCTTTAAATGACCACCCACCGTTGTTCTGCCTGAGCGGTAACTGAAACGTGCCTTTGAAGCGCTTGTGCCCCCGCCAAAGCGTGATGAATCCTTATAGCCTATAATTGGCTGACTTGCCCCGTATGTAGACTGATAACCCCACGGCTTTGATCCTGCTGTCTGGGTTTCGTGGCAGTCGAAGCACTGAGCAGCGCCTGCATTGTAGGGATTAACTCCGGTTGTATTCGCAGCGGCCTTGTAAGTCATCGTATAGCCGCCCTTGCCTGCCTGTGTCTCTTTCAGGTTCGCCCCGTTATATGTATTGTTGAATGTCTTATAGCTTGATGTTGTCCCCGTTGTCTTTGATCCGTGGGAGCTGTGGCAGTCGAAGCACTGTACATTCTGGGTGCCTTGCCGCGTACTCGTAATTGTACTGTCAAGGCCGTTTGTCACGTCAAAGCCCCCCTGATTCGCCACTGCATTGCCGTGCGCTGAAAAAGCCTTTGTAAGGTCCCTCTTAGACGCATTTGCTGTCCCGCTATATTTACCCCATTTTGTTGTGCTGGTCTGAGAATAGCGGGCGCCGATGCTCGTCCTGTCCCATGCGTACTGGTTCGGTGTCTTACAGTCGCCATTGTCCGGGTCAACAATATTGAATGGCTGATACTCATCGTTCTTGGAGCTGTGGCAGCCGAGGCAGTGGTCTGTCACGTTGGCTACTTCTGCCCTTTCATCAACCGTACCCACCTTGTTTGCGGTAAAGGTGACCGCCGTCTGTGCTTCGTAGACAGTTGACAGCACCCAGTCGTCTTCTGTCCCTGCTGCTGCTCCGTCATCACGCCAGTAGGTCTCCCATTCAGCACCTGCGCCCGGCTCACTGGAAGCGGATGAGGTATTGCTGAGAATACTCGTATATTTTCTACCGTTGTGTTTGACCACACTTGCCGTTGTGATATACTTTGATGGCCTGACCCCAGGCTCCCAGATAACAAGGTCAACTGCAGCGTTTTTAGTCGTCGCAGGTGGAGTTACCTTGTAGTTATATCCCGCGTGATGGTCAACATCGACAAGACCTACATCTGTTGCTTCCCAGTGACAGGCATAACAGTGCCTGTTCGTCACTTCAACACCCTGTATATGATGTGAATTAGACCTGAGCTGTCCCATAATGTCTACACGGTTATTGATCACACCTTCGTGGCACTTTGTGCAGTCTCTCGGCAGACCAAATCCTGTGTGCCTCGGGATGGGCTTGTCCTTATGACATGCATTGCAGGGCTTGCCCGACGCATGGCTGTCGCTGAACCGGTGCTCATGGCAGTTTGTACAGACCCTGCCGCCGTTGTGCCCGTCTCCATAGTCAAACCTGTAATGCTGGCCGGCCTCCTCATGACAGACGTTGCATATCCCGTTATACGGTGCAGATGTCTTTGCATAGTCAAGCCCCGACTGTTTCCTGGTGAAGACAACATCACGCCGTGTGACCGGTATTCCATAGGCGCCGTCCGTTTCGGTCGCCACCTTGTTCTGTATCATATATATGTTTGTGTCTCCATGCGGATCATGGCAGTCCCAGCAGAACTTGCCACCCTTCCACACGCCGTTGTTCTCATAAGCAGCATAGTGCTTGTACCCGAAATGCGTGGAAGTTGCCTTTGATGTTGCAGTTATATGTCCGGTCCCGGGATCATAACCGAGCTGATATTGCGGACCTGTGTGGCATGAATTGCACCTGTTATTGCTGTCATCGTCATGACAGACCAGGCATACACCCATCATCACATACTGGTTCCTGACGTCCGTTTTTGCCGCAGATGTCCAAAGTCCCGCACCAGTGTTATGACGCTTCTGATGACCAGACCCCGGTTCATCCTCATATCCTTCAGATGCATCATGGCATTGCGCAGAATTACAGCCGGTCGTCCCCGTAGCATAGAAATATCCATCATCCGTGTCATGGCAGGATATACAGTCATCAGTCGCCAGATGAGGAGTCCCCGGATAGGTAACACGCAGGACTGTCAGCTGCGGGGCAATAGACTCAACTGAATCATGACATTCAAGGCACTCCACGTTAAGGCCTTCCATATGACAGTAGACACACTCCTTCTCAAACCGCCCTTCAAACTGCTGGTGCTTCTGGAGCCTGAAGGGATTTGTAGCATCGTTATGCAATACATTATTGTCATGGCAGTACCAGCAGGGATTGCCCGGGAAATTCGCAGGCGGATTGCCCGATGTGTAATTACCGGAAGCCAGTGGCCTCCCGTGTCCCGTAGTTGTCCATTCAGTCATATTGATTTTTGCCCGGGTCCCGTTGAACTTGGCAAAGTCATCCACATCGCTCTCCGTTGTCCCGTGACAGGACATGCAAAGTACTAAATCATCCACTGAGTCTCCCCACTGCGGATCCGCGCCCGTATGACAAGAAGTGGTTGTACAGGTTTTGTTAACCTGATTGTATGTTCCGCCGTTTTTAAATGACACGTCCTTGATTTTATTGACATGGTATGCAGCATTGATATGGTTGGTTTCGTCCATTGCACCGGTTCCGGTGTGACACCCGGCTGTATCACAGCTCTGGGCTGTAATAGTGAGGGCATGGCAGTTGTCACAGGGGAAATCCGTCATCAGATGACGCGCATGAGTGTTGGCTTTCTCGGTCCCTGCCCCGCTGTTGTCATACATGGGCATCGCGGATTTCCATTCCTCGCTCACAGCCCAAGACGTTCTACCGTCATTGTGACAAGTGGAACAGCTGTCATTCGGATGCCCATGGCAGGTGTTGCATTTGGCATGTCCTTCTGTCCATGCAAATGGCCTCACCTCAGGATTGACCGTTGTACCGTCGCTATGGCAATAGATATTGTCACAGACTTTCGTATCGGAA
>QZIL01000085.1 GCA_003599025.1 Nitrospiraceae bacterium | reverse complement strand
AGCAAAGACATTTCTGCTTAACCCGAAGATATCGGCAAACGCACTGCCCGAGGTTGCACCTACGAAGAACATCGGAGTTATTATACCCCCGCTTCCCCCGAAGGCGAGAGTGATGGAGGTAAACACCATTTTCATCAGAAAGGCATGCAGGGGGACTTTGTCCCCGCTCAATGCTGTCTCAATGGTATCAAGTCCGAGCCCGAGATAGCGTGTTGAGAAAATAAATGCCAGTACTGCAAGGACTGATCCTCCCAGAAGGGCCTTGTAAATATCACTCAGCTTTATCTTGTCGGACAGCCATTCAAAGAAACGCAGTACTTCAATTAATAGGAGAGAACATATCCCGAAAAATATTCCGCTCATGCAGACCCTTATGAAATAGACGCTGGTAAAGTCAGGGATGAAGTTCAGCGGCCCGTGGAAATAAGTTACCCCGAGGGCTGAGGACACCTGATAGCCTACTATGCCCGCAACAAAAGATGGGAGAAGGACTTCATAAAGCAGACCGCCCACAAAAAGCACCTCCACCCCGAAGATGGCGCCTGCAATCGGGGTGCCGAATACAGTTGAAAATCCCGCGCTGATTCCGCATATGACCAGTTTCTTGCGGTCCCTGTCACCAAATCTGAACAGGTCAGCGAACGCCGACGACAGGCCTGCTCCAATCTGTGCACACGGTCCCTCCTTTCCTGCAGACCCTCCCGATGCTATAGTTATGACCGTTGCAATGAGCTTGACAGGTACGACCAGGAGCTTTATCCTGCCGGAGTGCTTGTGCACTGCTTCAATGACCTTTTCAGTGCCGTGGCCTTTTGCCCCTGGTGCGAGATATTTGATTATCAGGGTGCTTAACAAAAAGGCAACTGGCAGGAGCAGGAAGTAGTAGTTATATCCCGTTGCCTCTTCAACGGAATAGTCAAGTGCCTTAAGGAAGGCTGTGGTCGAAAGTCCGACTATTGCCCCTGCGCAGGACGCAAGGAAGAGCCATTTGATTACACTGAAAAACAGAACGGATTCTTCTATGAATTTTTTCCTCATCGTTTAACCCGAGTAATGCATTATCAGGTTCATCCTGACCCTGCACCTGTTCTCTCAATCAGGGTGAACTGAACCATATGAACATACCACAGCTGATTATAAATTGCCTGTTACATCATGCATGATCTTTCAGGACAGATCACAGGTCGGCATGCCCGGGTCACAACTCCAGGATATTCCTGCCCTTGTTCTCAAGCGAATACCAGATAGACAGATAATCCCTTGTCTGCCTTGTTATCAGGAAATTTTTCCTGACATACTCTCTGCCTTTTTCCCCCATGCGCCATGCCATTTCCGGGTTGTTCAGGAACTGCCTTATCCTGAATGCAGCGCCCTCGACCGAATGCACGAGAAACCCTGTTGCCCCGTGAACAATCTGGAGCGGGATGCCGCCAACTGCGCCACCGATAACAGGCTTGGCCTTCCACATGGCCTCGGACACGGTCAGTCCGAACCCTTCCTTCAGGGATTTCTGCAGGATTACTGTGGCTGCGCGCTGCATTGCATTTATGTCCCGGTCACTGAAAGGAGGCAGAAGAAGAATATGGATGTCGGGATCATCAGCAGCATACTCTCTCACCTCATTTAATACTATTTCCCCCTCAGGGTCGTCGGTAGCAGGGCTACCGGCAAGCACCAGTATGCAGTCGTTGTATTTCCTTACTGTTTTATAGGCCTCGATAACACCCACCGGGTCTTTGAACCTGTCGAACCTTGAAACCTGCAGTATGATGGGCCTGTCCTGCGGAATTTTCAGCCTGTCCATGGTCTCGTTTATTTCTTCAGCAGTCAGGTCTCTGTTCTTGTCGCTCAGCGGGTCTATGGACGGGGGGATGATGAATTCGTCTATCGCCATGGCCCTTGCAAACCTTGCAACCGAAAATACCGCGGCCTGGTATTTTGAACAGTAACGCATGAGGTGATCACAGACTTCCTTCACAGGATTAGACACATCTATATGGCACCGCCAGATCCATTTCCCTTTTTTCCTGAATTTAATGAGCGGGGCTGGCTGGGGGTCGTGGATAAGGACGGCATTGGCATCGAGGTCGAGTTTTGCGGCATTCATCCTGTTTATTTCATAATGATGGTCCCACATGTCTTTTGTGAATTTCTCCGGGTTGCCCTGCATAGCGTTGTGGATTTTTTTTGTTATGTCAAAGAACCTGTCGTCACCTTCTATTATCTCCCACCTTGTATTGATCCCCAGTCCGTTCAGTATCGGGATCATCCTCTGGAGTATCTCCGCGACGCCCCCTCCTGCCTTTGTGGAATTTACGTGAAGGAAGGATTTCTTCCTCAGTTTGGCCCCGAGTTTCTGAAGGAGCAGCAGGTCGCCTGTAGGTGATATGCCTGAATACTGTGATATCATTTCCCGATGACCTCCATGTCCTTCTTGACTGCCTCTTCAACAACTTCGATTATGTGTTCCCTTATCCCCTCGACACTGTGCATGAACGGGTCTATTGTCCGTACCCTGTCCGCAATCTCCTTTTTCAGCAGTACATTCTGTATCCAGGCGGAAAAGTCATCCACCCCGCTGCCGAGCCTGACCCTTGCTTCATAGAAATGATAATAGATGCATCCGGCATCGATATATTTAATTGCTATAAGAAATTCTGCAAGGTTCCGCACCCGTACCCCGGCCGGGAATGTGAGTGTCATGGTCTGGTTGAAATAAAATTCATCGCCTGCCATCGCCCCCCTCGGCTCAGGGAACATGTCCAGATAATCATCTATCGCCTTGAGAAGCCTTTTTCTTAATTCAGCTATGCTGCTGAAATCATAAGGGTCTATACTTGAAAGGTGTTCTGACAGTGCCCTTTCTTCAAGGCTTTCACCGGCCCAGTGCGCAAAGTCGTTTGTGTATTCAAGGATGTGGCCCTTCAGAAAGTACTGATATGTATGGTGGAATATGGAATCTTCACTAATTGCTGACAATACGTCCCGGAGTTCACGCAGGCTCGAGGCCTTTTTCCCGGTGGATTTGAGGATGCTTACACACTGTTTGAACTCAAAAGACTTTACTGCTTCTCCCAATCCTTCTCCTTCCGGACATATACAGTCCTGTGCGGGAAGGGTATATCGATACCCTCCTGCCTGAATCTCCTGAATATCCTCTTTCTCAATTCATGCTGCGCAAGGTACTGGTCCACAAATTCCTTTACCTGGCAGATAAGAGTGAAATCAAGCGAGCTGTCCCCGAACCCCGGAATGAACCTTACAAAGGGCTCAGGATCACCAAGCAGTCCGGGGATCTGGCCTACTGCGCCTTTTGCCTCTTCTATAAGGATCCTTTCGACCTGTTCAGGGTCTGAGGAATAACTTACTCCTACAGGTATTAACAAGGACATTCTTCTTTCAGGAAGATAATAGTTTGTTACAATGCTCTGGGAAAGCTTGCTGTTTGGAATAACAACTATATTGTTGGGCAGCATCCTTATCCTCGTGGTCCTCCACGTAATGTCATCAACATAGCCTTCCTGCCCGCTTTCGAGCTTTATGAAGTCCCCGACCCTGATCGCTTTTTCCACAAGTATGTGGATGCCGGCAAAGAGGTTTGCCAGAGTGTCCTGAAGCGCAAGCGCAACTGCAAGACCGCCAATTCCAAGGGCTGTAATTAAAGGAGTGATTGAGATGCCGAGTACAGAAAGGATTATCAAAAATCCGAGCACCAGGATAGTGCCTTTTAATATCCCGTAAGCGAGCCCTGTTGTAGGAATGGGAAGGTTGGCCTTCTGAATGTAATCGGTGAAGATTTTGCCTGCAAGATTGGCGGCCGCAATCGTGATCGAAAAAATCACGATGATATGGATGAGCTTGCTTATGTAAAGGACATATTTATCGGGAAGGTCCGAGACCGCGATGCCTATATAGAGACCGATGGCTAAGCACCAGAATATTGACGGGAACCTCAGTGCCTTTATGGTTATATCGTCTATTTTTGTGTCGGTCCCGTCCGCCCATTTATGGAGGATCCTGAACCCGAGGCCTCTCACAGCCATTAAGACACCGGTTGAGCCAAGGGCAATTAACATTGGAACGAACATCTTGTTTAATACCTGCAAGGACATCAGTCCCTCCTTAAACACTATTGTACACGGTTTTCTTACAGCCTGTTATGCCCGGCCTTCTCCGGGACATTATTATCACTGGAAGCAAAGACCGGAAGGACAGCAGCAGCGAGCTGCACGTCCATGCTTTTCCTGAATTTCCTGAAATCAGCCATTAAACTGCGGGGTATCGATTCACTCCTCGTTCCCTTTACCCTCAGCGGATTTACCGGCTGGTTGTTTATTCTCATCTCAAAATGCAGGTGAGGCCCGGTCGACATACCTGAAGAGCCGACATATCCGATGACCTCGCCCTGCCTGACTTTTGCCCTGTTTTTAGTACCGCTGCCGAACTTTGACAGATGGCCATAGAGCGTCCTGTAGCCATTGGGGTGCCTGATCTCGACAACTTTTCCGTATCCCTTCTTATAGCCGGCAAATACAATGGTCCCCTCTCCGATGGCAGAGACAGGGGTCCACATTGGAGCCGCATAATCAATGCCGTGATGGGGACGGTAGGTCTTCAGTATGGGATGAAGGCGCGAGCGGGAAAAACCGGAGCTGATCCTCCTGAAGTTCAGGGGGGCCCTGAGAAAGGCCTTTCTGACAGACCTGCCTTTTTCATCATAATAACCTGCTGTGCCGTCATGCTCATATCTGTAGGCTTTGTAGGTTTCTCCGGAATTGACGAATTCCGCTGAAAGGATATTGCCGTATTTTCTGAACTCGCCGTCCAGATAGTCACCTTCAACCACGATCCTGAACACATCCCCGTTTCTCAGGTCTGTGTTAAAGTCTATGTCCCATGCAAAGATGTCTGAAAGGTCGAGTGCCAGTGTATGTTTCATGCTGTCTTCACCCATGGATGCAATAAGGCTGTCCTGTATGATGCCGCTGACATGCATAGTCCTTTTTTCATATTGTATCACTTCTTTTTCAGCATAAAAACCTGTGTCTTTCCGTGTGACGTTAAGTATGGAATCCTCATCTATCCAGTAGGATAGCGAGTCAATGCTCTCGTCATCGTCCAGGACGATTTTATAGGGTTGCCCGGGTCTCAGGTCCCTGAGAGGGTGGACCCCGGCAGAGGCCTCCTTTAATTTAAAGAGCTCTCCGATCTCCAGTCTGTGACGCCTGAAGATATCGAAAAAGGTCTCGCCCCTTGTAATTGTACCGCAGATTTCACGTTGCTCCGGCTGCACCACTGTGTCGGAATGCGAGGTTTCTCTGCCGGGACGAACATCCATGTTCAGCACAACAAAGGCAAGAGCAAAAAGCGCAGTGACTGCAAGAAGTGTCTTTTTTAACATGGGTCCTCCTTTTTCAAAGAAGAGTTGTCCTGTTTAATTAAGGACAAAATGCGCCCTCCGGTTTTGTTCCCAGCACGCATCATTCTGCTCAAGGCACTCTGGTTTTTCCTCACCGTAACTGATCGTTTTTATCCGGCTGATGCTGATTCCTGATGCAGTCAGAAACTTCCTTACTGAATTGGCCCTTCTGTCGCCGAGGGCGAGGTTGTATTCATTTGTCCCTCTCTCATCGCAGTGTCCTTCAATAGAGACTGCGGAGTCCCTGTTTTTCAGAAGCCATGATGCTGTACTCTCGAGGACCGCCCTCTCTTCAGGCCTGATATCATATCTGTCATAATCAAAATGGACATCCCTGACTTTAAATGCCCTGTCCTGCTCAGCCAGTGCAGAAACATCTGTTGTTGTTGAACTGGATGCCGGAGTCTGCTGTTGAACGTCAGCAGTCACAGCCTCATCAGTTTTTGATATGACAGCTTCCCGCTGTTGCGCAGCAGGCTGAGGCTGCTCAGCCTGTGTTATTTTCTTCTGCGAACATGCGGCAAATAACAGTACTCCTGCAAGCAGGGAAATAAAAACCACTGTTTTCTTCATTAACGCCTCCTGAGATAATTATTTAATAGCTCTGCAAATACAACTTAAGAGAAAATATGCATTCACAAAATAATGTGTGAACGCAGCGTATTATAATCAGGAAAAGGACGGAGGTGAGAGGCCTGAGAGCGAGAGATAAAAACCGGTCCGGTATTCATGTTTAACATGTCCTGGAACACTCGCGAAGTATTTAGGAGAGAAATCGATTAAATTAAATATCAATTCAGCAGAGTCTGACGGATTGAATTTGGCAGGGCTGTTTTTATTTACCAGTGCGCGCGCCTTTTTGATAAGGAGCTGAACACTGTGCCCGCTGTCTTCTGCATCTTTCTGTTTATCAGTCCCTGAAAGGAACAGTTCCCATACAACGCGTATTTCTTTTAACTGATAAGCGTTTTCACTGCTGTCAGACAGGCTCGCTTTTGTGAAACAGAAAGGAGACAGGACATAGAGCAGGAAATAAATTGAAAACAGCATGGTGAGGCCATGTCTTTTACGAAACCGCATTGTTTTTTTTAGCACATACAGACTGTATAATGCAACCCGAACCTGTTGTTTTTCGGACATATTCATTTATATCGGGTATGATATTCATATGAAACATGGTAATCTCTTATTAGAACTTATCTCAATATTAAATGTTTTGTATTCGTCATGCCCGCAGTCAGTAAGCGGGCATCCAGAAGACCTTGCAAAGACTGGATTCCCCGATCAAGTCGGGGAATGACAGCTTGTGTATTTATCATAAAAATCAATTTTGAGATAGGTTCTAGTAATATTCAGGAGGTAAAGATGAAGAGTGTATTTACAACGACAATGGTGAAATTTTTTTTAATCCTTAACGTGCTCCTGTTTATATTCATAAGTGGTCCATACGCTGATGAGAGAGGTCATGGCGAACATCTGCACGATGCTCATTCTGTCAAAGCTCATTCCCCGGCAGGCAGCGGGATCAGTATATCAATGACATCAAAGCCCGTGAATCTCCGGGCTGGTGAGGCTGCAACGCTCCGGTTTTCTGTAAAAGACGGGGAAGGGAGACCGGCAAGAGGGGTCTCTGTTTCTCACGACAGGATACTTCACGTGATAATAATCAGTGAGGACCTGAGTCTGTTTGCGCATGTCCATCCTGAGGATTTCGGACTCGTCACAAAAGAGATGGTCAGGTCAGCGCAATTTGGTGTCCGCTATGATTTTCCCAAAGCAGGACGGTATCTGGTTGCAGCGGACACTGCTGTAGACGGCACGCATATATCAAATCAGTTCATGGTTGAAGCTTCCGGGGATAATGTGATGGGGGCACCACGGAAGGACCTTTCAAAAGAAAAGAAGTTCGGGGACTATGACGTGACTTTTTCTTCTGCTCCGGAGCAGATCACTGCGAAAAAGGAAACTGTGCTCCGTTATGAGATAAAAGAAAACGGCAGGCCGGTCACAGACCTCGAAACATATCTCGCGGCGCCTATGCATATTGCGGTTGTTCTGACTGATCTGGGCAATTTTATTCACGCACACGGTTCTTCTCCGGGTGCTCATACAGTCCGTCAGCCTGTCGGCCATATCCACGGCACATCTGACAGCGGGCTTGGTCCTGTTATTGAGGCAAAGGTGGTATTCCCGGTAAAAGGCACGTACCGTATCTTCAGCGAGGTGAAGCACAGGGGAAGAGTCCTTCTTCTGGATTTCATGGTCGACGCAGAATAGGGCAGCTGTAAAATCCGGATTGTCCTGAAGGCGCCTTTTCAGTAAAGAGATTACTCATGTCCCTGCCCTTCATTGCCGGCTTTGCGCGATGCTCTTGATTCCGACATCCTCCTGAACCTGCCCGGCAGTGACATGATTACAGCTATCAAAACACCGCTCAGCACCGACAGAAATATTACTATGGCAAGAGAGGCCTCAAAACTCCAGAAGAGAAAAGTGATGGCTACAGGGTCCGCATTCTGCACCGAGAACACAGCTATAACCGCTATGATGATGAAGACAAGGACAACAGATATCACTTGTTGTCCTCTTCAACTGCATTTCTTATCCTGCTGAGTATATCGGGTATTGCCGATGTCACCCTGTCCCAGCTTGCGATGAGCGGAATGCCGAGAGGGTCTTCAGTGATTATTTCCGCGGCCTTCCTGATCCCGTGGGTGAATGTGTCTACTGCGAGGCTCTCCTCATGCCTGTCAAAGAACAGCCCGTTGATTGCTGCATCGTCTTCATATCTTTTCAGCATGTCCTGGGCGGTCCTTCCATAAGTCGCCACGAGTGTCTTGAAAAACCCGGTTGAAAATACGATCCCTTCAGAGGCGAGGGTCCTGAAGATGGATTTGCTTATGTCCACGCACATTTTGTGCAGTCCCTTTGTAGCATCTTCAGCAGACAGTATCTGGTGCTTGTGTTCGTAATTCTCCGCAATATCAACCTGGCATACCCTTCTCAGCGAGGTGTTGCGGTAGACCTCGGCGAGGACCCCGACCTCTAGTCCCCAGTCTCCGGGTATCCGGTTAATTCTTGCCATGTCCACATCCATCGAGAACTCTCCTGCAAGCGGGTAGCGGAAACTGTCAAAGAAAGCGAGGAGCGGATGGTAGCCCACGATCTTGTGGATTGACCGTATCAGAGGAGTGACGAGAAGCCTCGTGGCGCGTCCGTGCAGCCTGTCAGACACCCTGCTGTAATATCCCTTGCAGAAATCATAATCGAGGCTGGGGTTTGTGACCGGATAACAGAGCCGGGCAAGCAGGTCTCTGGAATAAGTGACAATATCGCAGTCATGAAGTGCTATGACATGAAAGTCGTGCTGTGAGAGAACATATCCGTAAGCCATCCATGCTGACCGGCCTTTGCCCGGTTCACCTGTGGGCAGACCTGCTTCTTCTATCGCTTTGTAAATTGAGCTCATATTATCGCCGCTGTTCCAGATGAGCGACGTCTTCTGGGGGAGTTCGGAGAAAAACTTCCTTGCATAAGCGAATTCCTCCTCAGAAGCAGGCCCGAGGGCCACTACAATCTCACGGACATACTTTACGGCCTTAAGTTCCCTGACGATCCCCTTGAGCGCCTCTCCTTCGAGTTCACTGAAAAGAGAGGGGAGCACGAGCGCGACCGGTCTGTCCTGTGCATGCCAGGTAAGCTCTGATTCGATTTTTTCGAGATTAAGCCGGCCCAATCTGTGGAAAGTCGGTACTACCCCGGTTTGATAAAAGTCTGACATTCTGCACCTCCTGAAAAATACGTTAATTAGCAGGGGAATGATTGCTGGTTTACGAACAGTATAAAGGCAAAATGCTCTATGGTCAAGAAAAATTGTGAGTGGACCATTATGTCTCCGCATCAAGCAGACAACGGCCCGGCACCCTTTAACAGAGAGTCAATTCCCCCTCTACGTATGATAAGATAAACGGTATAGAGAGGGTCCAGATACGATGAAACTCCGCAGCATCCTCATAATTATGGCATTGATCGCCCTGCTCTCTGCCCTGGCAGGAGGGGCCTTCTATTATTTTTCCCTCCTTGAATCTGAACTCGAATACGCGCATAAAGATGCTGATGGCATCACTGCCCGTCAGGCAGGCCGTATAGATTCACGCCTTGCGGAACATCAGAAATCGGCAATGGCGCTCGCGGGACTTCCCGAACTGGAGCAGGCGCTGCTTCAGCGGAGTCCGTTATTCATGACAAAAGCGAACGTCCTTCTTGACCATTTCAGGAATTCATTTGAGGCGAGCGTATGCTACCTTATGGACTCGCATGGCATTACCGTGGCGTCCTCCAACAGGAATGAACCGGCCAGTTTTGTCGGTAAGGATTACGCCTTCAGGCCGTATTTCCAGGAAGCGATGAACGGCAATTCTTCCATTTATATGGCGCTAGGAGTTACATCCGGGGAAAGGGGAGTCTATTTCGGACACCCGATATACGGCAGCTCTTCAACCGTTCCGTCCGGAGTTGCTGTGATCAAGGCACCAATTGACTCTATAGAGAAGGAATTCATGAGGGAATTTGAAGGCACAATGTCTCTCGCAGATCCTCATGGCGTTATATTTGTTTCAAGCCGCAGGGACTGGCTCTTCCATGTGCTTTGGAAGCCGTCCGATGATGAGCTTTCCAGTATCAAAGAGACTATGCAGTTCGGTAACGGACCCTGGACGTGGACCGGTATCGAGAAAAAAGACAGCCACTCTGCAGTTGATACCTCAGGGAACGAATACCGCATCCATCTGAAAGAACTGAAGAATTATCCCGGATGGAACGTGGTCTACCTGCATGATCATAAGGCGGTCTCAGCGCATATCAACAAGCCGCTGTTCAAAAGCACGGGATACGTCCTCATTTCGCTCGCAGTAATTATCTCCATTTCTGTAGGGTTCCTGTATAAAAAGGCCAGCAGTGACATCGTTATGCGTCAGAGGGCCGAGCAGGCGCTCAGGGAAAGTGAGGAACATTTGAAGGCCATGACCATCACTGATGAGCTGACCGGCCTTTCCAACAGGCGGGGGTTCTTTATGCTGGCTGAACAGCAGATGAAGATAGCAGAAAGGACAAAAAAGGGGGCCTTTCTCGTCTATGCTGATCTGGACAATCTCAAAGAGATAAATGACAGCCAGGGACATAAGGCAGGAGATCAGGCGATAATCGACGCTGCACAGATACTCCGGAACACCTACAGGAAGTCAGATATAATCGCCCGGATGGGTGGTGATGAGTTTGCGGCCTTTCTTGTTGACTTTACCGGCAGTTCACCCGACATAATCAGCGCACATCTGCAACGGAATATCAACATGTACAATACAGGAAACAAGAGAGGCAGTGCGCTCTCCTTTAGCTCAGGCATCGTAGCATGGGACTCTCAAAAGCCATGCTCCCTTGATGAATTAATAGCCCGTGCTGATAAAGCCATGTATGAACAAAAGACACGGAAAAAGGGTATCGTCTGATATCAGGACACATTTATCGTTATTTCACAGAAACCTCTCTTTTTGCTTCTGGACGGCCTTCTCCACATTTTCGAGGGTCCTGACGATCTTCTTCTTTGCCCCTTCTGTAATCTCTTTTTTGGAGATGGTAATGTCAGACATCCTGTCGCTTACCGCATCAACCATGTCCTGCAGGGCATCAGCCGCATCTTCGATTGTATCAATGGCCTCATGCGAGACATGCCTGGCAAACCTCGATATGTCTCTCCTTGTCCTTTTGCCGGATTGAGGTGCATAAAGCAGAGATATGCCGGCGCCTATAAGTCCTCCAATAATAAATGCCCCTGCTATCCTTTTCTCTTCGGTATAATCGTCCATATGAATCCTCCATTAAGGTTTATATATAATTTAAATAGCACATTGCTGCCGGGTTGTCAAACATTGTTAATCATGTATAATTACCTCATGAGACCAAATGATCACAGAGAGTCCGCTGCTGAAATATTCAACGCAGGGCTGCAGGCAGTTGACCCTTACAAGGCGGTAAGTCTTCATACGGAAAGGACCAGAGAGGTCTTCAGGGACGGTAATTTCAGAAGGCTGCTCGTTACAGGATTTGGCAAGGCCGCCTGTCCCATGTTAAAGGCGCTTGAAGACAGTATTGGAGATATCATTGATGCCGGGATTGTGATTACAAAATATGGACACTATGAGAAAAAGAGCCCAGAGCACAGAACACAGAACACAGATTCAAAGATAAAAATATATGAAGCTGCACACCCTGTTCCGGATGAAAACGGGGTAAGAGGCACAGACGAACTGATTACCATGCTCAGAGGCGCTGATGAACATACCCTTGTGATGTGCCTTGTCTCTGGCGGGGGGTCTGCGCTTCTTGTTTCTCCTTATGACGGGATCACACTGAATGAAAAACAGGAGATCACGCAGCTCCTTCTAAAGGCCGGGGCCGGTATCAATGATCTTAACTGTGTAAGAAAGCACATCTCAAAGGTCAAGGGCGGCAGGCTAGCGGAGATAGCTTATCCGGCAAAAGTAATTTCCCTGATACTCTCAGATGTTATAGGCGACAATCTCGATGTCATTGCCTCAGGTCCCACGTCGCCGGACTCTGCAACTTATAATGATGCATTGGATGTTATCAGAAAATACGGGCTGCATGATAAAGTCCCGAGAACTATTATGGATGTCCTGAGTCAGGGTGCTGCGGGACTGCTACCTGACACTCCCAAAGAGGGCAATGTCATATTCAGAAAGACAGAAAACATTATTATCGGCAGCAACAGAATAGCTCTGGATGCTGCGAGGCAGAAGGCTGAGGAAACGGGGTATGACACGGAGATAATTTCTGCTGGTTTGACAGGCGAGGCGAGAGAGGTTGCAAAGTGGCTGGCGGAAAAATCGCGGCGGCGCGGAGGCGAGGAAGTGCAAAAAGGCAGGAGACCGTCATGCCTGATAGCCGGCGGGGAGACAACCGTTACAGTCAAAGGCAATGGTCTGGGCGGGAGAAATACAGAAATGGCCCTTGCGTTTGCCCTTGAAATAGACGGGGTTGACGGCATAACCTTCCTTTCCGCAGGCACAGACGGTACAGACGGCCCGACGGATGCGGCGGGTGCGATTGTAAATGGGGAGACAATACGGAAGGCGAGGGCCGCGGGTCTGGACCCTTTCGAATATTTGAACAACAATGATTCATACAATTTCTTCAAAAAAGCCGATGGCCTTATCATCACAGGTCCGACGGGGACGAATGTCATGGACCTGCAGATTGTTCTGTTAGATTGAATCTTGCTTATCACCTATCTTTTCTGTTGTAAAAATAAGGGATCTATAATAGTATTACGGTATGCTATAGCAGGTAGAAAGTTCTAAAGGAAGATTCTCATGAATGACGTTGTAATCAAGAAGATAATTGTCCTGGTCCGCAAGTGGGTCCAGAGCAGAGTGGCCGAGATAAACCACGCCGCTGTTATCAAGGACATATACTCCGAAGTTGCGGTCACCGCAGGTTACTTTGTGACTCTTACGCTTGCAAACCTTATAGCTCTGAGCGGCCTGATTAACAACAGTGCACCTGTCATAATCGGCGCCATGCTTATATCCCCACTTATGGGCCCCATACTAAGCTTTGGATTCGCCTTTATTACTGGGGAGGAAGTAGTTCTGCAAAAGGCTGTAAGGAAAATAACAATGAGTGTTGTGCTGACAATCGTGGTCGCGGCGCTTGCTTCAGTTGTGTCGCCTTTGCAGGAAATTACAAGTGAAATTGCGTCGCGTACAAAGCCAAACATTTATGACCTTGCCATCGCCTTTCTGTCAGGGACAGCTGGCGCTGTGGCCATCTGCACAAAGAAGAATTATCTTACCATTGTTCCGGGTGTTGCCATAGCAACAGCTGTTATACCGCCTTTAAGTGTTACCGGGTTCGGTTTCGGCATCGGAAGCCTGAGCATTGCATTTGGAGGATTTCTCCTCTTCTTCACGAACTTTGTAGCCATCATCATCGCCACCTGCGCAGTTTTTTACTTTTACGGCTTCAAACCGAGCATGATCACGGAAGCGGACGTTGCTTATTTAAAAAAGAGAGTCATTCTTCTTGCAGTCGTGCTCTTTATTATTTCCATCCCGCTTATATATACACTTCATAAATCTATCTCGGAAATAGGAACACATAAACAAATATCCGTGCTGCTGAAGCAGGAACTCGACAGGGAGAAAGAATCGAAACTGCAGACCTTCAGCTACATAGAAAAAGACGATGTCCTGGAGATAAGCGCTGTTGTTAATACAGTGGAATATATCAAGGACCCCGACATTGAGGACATCGAAAGAGACATAAGCGCTGCCCTCGAAACTGTGGTGAAGCTGAATCTTGACCAGATAAAGGTGCAGCCGAGAGGACTGAAGGAACAGGTCGTGGTAACAATTGCCCCTCCGAAACCACCATGGGAGGTGCTCAAGACCTCAAGGGAAGAGGTTGTCAAGGTGGTAAAGCAGACCATAGGCAGGGTGGAAAAACTCATATCACCGTCGCCGGTTACTGATTTTCAGACGGGTTTTAATGATAAATCACTTGCTGTCTCCATCGACCTGATAATAAAGAGGGATGAGGCTTTGTCGGATGATCAGATTCTGCTGCTAAAGAGACTTATCGCTGATGAACTTGGACTGCCTGTCAAACTTTCTGTGGAGAACAGGCCGTTTGTAGAGCCGCTCGTATTTAAACCGGGGGAAATAGCCATTTCTGCTGAAATGAAGACAGCGCTCTCGGCTGTAAGGGATGTCTTTAATAAAGACAATCAGATAGCCATTCTGATTGAGTCATATCCTGAGTCAAAAGGCTCGTATAAGAAAAGGACCAGTCTTGCTGAAGACAGGGCTTGGGCGGTATCGAGTATTCTTATAAATGAATATGGAATTCCGGATGCCGTCATTACAGCCATTGTAAATAAACGCAAGGTTGATAATAATGCTCTCGTAAGGGTGAGCATCAGTACCGGGCAGGGCAGATAGTATCCCGTGGCGGAAGAGTGACTAGAACCTATCTCAAAATTGATATTTAATAAATTGTCATGCCCGCATGTAGTAAGCGGGCATCCAGAACCTCTTTAAAGAAATGGATTCCCGCCTTC
>QZIL01000014.1 GCA_003599025.1 Nitrospiraceae bacterium | reverse complement strand
AGTATCGAAAGAATCGTCTATGCAGTGCTAAGTCACCTAAACGAACAATGGGGTAAGAAGCCCTTAAAGGAATTTACACAAAATGATTGACATTACCTGGCGATAAAAAGGGACTGAATGAAAAGCATTACAGTAGTTCTGTCTGACCATTATTTATGAAATAATCCTTTAGGGAATTGTTTATAATATATCGCAATGAGTAACAACGGTAAAAAACTGGTCCTCTTTGACATAGATGGCACACTTATTAGTGCGGGCGGGGCCGGGACTAGGTCTATGAACCTGGCGTTCCATGCCCTTTTTGGCATTGAAGATGCATTCAGGAATATACCGATGGCAGGCAGAACAGACCCCCAGATAATGAAAGACGGCCTGAAATCTCACAACCTGCCGTATATGGACGGCAATGTTGGAAAAATGGAGGCCATGTATCTTGAATATCTGGAGCGTGAAATTCAAAACTCCATGAGGCACTTAAAGCCGGGAATAAGGGAAACTCTCTCCACACTGCGTAAAATGGACGTGGTCATCGGTCTGCTGACCGGCAATCTGGAAAAGGGTGCGGGTATCAAGCTTAACGCCTTTGGACTGAATGACTGTTTTGTTGACGGAGCTTATGGCAGTGATGACGAAGACAGGGACAAGCTGTTGCCTGTAGCTATAGGCAAATTTGCTAAAAAGGGGCTTGAGTTCGGACCCGAAGACTGTATAGTGATAGGAGATACACCCAGGGATGTACAATGTGCCAAGATCCACGGTGCCTATTGCATTGCTGTTGCCACAGGGCCGTATACTAAAGAAAGTCTGCTTGATACAGCTGCTGATATTGTTATTGATTCACTCGAAGCGACAGATAAATATTTGGACTTTATTATGTCAGTCATGTCTGGTAATTAATAGGTTTTTTTATCCCCAAAAGAAGCATTACAGGTCTTTGTTTCCATCCTCATTATCTACGGTACTTAATTAAAGTTATGCCTTTTTGAGCCGTATACTTTTTAAAAGGGGATTATATGAGAACTAAAGGGCCCATTTCAAAGCCGACTAAATATGATGCATTGTTGAAATTCTTTTCAGGGTTAGCTCAACTCAGGTCTGAAATTGGTCTGTATCTTGCAAAGATCACAGATTCCAGACTCTTCCGTCTGGTCCTTGAGCATAAAAGACCTGTTACCATGTTTCTCTATATGGTATGGCTGGCTGGATGCGGATACTGGTTTTATCAGTTGATGATTATTGATGTAAAACCCAAAGAAAATTTCGGGCTCGTAATGAGCGACTCCAGGGACGCCCTGACAATTCTTTTTTTCGGGACGTTGGGCGCTGTGTTCGTATTTTTCTTTGTCTTTTTTGTAATTAAATTTATCTACAATCTGTTCCATCACGGGATAGAATCTTTCTTCTCTGTCCGCTGGTATTCGCTGATAAGACCGCTGAGTTATCTGCTGGTACTTTGTGTTGCTTTTTCATTTACAGCAATAATCAAGGTAACGGGATTGACAGCCTATAACCAGATTGCCGGCCTTTTTCACACATCTCAGCAGCATAGTATAATTTTAGAAAAAGAGATCCCTGATGATCTGGAGAAAAAACTTTCAGGACTAATGAAAGCCCTCGATAAAGAGAGTCAGGAATAATGGGTTGATCTAAAATTATAATGTCGTCAACCCAGAGGTTGTCTTTTTCTGTTTCATACCATAGGGGTTTCTGTTGAGATAGCCAAGGCCAAGTGTTATTATAAAGTCTGATTAAGTTATTAAAAGGAACTGTTCAGGAGGTTTTATTAACAATGAACCATCAATCTGTCCTCTTTGTTGATGATGAACAGAATGTCCTTAACTCCTTACGACGGCTGCTGCATGATGAACCCTGGAATATGTTCTCTGCAGACAGCGGTGAAAAGGGACTCGCAATCCTTGAGAAGGAGAAGATAGATCTTGTAATATCTGACGTCCGTATGCCTGTTATGGACGGTATTCAGTTCCTAAAGCAGGTTAAACAGCGATACCCTCACGTTGTCCGTATTTTCCTTAGCGGTTATGCAGACCACAAGGCTGTAGTGCAGGCGCTTGCAGAGGGGTCTGCTCAGCAACTCCTTCCAAAGCCCTGGAAAGATGAAGAACTCAGAGAGGTGATCCGGGGGGCACTTAAACAGGCTGAAGAACTGCAGAAGAAAAATGAGAGATTACAGCGGATTATCAATTCCCTCTCCTCTCTTCCGACAATGCCGCATACCTACCTGAAAGTAAAGAAATGTCTGGCTGATATTGATAATGTATCTATTGACCAGATATCCGACCTGATCGAAGAAGACACCTCAATATCTGCTGAACTCCTGCGATGGGCAAACTCCGCACTCTTCGGCCAGAGGCATCAGGTGGACACAGTCAAGAGGGCGGTCCTTGTTTTAGGTTTGGACATAGTAGATGGGCTGGTCTTGTCAGAGTCTGTATTCAGTTCAGTTGCCCCCGGGAGTTCTGATGGTTTTGACCTCAAAGCATTTCAAACCCATTCCCTTGCTTGCGGGATAGCTGCAAAACTGCTTATCAGTGAATTGCCGTATATGGAACCCAAGGATGAGGACTGGGCCTTTACCGCTGGATTGCTTCATGATATCGGAAAGTTGATTGAGGCACGATATCTAACTGAACAGTACAAAAAGATTATTATTACAGCACGTGAGAAAAAAACTACCTTACTTAAGGCAGAGCATGAGGTGCTGGGCACTACACATGAAGAGATAGGTAGTTACCTTGCTGACTGGTGGAGCCTGCCCTCATTTATAGTGAATGCGGTAAGGTGGCACCATGAACCCGCTTTATGCAATGCTAACCGGGAGATTATAGCTGCTGTGCACGTTGCAGATGTACTTGTGCAGCATTTTGCCCTTGGATCAAGCGGCAATTACAGCCTTCCTGAAGGGGATCCTGAAATCTGGGCACGATTTGACCTTACCGAAGAAACCCTGTCTTCCATCAAAGAGTCGTTAATTAAATCGCTGGCCTGATTTAACACTCTCACTTAGTATACTTGCCGATTGACCTGAGGCTTTATCATTGCATGTGCGAATTTATTGCCCGCCCGGACAATATGCACTATAATCTGATAAAGAACTTTCTTATCCCATTCAGGTGAATATGAGCAATAAACTCATTGAACAATTTCGATACTACCTTAAAGATAATGTACGTCTGACCATCGATTTTTCTCGGACAGATCAGCACAGTGGCGTTCCTCCTCCGCCTGTAGAAAAGCCTTTTCCACCTGACAGGAAACGCATTGATCTTAAACAAAAGAACAACTGGCGGTCTATTGGCAAGGTGGACCTTATATCAGCCATGGAAAACCGCAGAAGCCACAGGGTTTTTACTGAAGAGCGGCTGACTCTTGAAGAACTGTCATTTCTGCTCTGGGCCACACAGGGGATAAGAAAGAAGGTAGATGAAGCGACGGCATACCGCACCGTACCTTCAGCCGGCTGCCGCCACGCCCTTGAGACATATCTTTGTGTATTGAATATTGATGAGCTGGAGCAGGGAATTTACCGCTACCTGCCGCTCGAACACCAGCTTCTGTTTGAGTCTGGTAAGGAGCTGCTGGCGGAGCAGATTGTCGATGCAGCGCTCGGGCAACCGATCACTGGCGATGCAGCTGTAACGTTTATCTGGACTGCCATACCGTATCGTATGGAATGGAGGTATGATCTTGCCGCTCACAAGGTTATTGCATTGGATGCCGGACATGTATGTCAGAACCTCTATCTGGCCTGCGAAGCCATAGGCGCAGGAACATGTGCCATCGGTGCATATCACCAGGAGCTGGTGGACCGGCTTCTGGGAATTGACGGGAAAGATGAGTTTACGATCTATCTGGCGTCGGTAGGGAAGATACAGGTGTAACAGTCCGATTTTAATTTTCGCTGGAATTCGGTCTCTTTTTATGCTATATAAAAATTGCGACGTCTGCTGATATCAGGGAAACGCAGCACATTTTAAATTTAGGAGGTTATTTATGAAAGTGCTGGTAGTCTATTATTCTATGTACGGTCATGTCCACAAGATGGCAGAAGCGATAGCTGAAGGTGCCAAAAGCGTACAGGGGGCAACAGTTGAAATCCGCCGCGTGCCTGAGACCCTGCCCCTTGAAGTTCTCCAGAAAATGGGCGCTGTAGATGCCCAGAAGGCATTTCAGAATGTCCCGGTTTGCACTGTTGATGAACTCGGTGCTGCTGATGCTGTTATCTTCGGCACCCCGACCCGTTTCGGCAATATGTGCGGGCAGATGCGGCAGTTCCTTGATGCAACCTCAGGGCTCTGGATGGCAGGCTCGCTGGTAGGAAAAGTGGGGAGCGTTTTCACAAGCTCAGCAACCCAGCATGGAGGGCAGGAATCCACAATTCTCAGCTTTCACATTACGCTGCTTCACCAGGGAATGATTGTGGTAGGACTACCGTATGCATTTCAGGGGCAGATGAGGATTGATGAGATTACCGGCGGTTCACCGTACGGATCTTCCACGATTGCCGGAGGAAAGGGGGAGAGGATGCCGAGTGCCAATGAACTGGATGCCGCCCGTTTTCAGGGCAGGCATGTCGCAACGATTGCGTCAAAACTGACGAGGTGATTAACCCGAAAAAATGCAGATATTCTCAAACAGATAATTGCTGTTTAGGTCATCAAGTGAGCCTATATTTGTCATACCCGCGAACAGATTGTGTCACAAATGTCATTCCGGCCGGAGTGCCGGAATCTATGCATACTGAAAGCGCCTGGAATAGCGAGATTCCTGCATTCGCAGGAATGACAGAATACGTACGATTCGGAATTGTGACACAGTCTGGAAGGCGGGTATCCAGCAACATTCTGAAAAGACTGGATTCCCGTTTTCACGGGAATGACACAAATAGGCTCAATAATACTTTTTCTTCAGCATGTTAAACATTAAATTTAAAATTAATTATATCCCCGTTCTTCACCTCATAGGTCTTGCCCTCAAGCCTGGCAAGCCCCTTTTCTTTGACTGTGGTCATGCTCCCGTCAGATGAGATGAAATCATCGTAGCCCACGGTTTCGGCCCTTATGAAGCCACGTTCGATATCAGAATGTATCTTGCCTGCTGCCTGCTGGGCATGGGTCCCTTTTCTTATTGTCCAGGCCCGGACCTCATCAGGCCCGACCGTGAAGAATGAAATAAGACCAAGCGCGTCATACGAAACATGGCAAAGCTTGTGCATAGCAGGCTCATCGATCCCGAGGTCGTCAAGAAAGGCCTTTGCCTCATCCTGAGGGAGCTGGGCTATTTCCATTTCGATCTTGCCGCACAGGGTTATAACAGGAGGGACAGTCCCGGTCCCTTTTTCTTTGAAATATGTCTCTATTCTGGCGCGGAGTTCTTTAGTCTTGTCAGAGTTGATGTCCTCTTCGTTAATATTCAGGACAATGATCTCCGGCATCGTTGTAAGAAACTGATAGGGCAGCATCAGCCGCTTTTCTTCATCATTAAACTCAATATCACGAAGAGAGGTCTCTCCCTCAAGGGCATTCTTACACTTAAGCAGTAGCTCCCTGTCTGCTTTGTCCTGCTTCTTGCCTCTCTTCTCCTGTTCCTCTATCTTCTCAAGCCTCTTTTCAGCGAGTTCAAGGTCGCCGAATATGAGTTCGTCTTCAAACGAACCAACGTCTCTTAACGGATTCACACTGTTCATGGGATGGATGATCGACTCATCGTCAAAGGCGCGTACCACATGCACGATTGCGTCAGCGTCTTTGATCAGATTGAAGACTTTTGTGTTTTGTGAAACACCGCCTCCGGCAGATGCGGACGTGATGCCGAGAAAATCTATGTACTCTACGGTTGCGTATGTCGTTTTTTTAGGTTCATATATTGATGACAGCCGGTCAATCCGTGCATCAGGTATTTTTACTACTCCTATATGCGGCTCGACATCAGCTGAAATGGAAGTCGGGTATGTAGTTGTCTCCAGCGCAAGGCCGGTGAGGGCATTGAAGACCGTGGTCTTGCCGGAGTTGGAGAAGCCGGTTATTATTAATTTCATTTATCGAATCCATTATCCTGCTGGTCGAATAATAGGCATTATCAAATTCCGTCATTCCCGCGAAAGCGGGAATCCAGAAAGAAACTGGATTCCGGGTCAAGCCCGGAATGACATCATACAACAGGACGGTCTCCCTTTCTATTTTATTTCTTTAAATGATTCATACGCTGCACGCGCGGTTTTATTAATATCGGTCTGAGAATGTGCAAGTGACATGAAGCCAGCCTCAAACGCGGACGGAGCAAGGTTTACGCCCTTTTCGAGCATCTTTCTGAAGAACTTTCCAAACATCGCTGTATCGGTCTTTGCGGCATCAGAGAAGTTATAGATTTCTTTGTCTGTAAAATAGGTGCAAAACATGGTCCCTGCCCTGTAGAACTTTGTCTTGACGCCTGCACGGTTCGCTGCATCTTTCAGGGCCTCTTCAAGGGCCTTTGATTTGGCCATCAGCTGTTTGTATGTGTCGGGCTTTGACAATATTTTCAGAGTCTCAATCCCGGCAGTCATAGCGAGCGGGTTTCCTGAGAGTGTGCCTGCCTGATATACCGGTCCGTCCGGGGCGATCTTTCTCATGATCTCTTCCCTGCCGCCGTATGCGCCGACAGGCAGACCGCCGCCGATTACCTTGCCGAGGCAGGTCATGTCCGGTTTGATCTTAAACGCCTTCTGAGCGCCGCCATAAGATACCCTGAAGCCGGTCATTACTTCATCGAATATCAAAACTATCCCGTATTTCAGGGTCAATTTTCTGAGACCTTCAAGATAGCCCGGTTTAGGCAGGATACAGCCGCTGTTGCCGACTACCGGCTCAATGATTACACATGCGATGCTCTTGCCCGTTTTTTCGCAAAGAGTTTTAAAGGCCTTCAGGTCATTGAAGGGAAGGGTCAGTGTATTTCTGGCATAATCCTTTGGAACACCCGGACTGGTTGGCACTCCAAAAGTCGCGGCCCCGGAGCCTGCCTTTACGAGCAGCCCGTCCGCGTGCCCGTGATAACACCCTTCAAATTTGACTATTTTGTCCCTTCCGGTAAAACCGCGCGCGGCCCTGATGGCGCTCATGGTCGCCTCAGTTCCGGAGTTGACCATCCTCACGATCTCCATGGAGGGATATACCTTACGCACCATTTCAGCAAGCTCGACCTCAAGGGGCGTGGGCGCGCCGAAGCTTGTGCCTTTTTCGGTCGCCTTTTGAAGCGCCTTCACAACTGCCGGATGGGAATGCCCGAGAATCATCGGTCCCCACGACAGGACATAATCTATATACTCATTACCGTCAACGTCATAAATCTTTGACCCCTTTGCGGACTGTATAAACAGCGGGCTCCCGCCGACTGCCTTGAACGCCCTGACCGGACTGTTCACCCCCCCGGGGATAATGCGTTTTGCCTTTTTGAAAAGTTCAATTGATTTTTTGTGGTTAAGTGCCATGGTCGACTCCTGCTTCCGTCATTCCGGCTTGCACGGAATCTTTATAGAAAATGATTCCCTGCATGCAGAAAAGACAATAAATGTATTTCACATTATACGTCAATCGTAAATTTCAGCAAAGTTTATTTAACAACAATTGTCGGAGAGTTGTCAAAGAAAACACAAACCTATTTACCTAACCCCCTTATTCTCCTGATCCTCTCCAGCACCGGCGGGTGGGAATAATGAAATAGGGCGTAGAGCGGATGGGGATGCAGATTGGAGAGGTTGTCCTTTGAGAGTTTGACAAGGGCGCTTATCATGCTGTCAGGATTTCCGGTCAGGTCAAAGGAATACTTGTCCGCCTCATTCTCGTGCTTCCTTGAGAAATAATGAAACACCGGGCCGAACGGGAAGGACACGAGTGAGCCTATAAACCCGAGGATGACGAGTTTTGCAAAGAGTGAGCTCTCTTCAATATTGAAAAGCTCAATGAGAAAATCACTCTGGATAACATGATACGCTACGAAGATTGCGATCAGGGCAATGGTTTCTGTCACGATAATTGATTTCAGGATATGCTTCTTCTTCCAGTGCCCGGCCTCGTGCGCAAGGACAGACATGATCTCGTCATAATCCATTTTCTCGATGAGGGTATCGTAGAGGACGATCCGTTTTACCTTGCCGATGCCTGTGAAGTATGCGTTTGTGTGCTTTGTCCGCCTTGACGCATCTATCTTGAATACCCGGCTTACCTTTATGCCCACCTTTTCCATCAGGTCGCGGATGCCATCTTCGAGCTTCTCATCCCCCACAGGGGTGAATTTATGAAACAGTGGCTCGATCACATACGGGGAAATGTACATCATGAAGATCCCGAATACGAGGAAGAAGCACCATACCCAGAGCCACCACAGGTCCGGGCTTTTCTGGATGATGAATAATCCTGCGGCTATCAGCAGTCCCATCAGGATCGTGGAGATCACGAGTGATTTAATAGTGTCTGTCACCCATAACTTAAATGTCATAGTGTTGAACCCGTATTTGTTCTCGATTTTGAATGTGCTGTAAAGACTGAACGGAACCGATATGATCGTTTCAGCATAGGTCATCAGAAGAAAGAAGACGATGCCGGTCAGAATAAATGAATAATCCAGTGAGATGACCCACGAATTATAAATGTTCAGAAGCACTAAAATGAAAAGCAGGAATACGATGTTATTAAAGACAGAAGAGACAAAATCGAACTTTGTATGCTCAATGGTATAGTCTTTTGTTTTGCTCAAAAGCTCCTGGTCAATCTGACCTTCAAATTCAGGGGGGATGACAGAGCCGTATTTCTTTAAATGGGAGAGGTTCAGAAAGTCGAGCCAGTAGCCGAAGGCCACTATTGCTAAATATAAAATGATTATTGCTGTTAAATATTCATTCATCACGCGATAGCCATATGAGGGCCGGAAGTTGGCAAATTTAAAAATTCATAATTCGATCGGACATTAAATTAAGTATGCCCGCCACAATCCTTATATACTGCTCATCAAATATCTGTTATGCGGGATAAGGGCCGCTCTTAAGGTATCGAGATGACTTTTTAAATTTGCCAACTTCCGGCCTCCGGTTTAACATGCTTTAAATATGAAATCACAAATGATACGACAAATAACACATTCCCGATAATCAATAATTCATACCTGTAAGGTTCCGGCATCTGCCCGTTCAGCGTTGCTCCGGTGTCATACATGAAAGAGTAGAGTACCAGTAGTGTTCCGGCCAATGCAAGAAGGAAAGTGACAAGTGTCGGCCTGAAGGCTTTGCCCTTATCTGATAATCGCGCTATAAGGATGCCGGAGATAATCATGATGATCGAAATCGAAACCGGGGCGATAACAGGCCCTATCCACGGCAGGGGGATCAGAAACAGGATGTCCCAGTCAAACAGCGTCGCAGGCCAGTTGAGCAAGACCTTGAGCCAGACGTAATAAAAGATGTCCCATACGCCGAAGGTCAGCAATAAAGAGGCAAAACGCTCCTGAAACTTCCTCCCGGCAAGATGGGCGACGGTCAAAAGCATGACGATGGTGGCTACTTCCCTGAAGACTTCAACCTTGATCTTGTAATCGGTCATCATTTTCAGGGGGAAGATGAAACCTTTCGGATAAAAGATGGCACGCAGGTACACGACCACCGCGGATTCAACATAAGCCATTGCGATGCCAAAGATAGTGAGCCAGATTATTTTGCCGGTGATGCCTCTGTCATTCATGACGAATTACATTGAATTGTTGCCAAAATGGAAGCCTCTTCCAGAATTTCTATAATCGACAAACGGCACATTATTTTTTGCGTATGGCCTGGCGTATTGTTTTTTCTTCTCCTGACTACTGACTGCTGACTACTGACTACTTTTTAGAGGTGTCGTATAGAAATTCTTCCAGAGACTTCCATGTTACCGAAGGGCAACTACAACTCCAGCTTAAACAGCGACTCCGCATTGATACTCAAACCGTTCAGCCTGACGCTCATGTGCAGATGAGGCCCGGAGGCCCTTCCGGTACTTCCTATCAAACCTATGATCTGTGATTTTAATATCTTATCGCCCTTAGATACGCTGAACTCTGAAAGGTGCATGTAAATGGAATAGAGCCCCATCCCGTGATCAACGATTAGCGTGTTGCCTCCGAAAAAAAGGTCTTCGGTCAGTATGACAGTTCCCGCGTTTATTGCTTTTACAGGCGTGCCAGTTGCCCCGCGGAAATCTGTCCCTTTATGAACGCTTGTCTTTTTTTCATTCATGATGCGTTTGACGCCGAAGGCGGTCGATATCTCACTGTTTGTAGGAGATATGAACCTGCCGTTCCATGCAGGAGTAGTGCTTTCAGGCCATATCTTGTTGAGCAGTTCTGCTTCTCTGACTGCACGTGCCTCATCTTCTGGGCTGAGGGTGACTTTCCCTTCAGGCAGGGTCAGTTTTATTGTCCTGAACTCATGGCTATTTACGGTAATTGCCGCTGTCTGCCGCTGTTCACCAGCAGTGATATTAATAGTATATTTTGCGGGTGCGGTGTCGATATCAACAGGGACCATGGCCAGGAGCTGATTCCCCTTTACGGGATAGAGGGGTATTTTACTGCCGAGAAACTCAGCCTCAGCAGGTCTGGTCCCATCAGTTTCTACCTTTAATATAAAGACATCCCCCGGGATGACCTCTTTTGGATTTACGGTGACGTTAAGTGCGTGGGCCGTATCAGGGCCAAGCTGGACTAACACTAGCAAAACAAATATTATTTTGATAATTGATTTTCTCAAGATGGTCTATTATAGCAGAAAGGTTCCAGGTCAAATGAATTTATATCTTCTGTGCAATTGGATATCTTATAATCGTCTTTCCCGCTTGTCGGGAATCCTTTCTTGATATACAAAATGATTCCGGGCAAGCCGGAATGACAAGGCCTTTATCTTTGATGAATAAATGCAGTTGTACGGTATACTTACCTATATGTATGAAACTGTTGAAATAGACGGAAGCCTCGGTGAGGGGGGCGGACAGATATTAAGGACAGCGCTGAGTTTAAGCTGTATAACAGGCCGCTCTCTCAGGCTGTTCAATATCAGGCAGGGAAGGAAAAGGCCCGGGCTCATGCCGCAGCACGTTACTTGTGTGAATGCTGCTGCGGCAATCAGCAATGCACGGGTTTCAGGTAATGAAAAGGGTTCAAGCGAGTTGTCCTTTGTTCCTGAGAGAGTTAAGCCGGGCGATTACGCTTTTGATATTAAGACAGCAGGCTCCTGTTCCCTTGTCTTTCAAACCGTCCTGCCTGCACTGATTTTGTTGGACAGACAATCTGACATTACAATCAAAGGGGGTACTCATGTCCCCTTCAGCCCGACATACGATTATATCTCTGATGTATTTCTGCCTATGCTCGGCAGGCTCGGAGTTAAGGTAGAGGCCTCTATTGTGAGGCACGGCTTTTATCCGAAGGGTGGCGGAGAGGTAAGGTTCAGGCTCCATCCGGTAAAAACAGTCAGGGGGCTGCAGCTGGTATCAAGAGGGGCGCTTGTCTCTGTCTGTGGGCATTCCGGTGTTTCAAACCTTCCGCTCAGCATAGCAGAAAGACAAAAGACATCAGTGCTTCAGCATCTGCCTCTGACCGACATTGATTTACGCGTGATGGATGTCCCTTCATATGGTCAGGGCACATTTATCTTTTTAAAGGGCGAATATGAAAATGGACTGGCAGGATTTTCATCTTTAGGTGAAAGAGGCAAACCGGCCGAGGCAGTCGGCAAAGAGGCTGCTGAACTGTTAATAGCTTTCAATGATTCTCTGGCTTGCCTTGAGCCGCATCTTGCCGATCAGCTCGTATTGTATCTCTGCCTTGCCCGGGAGGACTCCTGTTTTACAACATCCCCCGTATTACGCAGCACCTGATAACAAATCTCCGGGTGATAGAGAAGTTTCTGGATGTCCGGTATGAGATTGATGGAGAAGTGGGGGCGGGGGGAAGTGTAAGCTTAATGCCGGATGGTTAAGTTGTCATCATTTAAAGCGCATGCTATTGTCAATTCCCGCAGTTTGTTGCTCGGGAATACAGTTCCATTTCCTGGATGCCCGATTAAGGATCTCGGGCATGACGGCTGGTCTATTCAGGAGCCTACTTATAATTACGTTCAAATCATGATTGATTTTAAATTTATTTTGCCTTACCTTATATAATGCAAATGAGAAAGGGTGGGACGATTTATGCTTGATATAAAAATTGTAAGAGACAATACAGATAAGGTAATAGAGGCCCTGAAGAACAGAGGTGAAAGCACAGGGATACTCGATAAGATACTCAAGATTGAGGGAGAAAGAAGGGACGTGCTCGCAGTCGTCGAGGACCTTCGGCAGTCCCGCAACAGATTATCTCAGGAAATAGGCCATCTGAAAAAAGAGGGCAGGGAAGCAGCGGGGCTGCTATCTGAAGCTAAAACAATATCTGATAAGATCACGGATAAAGAGAACAGTTTGAGGGAGCTGGAAGAAAGGACATTGCAGGAGCTGCTTCTGGTCCCGAATATCCCTGATGAATCAGTACCGGTCGGGAGAAATGAGACTGACAATAAAGAATTGAGGATATGGGGGAGCAGGCCGGAATTTTCCTTTGAACCGAAAAACCACTGGGACATCGGCGAAAGCCTCGATATACTGGATTTTGACAGGGCGAGCAAGATCTCCGGGGCGAGGTTTGTGATCAATAAAGGTGCTGGGGCGAAGCTCGAAAGGGCGCTTATGAACTTTATGCTCAATCTACACACAAAGGAGCATGGCTATACCGAGATCTTTCCGCCGATCCTTGTGAACAAAGAGTCAATGACAGGGACTGGGCAGCTGCCTAAATTCGAGGAAGACCTGTTCAGGGAGAATTCAAAGGGGCTGTATCTGATCCCGACAGCTGAAGTGCCGGTGACCAATATTCACAGGGACGAGATCCTCCGGGAAGAAGACCTCCCGATTTATTACACGGCGTATACCCCCTGTTTCAGGAAGGAAGCAGGCTCATACGGCAAGGACACCAGGGGGATGATAAGGCAGCATCAGTTTAATAAAGTCGAACTGGTCAAGTTTGTAAAGCCTGAGGATTCGTTCAATGAACTTGAAGCACTCACAAACAATGCAGAGGAGGTCCTTAAGAGACTTGGGCTCCATTATCGGGTACTGGCGCTTTGCACCGGAGACATGGGATTTTCCGCTGCAAAGACCTATGACCTTGAGGTATGGTTCCCGGCCCAGCAGAAGTTCAGGGAGATATCCTCCTGTTCCAACTTTACCGATTTTCAGGCGAGACGGGCAAGCATCCGCTTTAAAAAGACAGGGAAAAAGGGGACGGAGTTTGTGCATACATTGAACGGCTCTGGTCTTGCGATAGGCAGGACCTGCGCTGCGATACTGGAGAATTTCCAACAGGAAGACGGTTCTGTTATAATACCTGACGCCCTGAGACATTTTATGGGCACAGACAAGATTGAGTTAAGAGTTAAGAGTTAAGAGTCCTGAAAAGATTATTCTTATCTGTTCACATAACTCTTGACTCATAATTCATGACTCTATATTTGGAGGAGTGGCCGAGTGGCCGATGGCGACGGTCTTGAAAACCGTAGAGTGAAAGCTCCGTGGGTTCGAATCCTACCTCCTCCGCCATTTTTACTAAAGGATGTTAATAATTAAATTAGAATTTTTTTGACAATAGCGGTTTTATTCCTGCTATACTAATTGCCAAAATTCATGGTCTGAACTCAGCGGTTTTATTTGCCTGGTCGTTCATGCAAATCCACTAAACAATAATATAGTGTATTATTGAAACGGCTATGAGCATTCCTGAAATCGCTCTATCTGAATAAACCAATAGAGAAAGGAGGTGAAATCTTGAAAAAGATAACCGGATTTGTTTCAATTCTGTTCGTAATGGCACTTTTTGTTGCAACTTATGCTAATGCAGCAGATTATATCGGTGCAAAGAAATGCAAGGCCTGTCACATGAAGCAGTACAAGTCATGGAGTGAGACAACGATGGCGCACAGCTTTGATGTGCTCAAGGCAGGTGAGAAGGTTGCAGAGAAAAAGAAGGCCGGACTTGAGGACAAAGACTACACAACAGACCCAAAGTGTCTGAAGTGCCACACAACCGGATACGGTAAAGGCGGCTTTGTCAGCATGGAAAAGACCCCGGACCTGGCAGGTGTTCAGTGTGAATCATGTCATGGCGCAGGCAGTGAATACAGCGCTCTCATGAAGAAAAACAAGGAATTCCCCCTGGCTGAAGCCAAGGCTGCAGGCCTCGTTATCCCTTCAGAAGATGAAAAGGGCTGCATGTCATGCCACGGCGGTGAGAGTCCTTTTGTTGAAAAGGTCGATGCCAAGTACAAGTTTGATTTTAAAGAAAGGCTCAAAAAGACACATGAGCATTTTCCTTTAAAGAACAAACACTAGTTTGTAAACATGAAGCCGGCGTCCTTTTCAAAGAGGGTGCCGGCTTCTTTTGGTGCGCCCGTCAGGGCGCACATACTTGGAGGTGAAAGTCCTCTATGGACCCTGATGACGGGAACCATTAGCTAAACCGCAAGGGCTGCCGCCGC
>QZIL01000080.1 GCA_003599025.1 Nitrospiraceae bacterium | reverse complement strand
TGAGGTCCATCGGATATCGGCCATATTTGCTGCCTGTGGTGAGGGCCTGTCCGCAGTTATCGTCTCAGCAATAAGCTCAGGCATGATCTCATACTCAGGAGACCAGCCGCTGTCTGCCATGTTGTCGCGGAAGTCCCGGACAACTGCCCTGACCCTGTACCTGCCCGGTTCATATGGACTCCAGTCCCAGTATGACAGGGGGCCTGACTGTACTGTCCTCTCTTCTTTTCCTTTTCGTAAATGAAAGTCATAAGTATAGGAGCCTATACCCCCCGTGGCTTTTACTGTCCATCGGATATCGGCCATGTCAGCGGCCTGGGGGGGAGTTTTATCAGCAGCAGGAAGCTCAATCTCAAGGGGCTGCGAAACAAGCATGTGTGTGCAGGAGGTCACTGAACATGCAAGGACGATAATGACTGTAATAAAAATATTCCCAATGATAAGTTTATCTGATATCATACCTCAGTAGTGTCCGGTTAAAAAAATGATTAAATATTAACTTGTTGTCATTCCGGCTTGCCTGTGCCCGATGTTTGGGTATCCGGAATCTTTCTTCAAGAAGGATTCCCGACGCGCTTTGCTTGCAGGAATGACGTTTATTATGGTTAACAAACTTTAAACTATAAGAAGATGTGCTATCAATATACATACGAGATTTCCCGGACACCACTGATCATGCCTGTCAAATATAAATTTATAAGGGAGGCATTCAGCCTCTCCTGTTTCAGCCATTTTGGACAGCAGTGATCTTATATGATCATTAGGGGTCAATTCACGGGAAATACATCAGCTGATTAAAACCTCTACCTTAAGGCCAGAATTTTTCCGATAATATCTCTTACGGCCTCTTCAGTGATATCATTCATGGGTTCGCCCCCTCCGCCCAGGAGCCTGTCCGGCATACCTATTCCGCCTTTGGTGGTTGATGCGGACCAGATAATTTTGCCGGTCGCGGCCTCTATCATCTGAAGGCTGATGGATATAAGATTTGCTGAAGAGGTACCTGACCTCACCTCGCCGTATTCCTTGACTGCTCCTGTAATGATAACGTCGACCTTGATTACAGCAGCCAGTTTGATGACTTCCTCAGGGGAAGGAATAACAGGGTTCGCAATTCCGGTTATTAAAATCCCGCGGGAGACCTCACCCGGGGGCATGACATAAATTTCACTAGTTGCCAGGAGCATATTCGAAAATACGTCCCTTACCCTGTCCGCAGCGAGCTGCTCCCTTGTCAGGTTCTGAAAAGGCATGACAGCTGCTGTTTTTATAGCCTGAAAGTCCATGTTCGGGTTGGAGTAGTAGGGGCTTCTTGAAGAAGAGGCGCAAGAGGCGGCGGTGACTATGAGAATGACAAGTATGGCAAGTCTGTATAAGCGTGCAATGATACGCCTGTCTGACATAAAAAGTGTCCTCCCTTTGTTTAATGTTATCACAACTGCGTTCCTAATATCATAGTGCGGTCCTGAAAGTTGCGCTTGTTATGATGCTGTCAGATTTTTGTGGTCCTGACTCCGTCTCAAGGTACTGTCCTGAAAGATCCAGGAATGTCCGGCGGCTTATCTTCCATCTCATGTTAGGGCTTATCAGGGTGACTTTCTCTCCGTCGGAAGTCAGGTTTTCATTATATGAAAACGTAAACTGCAGTGAGCCGTCAGGAAAAGGCGACCAGTTGGCCCCGTAATTCATCAGGTCCCTTGTGTCGCCTTTTGTCTTTGTCCTCTCGAATGAAACCAGAAAATACATTGTATCAAACGGCTTGTAGGAAAGGCCGACTGTCTCTCTCTCTGTTTTATCTGATATGTCCTGGTCGCCGCCTGTCTGTCTTGTGTCTCCGCTTGAATAATAAAGGTCTATTGTAAGCCTCCTGTGAGGGACAAGACCGGTCCCGAAACTGAAGGCCATGTTCCTTGTATTCTCACCACTGTTCTTTTTCAGAAAGCTCAGCCCGCCGTTGAGATTAAGGTTTATCCCCTTATACAGTTCAGCCGAGTTGTTGAGGAAAAGGGCGTTCGAATTAGTCCGTTCCCCGCCTGTCTCCTGCAGTTCGCCGCTATAATTTATTGTATGGGAAAGAGTCTGTAAAGGGCGGGCTGTCACTGAGGCATTGTACAGATAGGAGACCGCTTTATCTTCCTGCAGGACAGAGTCTTCTCTTGAGACCCTTGCAAGTGTCGTAACATTATTGCTGATATTGTAGTTTACTGAGAGACCATTTGAAAGCGTTGTATTGGTAAAAGAGGAGGCGGTCTTGGTAAGGAAGTATGAAAATTCGTAAAAGAGTGCGGGGATATCCGTGATTCTGGTCCTTACATCAAGGTTATATATATGGTTCGTCATGGAGTCGTCGACGGTTTTTCCGATTTGTGAGGAAGGAGTGCTGAGAAATGCCTGGATCTCTGTCACAAGTATATTGTCAGGGTCTGTAAAGGCCGGCACAAGGGCGGCCTCTGCAGAAGACAGTGGAGAAGTAACAACTTTTATATAGCGGGTCTTCACATTTGAGAAGCTGATTTCAAAGCGGTTCTGGAAAGAGCCGAAGACCGCAATCGGGACAGTCGTATAAAGGGTCCAGTTCTGGTTGTCCTGACTTGTATAAATGTCCCATGAAAAAGAATTGACGATCTGAGGGGGCAGCTCCCTGCTGGTCCATACATAAAGGATATTTACTTCTGACGCGGTGACAAAATCGATACCCATATTCCTCGGAATCGTGTCTCCCCGTCCTATGTTGATGCCTGCCCCTGCAGCAAGGTTGCCGTCAATAAGGTCTGAGTTAATATTCAGGGGGCCATCAGCCGGGGTATCATCAACAGCTGAGAGTCCTGAAAATGGGAACAGCTGGGTCAATATCTCAGCTGTCGAGCTGGAGGTCGTGGTCCTTGAATCAGTATGGGCAATATTATAGCTTGAATACAACGAGACCCTCCTGTTGTAAAATGAATCCGAGAATGTCAATCTCCCGTTGTGGCTCATATTCGTCGTAATGACATCATCGAGTCTGTTGTTTGTTTTCGTGTATGAGGGCTGGTAACGCACATCGAGCCCTTTAAGCTGTTCGTATTCCGGCATGTATCTTAAAGCGAGTGAAAGGAAATCGTTTGTATTGTCCTGAATTGCCCGGTCGCTGTCGTAGAGGTTTGTGGTATCAAACCGTACGTCCAGTGAGGGCAGCCCTGCCGGCTTCCAGCCGAAGAAAGCACTCCTTTTTTCATTTATAAACCTCAGCTGGTCTGCATCAGTACCGGACGTCGTTACTTCTCTTGTGTTGTACATGCCTCCTGCAGTAAAAACAGGGCCCTTAAGTGTGAGGTCAATAAAAGGTCTGATACTGGTTACTGTAAACTCAGAGTCTGCATCATCAACGCTGCTGCTCGTGTCGCTGTTCTCGAATGTGCCTCCCGCATTCAGATACAGGTTGGGATAAAAAGCCCTGCTGAAGGAAAGGTTGTAGAGCTGGTTGAAACTGCCTGTTTTTGATAAAGTCTTCTCTCCTGTTTCATCTTCTGTATTTGTGCGGGAGCTGTTGTAATTAAATTCAAGCAGACCGCTTATTCCGTCGGCCAATGAGGTCCCGGGTAATAAAAGAAAATTTAATACGAGGAGAAGCGCTGAAAAAAAATAATGCTCTCGGGATACGCGCAAATCGACGATGCCTCCTGTTGCCTTGTCTAATTTGAATTCTTAGGGCGAGGCAGGCCTCGCCCCTACATAACTCTTAATTCATAACTCATAACTCTTAACTCTTATTTACCTTTCCCCCATCATGGTCACCCAGGCCGGTTTCATGCCGACATCTATTTTACCGATAATCTTTTTGCTGATGATATCGACAATAATAACAGTTTTTGTTTCAGGAACAACCATGAAAAGGTTGTTCTCCTCACTGTCAATTGTCATATATGATGCGCTTGCATCACCCGTTATATAGTCGACCGGAACTGCGGAGATCGGGTCGTACACTTCAATCATCGGACCGTCCTTTTTGCTTACATAGAGCAGGTTTGTCCTTGTATCGAGCTTAATGGTATTAAGGCCTATACCTGCACGGACCCTGCTGAGAACGGAAAGGGAAAAGGGGTCTATGACCGTTATGAATGAGGACCATTCGTGGACTACGTAGAGTCTGTTCCCCTCCCTGTTGAACTGCCCCCGCAGCGGGCCCGGTTCTGTTGATATTGTGGCTGCGACCGACCTGCTTGCCAGGTCTATAACGGATATGGTGCTCGATATGGTATTGAAGGCATAGGCCCTCCTGCCCGCAGGGTCGACCACAACTGAATTCGGGCCGTTCCCGACAGTTATCCTGGTCAATTCTATAAGTGACGAAGGGTCCAGTACACTCACTGTGTCAGAGCGCGTATTAACGGTCAGAAGAATTCTCCTGTCCGGGGTGAAGGCAGGTTCGCGCGGGCCGTCGCCCGGACTGAGCTTTATATTGTTTATTACCTCTCCGGACGTCATATCAATCACGTCCACGGAGTCGTCACCTTCAAGTGTGACATAGGCCCTTCTGCGGTCCTTTTCTATGGCTATACCGCCGGGACCTTTGCCGGAGGTTATGACCCCTATCACCTGCATCGACTTTTTATCAAATACCGTTATATTGTTTGAGTCATGATTCGCTACATATCCCAACAGTGCGGCAACGGGCCTTTCAGGCAGAAAGACGGAAAGAGAAGGGCTGAAGGCGACCCCGCCGGTGATGGATTGTCTGTAATTGAATTTCAGCCACATAACATATGACTTCTCTCTGCGTATATCAAACGGAAACTCTGCCATTACCGGCCCTTCAGGCACCAGCAGGTTCGCCTCTCCTTCCTCGACTTCAAGGGACGCATTGCGGACCCTGAACGAAAACCCCCTGTACTGACCGGGTGGCAGCCAGCCTGATGCTATAAGTCTCTGCCTCTTCATGTCACGGCCCCTGAATTCGGAAATTGATAATAACAGCGGTATGACCGCGCCGTCATCTCTCACAGCCGAAGCTTCTTCTATGCTGAACCTTAGACGGTCAGCCTCCTGAGGGAAAGGCTGGAGGTAAAGAAAGACCTCTCCATTGTCTGTTTCTTCAGAAGCGACCGGTATTAACAGTGCTGATTTCAACTGGCAGCCGGAAAAGAACAGGGAAAAGACGAGGAGTGCTAAAAATGCCCACTGCCCACCAGAAATAAATGGGAATGAAAAGGGGCCTGTGAAATTATTATATGCGGGGCAGACAAATTTGTTTTGCATGTATCTTCAAGTAATTAAATGGTAGATGAATAACATTTAAAATGCAAGGGAAAAGAGGGCCGGCATCTGCACCGGCCCTCTTTAAAATCCTGTTAAAGGGCAGACTGTTTCAGTCCTTTGCGTGGCACTTGTTGCAGAGTGACCTCTGGTAAGAAGCATATACCATTGTTTTGTCGTTGTATGCCTTTGTCGTCTCCGCTACTGTACGGCCCTGTGCATATTTTGCCTGGCTGGCAACTGTGCTCGGTGAATCCGTTCCCGGCCATACTCCGTCAACTGCGATGAACTCATTACCGGTGGCGTTCCATCTGGTCATGTATTCCCATCCTGAAGCGTGTGCCCTGTGGCAGCTCAGACACATGACTCTATCGCTGCCTACCGGCCCGCTTTTGACAGACCCGTCATCGGATGCCTGGGCCTTAAGCGTTGTATAGTTTATAAGATTGTCTGACTGGAACGGTACAATTGAATCATATGCTGTAGCTGTCGTTCCAGTGGCATTGCCGCTTCCCCTGTATTTGTTATAGATGTTGGTCACCACTGTAGCGAGCATCTGGTTGACCGGGTGGGTCATCTTTGAGCTTGTGGCAGTATGCATGTCAGGGTGGCAGGTGGCGCACCAGTCAGAGATGCCTCTTCCATAAGCAACACGCGTATGGGTGGTCGCCTCAGACCTGTTGTAGGTGGCCGGGGCCACGGCATTAAATACCACGTTGAATGTCTTGCCTCCTGAACCTGCGCCCTGCAGCGTGCTTCCGCGAAGCAGACGGTAGGCGCCGACTGCCTGTCCTGCAGCAGGGACTGAGCTGTTCTTGTAAGAACCTGAGCCGATGATCGGGGCGCCCGTGATTCCGAAAACAGGTGCAGCATCAGTGCCTGTTCTTCTCAATCTGCCGTGATTGTCATGGCAGCTGTTACAGGAAAGCTGTGCCGAGTCCATATTACCGCCGGGCGCGGTTGTATTTCTTGAGTCTGCGACATACCCGAAGTCTGCTGCCACTATGTTGTGACCATGCATTTCACCGGCCTCCACAGAGGTGGTCCCGGTCCTCGGACTGTACGTGTAGGTCTTTTTAAGCCATCCGAAGTCTCCGCCCGGGGTCCTGTTTCCGGGAGGAGTTCCTGCAGGCATGTCTGCGTCAGGTGTTGAAATACGGTAACTGCTTGCACCTGATGCACCGTGGCAATTCAGACATGTCGAGCTTATGTCGGTCCCGGTCAGAAGGGAGCTTGAACTGCTTGCATCATGAATATGGTGGCAGCCAGTGCATTCTGCTACACCTCCGGAATGAAATGCCCGGGAGTCTGTTGCCGGTAATAATATCATTGCAAACAGTGCAATGAGAGCTGTGTATACTTTCCTTGTCCCCATTTCGCTCTCCCCTGACTAAGGCCGTTTTCACATTTTCCCCATGGGAAATTTAGAGCGATTGGCAGGCCTCTGTCATTAGAAAAAAAGGGCCGGCAATTGCCGGCCCTTTATGCAGTTCCCCATTACAGGGAGGACTGTTTTAGTCTTTTGCGTGACACTTGTTGCAGAGGACTCTCTGGTAAGAGGCATAATGCATGGTTGTGTCATTGTATGCCTTTGTGGTCTCTGCTACTGTACGGCCCTGTGCGTATTTTGCCTGGTTGGCAATTGTGCTCGGGGAATCTGTTCCCGGCCATACGCCATCAACTGCGATGAACTCATTACCTTCTACGTTGGTCCTGAGCATATAGTCCCAGCCAGTTGCATGTGCCCTGTGGCAGCTGAGACACATAACTCTGTCGCTCGTTGCAGGTCCGGTGGATACGCTGCCGGTATTTGTTGAGTTAGCTTTCAGGACTGTATAATCAGTCGTATTGTCAGTCTGGAACGGAATGAGTGAATCGTATGATGTTGCTGCAGACCCTGTCATGTTACCGCTGCCTACGTATGCGTTGTAGTTGCCGGCAACAGTTGTGCCCAGTCCCTGATTGATCGGGTGGGTCATCTTTGAGCTTGTTCCGCTGTGCATGTCAGCGTGGCAAGTTGCACACCAGTCAGATGTACCTGCGCCGTAAGCTACACGTGTAGGAGTAGTCGCTTCTGATCTGTTGTAAGTGCTCGGTGCTACTGCGTTGAAGTTTGCTGTGAAGATCTTGCCGCCATCTCCTGCTGATGAACCGTTTCCACGAAGGATACGATAAGCACCTACTGCCTGGCCTGCTGCAGGGTCAGCACTGGTATTGTAAGAACCTGATCCGATGATCGGGGCGCCTGTTGTTGCAAAGGTCCCGTCAGAAAGCCTTCTCAGTTTACCATGGTTGTCATGGCAGCTGTTACAGCCAAGTAATGTTGCGTCCATGTCACCGCCCGGTGCTGTTGCGTTGGTTCCGTCAGCAACGTAACCAAAATCAGCTGCTACGATGTTGTGACCGTGTCTGTCACCTTCAGATGTAGAGGTGGAGCCTGACCTTGGGGACCATGTGTAGGTCTTTTTTACCCAGCCGAAGTCTCCGCCCGGGGTCCTGTTTCCAGGAGGTGTACCTGCAGGCATGTCTGCGTCAGGTGTTGAAATACGGTAACTGCTTGCGCCTGATGCGCCGTGGCAATTCAGACAGGTCGAGCTTGCGTCAGACCCGGCCAGAAGTGCGCTTGAACTGCTTGCGTCATGAAGATGGTGGCAACCTGTGCACTCAGCAACACCGCCTGAATGGAACGCGTAGGCGGCTGTGGTGCCTAAAGCTATTATGGCAGCGGCCATAACGACCAGCACTACTTTAAAGCTTTTCATATTAAATCCTCCAGTTTTTCTCCGGTAACCCAGCCATCCCTGATCGGGACCTGTCGGCTTTGTGTCCCCCGGTCACCCGGGGTTTACCATTTACGGAGGATGGTTTCCTGCCGGTAAAACCGGCAGTTTCAAAGTCCTCTTTTTTCGCTTCCTGCTTACTCCCCCTGCATCACCTCCTTTTTGGTCCGGAGCAGATACGTCCTGCTCCCTTATTTATTGCTTCAATTGTTCACTATTTTGTAAACACTTACTCCACGTTTCCGGGCCTGTGATACATAAAGGTTCCCGTTATTCACGACCATGCTTCTTGGAGCTATCAGGTTTTCCGGCTTGTCGCCCCGGTAACCTAATTCCATAATAAATTTAAAGTCCTTATTGAAGATCATGACAACACTCTTTAATGTGTCTGCGATATAAATATTCCCCGCGTCATCTGCTGCGATTCCTGCGACAACAGAGAACTTGCCGGGGATGTTCCCGGATTCGCCGAAGGAACGGACAGAGCGGTCAGGAGCGAGCACAAAGGCCCTCGATATCGTAGGGACGGTAAAAAGCATGTTCCCTTTATGGTCTACGCTGAATCCGGCTATATCTTTTTCCTGGCCGGGCTTGTTTTCAAATTCATCCAGTCCGAAGAGGGAGTTGACATCATAGCCTTCCCTGAAATTGCCGTCCGTATCGGTGACAACGACCTTCTTTGATACCATCAGGTCAGCAAGATAAAGCTTGTCTGCTCTGTAAAAGATACGGGCCGGGAAAAACCTGTTATATTCCGCAGGAAAGTCCCTGAACTTTATATTGTGCTCAGCTTCCCCCCTGTAATTGCAGCGCATTACAGAGTAGTTGTCTTCTTCGTGCAGAAGCAGGAATATGCTGCCGTCACCTGCCACCGCAACATCATATATAACACCGCTTATTTTTTCGTCATCACCGAAACTGTAAATCTTCATGCCTTTTTCATTGAACACCTCTATGTCGTTTTTGTAGACGACATAGATTTCATTCTGACCTCTGTCCACTGAGAGGCCAGCCCAGTTATAAGGAACAGACCCTGAAAAGTCCGAGAGGTTATAAAGGTAATAGGCCCCGCCGATGTCAGCCCTGGCATGAGGCGCTGGTATTAATAATGTGGTGATGGAGAAGAGGAAAATGACTATTGCATACATAATGACTGACAACGGACAGTTATGTTTTTTCCCGGCCAGAGTTCTGTTTCCCTTATGTATTTTATTTTCTTTCATGTCTATCTCCCGGTCTCTTTCCAGTCCGTCCTTTTATCAGAGATAATGCAATGAACATGCCAGTTGTTTTTAATGATTCTAATCCTTTAAATATCAGGAGATTGCAGTGATGAGAAGGGGATTGCCCGGTCCGGCAGATAACTTCAGAATGGTCAAACGACCAGGCGAATTAGGTGAATAGACCAGAGTCGGGATTAAGGTTTGGTATGCAGTTTATTTATTGCCGTTAATGAAGGAGGTCATCTAAGACCACAAAAAACAAAGGCTTAATTGAATATGCCATGACAATGGGTTTTACTGAAATTTTATGGTATGTTAATTGCTTATGTATATTCAGAATGAAAATGCGGACCATATAAAATGATAAATAAAATTCTCATAGTAGACGACCAGCCCTCTATCCTCTCCGGGATGTCACGCGCCCTTCATAAATATTGTGATTACAGAGGCGAGATCACGGCTGTTGAGAGCGGTAAAATGGCCCTTGGCGCAGTAAGCTCAGCATTCTATGATATCTGTTTCCTTGACCTTAACCTGCCTGATATGAGCGGGTTGGATATAATGAAGGAGATACACTCTCTGTCTCCCAGGACCAAAGTGGTGATCATGACAGCAGAATACCTGGAGGAGGATATTAAGGAAAAAATACAGAACGGAGCGTTTCTTTTCATCCCCAAACCGATAGAGCTTGATACACTCAAGGCCTTTATTGATACGGAGTTGAGTTCAGGCGGGGATTATGAGTATGTACAGGAGAACGGCAAAGAGCAGAATATTGAAGACAAGAGGGAGACAGAAAGAACCCCTGATGCAAGGACCGTCAGTTATTCATTGAGTGTATATTACAACTGGGAATTGAAATCGAATCTTAAAGCTGATATCATTGACATCAGCGCCGGAGGCATCGGGATGACAACAGCATACCGTCTTCATCCGGGCACTGTACTGAGGTTTGACGCTGCTGTAGGGAACAGGTCCGGACTTGTGAAGTGGGCCGTTGCGAATGAAAGAGGATGCAGGGCAGGAGTTAAATTCATATAGCTGCAGGTGCCGGGACAGGGTTCTGTATCGACCGCAGCTGACATACATAAGGAGACATGTGAAAAAAATATTTTTAATAAAGCTTCTCGGAATAGTATTTGTTCTGTTTTTGTCAGCAGGAGATGCACCTGCCCAGAAACTGCCTGTAATCGACGGGCAGGAAGTAGTTGCTTCTGTTAATAATGATCCAGTTACTCTGGGGGAATACTCAAGGCAGCTGTCCTCAATCCATGGCGAAGCCAAAGAGGAAAAGCAGGTGGGAAAGATAGATTACAAGGGGATACTTGACCACCTGATCACACTCAGGCTTTTCAGGGAAGAGGCGATAAACATGGGGCTGAACGAACTTCCTGAAGTGAAAGAAGCGGTTGACGTATACGCCAGACAGACCCTCAACGGGATATTGAGGGGAGAATATGTTAAACGCATCGAGGTGGATGAAGAAGAGATCGACAGACTATATGTCGAGGCAGCCAGGGAGTATAAGTTAAAAGCGGTCCTTATCAATAACAGGGAAGATGCGAACAAGGTTGAGGAGGAGATAAAGGCCGGTGGTAATTTTGATGAAATCATGAAAAGGATCCTTGCGGACAAGAAAGTAAAAGAAAGTGCGGAAGGTGTCTATTTTGCAGGCCGGGAACTGCTGCCTCCGGTTTTAGAAGTTCTATCAAAAATGGAGACAGGCGCTGTAAGTCCTGTTATAGAAATAAAGGACGGTTTCCTGGTATTCAGGCTTGAAGATGTCCGCCTGCCTGAAGACCCCGGGGCAAAGGAAGAGGCACGGAAGCAGGCCATAGACTTCAAGAGAAAGCAGGCACTGGAGGATTATAAGGCCCTGCTTACAAAAAAATATGTGAAGCTGGACGACAAGGTGCTGGACAGCATTGATTATGAATCAACAGTGGAGGACTTTGAAAAGCTGCGTGAAGACAGGCGGGTCATCGCACAAATTGAGGATGAGGAACCCATAACAGTGGCTGAACTGACGAATGCAATTAATAATGAATACTACCACGGTGTGGAGGCAGCAATAAAAAAGAGAAAGCTGAATGATAAAAAAAGGGAGTTTCTCAACGATAAATTATTGCTGAAAAGGTTATACAGGAAAGAGGCCCTGAAAATCGGGCTGGACAAATCCCCGGTTTTTACAGGGATGGTCAAGGAATATGAAAACTCGGTGCTCTTTGATACATTTATCAGAAGGGTCATTGTCCCGGACATCAAACCGGCTGAAGAAGAGATCAGGGGATATTACGATAAAAATATCACCAGGTATTCCTCCCCTGACATGATGAGGATCAACAGCATTGTCTTTGCCAGGTCCGAGTCCGCTGCTGATGCCATGGAGCGGCTTAAAAAGGGCACAGAGTTCAAGTGGCTCCAGTCCAATGCTGAGGGCCAGGTCGATAAAAGCGCCCAGGGAGTACTTCCATTTAACGGCAGCGTTTTAACAACTAATGACCTGCCGCAGGACGTGCTTAAGGTTGTATCAGGGGCAGAGGCCGGAGATATAAGACTTTACACGGGCCCCGAAAAATATTACTATGTCCTGTATATACAGGATGTGTTCCCTTCAAAGCCCCTTCCTTTTGAAGAGTTGAAGGAGGAAATATCAAAGTCGTTATTTACAGAAAAGCTGAATAAATCAATTGATGACTGGGCAGTCAAACTCAGAGAGGTTTACGAAGTCAAAGTCTACATGTCGGAATTTTAACGGCCGTTTTATTTGAGAAGATATATAAAAAGCGCGTCATTCCCGCGAAAGCGGGAATCCAGTCATCTCATAGGATCTGGATGCCCGATTAAGGACCCCCGATTAATAACTTCGGGGGCAGGCTTCGGGCATGACAGTTATCGTCTTATGAGACTTTATGAGCAATATAATAATGATATCAAAGCAAAAGAAGCATAGTTATATTTTTCTGGTAGTTTGCTTCCTCTTGTGCGCCGGCATTTTTATGCTGTCTTCATGCGCCCCTACAACAGAGAGGAAACCGGGCGGCCGCAAGGACTGCCTCGACTGCCACACCAAATTCGCGGACAAGTACCTCGCGATGAAAAATATTCATACTGTGGTCAAAGAAGGGAAGTGCGAAGACTGCCACCTCAGGCATGGCCTGGTCCCCAAGTCTATTTTAAAGAGACAGGGCAATGACCTCTGTTATGCATGCCATCAAAGGGAGCAGATAGGAATGGACAGGGTCATGGTGCATACCGCCCTTACAGCAGGCAAGTGCACTGAATGTCATAATCCGCACGCGTCCCAGGGCAGCAATCTTCTGACAGCTGAAGGGAGTGAGGCATGCTACCAGTGTCATAACAGGGAGGGCTTTGAAAAGAAGGTCGTCCACAAAGTGCTCCAGACGGACGGCTGCAGGACCTGTCATGCGGCCCATAGTTCTGATAACTCCAACCTGCTGGTGAAGGAAGAGAAGGCGCTCTGTCTTTCCTGTCATACAAAAGACCGGCCCCAGTTCAGAAAGGCACACGGTTCATATCCGGTTGACACAGCGTCCTGCTCTGGCTGTCATAACCCTCATTCGTCAGCAAGGCCTGCCCTGCTCAAGACAAGCGCCCATCCGGTCATGGCAGGGAGTAAATGCGAAGAATGCCATAATCCGGTTGTGTCCCAGAAACCGTTTGAGACCCCGCAGAAGGGAAGCGACCTCTGCTATAAATGCCATAAGTCAGCCGACCTTAAAAAGAGAGGGGACATTGACCATTTACCGTTTAAGGAGGGAAAGTGTTCCTCCTGCCATAATCCTCATACTTCCGAAAATCCGGTCCTGCTGTCCAAAGGGGGGAACACTCTCTGCTTTGACTGCCACACCGCAAAAAATGAAAAATTTGCTGTTACACACGCCCCGGTATCAGGCGACAGTGGATGTCTGGCATGCCACACAAGCCATTCCTCTGTGCAGAAGAAACTCCTTGTAAAGGACGAGAGGGAATTGTGCTTCTCCTGCCATACCAAAAACAGGGAGGAGCTGAAGGCGGGCGTCACTCATTCCGCATTTGCCGCAGAGAAATGCAGTATCTGCCATGACTCCCACGGTTCTAATTACAAGGGCATCTTCAGGGACCGGATGGACAAGGTCTGTTACACATGTCATCCTGACAGCGAGGTCAAATTTATAAAGACCAATACCCATAAACCTGTTATCGACGGCATGTGTTTCTCATGCCACAACGGCCATGGTTCGGACAAAAAGGGACTGCTGCTTGCAGAACCGGATGACCCGAAGCTCTGCATTAAATGCCACGGCGACCTGATGAAAGAAGAAAAGACCGGTTCCGGACATCCGCTCTTTAAAGAAGGGAAATGTCTTACCTGTCATGATTCACACGGCAGCAACATTGCTGGTATGCTTGTAAAAAAACAGGGCCCTCTCTGCTTTTCCTGTCATGAAAAAGGGCTTAAACTGGAGACCGCAGATATAAAAAGCGAACATCCGACTTTTGTCTCGGGTGAATGCACAAAATGCCACAGTCCGCACAAGACGAGATTGAAAAGGCTTCTGCTGACCGAGACGCCTGATTTATGCCTGACCTGTCATAAGGGACTGAGGGAAAAAATGTACTGGAATGAAAACTGTGAAAAGTTAAAGGCAGCCGGTGAAGCAGAAGCTGATGCTGCAGCAGTCAAGGCATGCAATGAAGCAGGAAGCTATTATGTTCATGCACCATCAGCCCTTCAGACCTGTTTAAGGTGCCACAAACCCCATCTGTCATCAGAGGCCGGTCTTATAGCTCAGCCGCTGCGGACTTTATGCTCGGAATGCCATGACGTTAAGACGGAGTCCTTTAACAGGGCGCACATATATATCGATGTCAATGTGATGGACTGCAATAAATGCCATGACCCGCACACCTCAAAGGGCCCGAAATTCTTCAAGGACACTGTGCATAAACCCTTTAACGCTGAATCTTGCGGGGAATGCCACCTGACGGAAAAACCATGAAACAGAATTCAATATACAGACAATCAAACGCTGAAAACCGTCATTCCCGCTTGTCGGGAATCGAGCGACTTGTGACGCTGCAACTGAAGAAAGATTCCGGACAAGCCGGAATGACAACTATTCTTTGGATTCTTTTTTGTTTATGTATGACATTCGTCTATATGTTATCTGTTCAGGCCGCCACAGAGAACAAATTCAGGCTCAAGACCGGGGCAAAAGGTGATATCTGCCTGAAGTGTCATGAGCCTTTCAGGGAGAAGCTGAAGGCCCGGTTTGTTCATACACCTGTAAAGATCGGGGAATGTTCCGGCTGCCATAACCCTCACACCTCTCCTGAAGGGAAACTGCTGGATGAAGTCAGCACCAGG
>QZIL01000024.1 GCA_003599025.1 Nitrospiraceae bacterium | reverse complement strand
AGATAAGAGAGAATTACAATGATTACGTCAGTATATCGAAATTGGTAGAGATACTGATTTCCCTCATGCCGTCAGGTATTCCTAATAAAAGGCTCTTCTCCTTTTTTCTGAATATCCTGCATACGGTCAGGGCTTCGGACAGTCAATCAAGAGACGCACTGCACCTTATCACACAGATACGCCTGCTCGCTGCAATAGGGTATGCCCCGAGGTTGAAGGGCTGCGGCAGGTGCGGGAACGAAAGTCTTGATTTCTATCCTGATTCAGGAACCACCCTCTGCAGCAGATGCGCCGTCACACCTGAGAAGGCGGGAAAACCTTTTATGCGCATCAACAACAAGGTCATTCACTTCTACATGCACAGCATAGAGTGGCCCATTCATATTTCAAACCGCCTCAAGCCGGCACCGCAGACACTGACAGAGCTTTCTGGCCTGCTTGATAAGCACCTGACCTTTCTGCTCTCCAAGAAACTGAAGTCGTCGGAATTTCTCACTCATTCCTGTCGTTGCTGAATTTTATTTTTTGGGAGTTTGAATCCTAATAACGTCTGAACAGCAATGACGTATTCAGTCCGCCAAAAGCGAATGAATTGCTTAAAGCAGCGTTGATGGGCATGGGGCGGGCTGTATTGGGAACGTAATCCAGATCGCATTGAGGGTCCGGTTCACGGAAGTTGGCAGTAGGCGGAGCAGTCTGTTCGTTAAGGCCAACAATGGAGGCTATCGCTTCAAGTGCAGAAGACGCACCAAGTGTATGGCCGTGCATTGATTTGGTGGAAGAGACTGCAAGCTTTTTGGCATGACGTCCGAATACAGCGTGAATGGCCTCTGTTTCGGTGGGGTCGTTCTGCGCAGTGGCCGTGCCGTGGGCATTTATGTAATCAACTGCATCAGGTGACAAGCCGGCATCATCCAGTGCCGCACGCATGGCCCGTGCCGCGCCATCAGCCAATGGCTGTATAAGATTGTGGGCATCAGCACTCATGCCAAAACCGGCAAGTTCCGCATATATTTTCGCACCCCTTGCCTGCGCGTGCTCCAGGGTTTCGAGGACCAGGGTCCCTGCTCCTTCACCAATAACCATCCCTCCCCTGGTCCTGCAAAAAGGCCGGCATGTGTCTTTGGCCATGACCCGGAGCCTTTCCCATGCTTTAATAGTGCCCATGGTAACACAGGCCTCAGAACCTCCGGTGACAGCCACATCAGCCATGCCTGTACGCAATATCAGCATGGCCATTCCAATGGCATGTCCGGACGAAGCGCATGCAGATGTTGTAGCAAAGGCAGGACCGGTTATGCCGAATTCCATACTGATCCAGCTGGTGCCGGCACTCGGCATTAATTTCGGGACAGTGAAGGGGTGAATACGTTTTTCATTCAGTGCAAACATGCGGTGGTAACCGGCTTCCTGCGTGCCCTGCCCTCCCACACCTGTGCCATGCACGACTGCGGTGCGTCCTGACAGGGAGCCTTTAAAATCCAGCCCCGCATCAGTAACAGCTTCGCGGGTCGCAACAAGTGCAAACTGGGCAAATCGGTCGAGTTGTGAAAGCTGTTTTTCAGGGAACAGGACGCTCCCGTCATAGTCCTTCACCTCAGCAGCTATCCTGACCAGAGAGTCTCCGGGATCAAAAGAGGTGATCGGCCCGATACCGCTTTCACCATTAAGCAGCCTGCGTGTAAATTCCCTGCGGTCAGGCCCCAGCGCTGAGATGCAACCCATGCCTGTCACAACAATCCGCTTCATGAGGCTGTCTGCTGCTCGATCAGGTCCTTAACAACACGCACTACATCCGCCACAGTCTCAAACTGCTTGTTCTGCTGCCCGACAAATTCAGGGTCAGGTATGCTGATGTCAAAACGCTCCTCCAGATCAAAGATGATTTCAACCATCATCAGTGAATCCACTCCAATGCTGTTGAGCCGTGTTTCGAGGTTCACCTTTTCACGGTCTATCTGAGTATGCTTGGCCAGGACATCCAGGATTACGTTGTTAATTTCTTCAGACATGGAAATTCCTCAAGCTTTTTTCAGTCCATTTTTTCACAAACCAGCCGCCGATGGGTTTGTGTGCGTCAGCAGGAACAGTTAAACGGTCCAGCACCGTTTATCCGCTGTAACAATCAGCCTGCTGCCTTATCTGCTGTCAAAATGATCGTATAATATTATCATACTGAGAAAAAGTTTGCATTCCATCTCCCCGATTTTTTCAGCTTCAGTCAGGCAGGAACATTCAGTTAAAATTGCATTTGATCAGCCACCCGCTTATAATTGACAATAGCGACAGCTTAAATAATTTAATGTCAAAAAGGAGGTATAACAAACAATGTTAATGCTGAGAATTATCATCTTGCTGCTTGTATTCACTTTTTCAGGTGTAGCAGGCTGCAATGCTGAAAAACAGGCGCCATCAGCCCCTGAAACCCCAAAGGTCGTTAAACAGAAATCTGACAATCCTTCCAGCAATGTCCTTATTGATATTAATTCTGCGAGCAAAGCGGAATTAATGAGACTGCCCGGTATTGGAGAGGTCAACGCACAAAAGATCATTGACGGCCGGCCATACAAGATGAAGTCCCAGCTTAAAAGCAGAAATATTATTACCGAGGCAGCATACGATAAAATTGCAGACCAGATTATCGCTGCACAACCTAAGTAACTTCATAATAATCATCGTTATTGTGAGCGGTCTGATATCTTTGCCAGACCACTCTTAATGGTTTCAACATGCTTAAAACACTGTTTGAACCGGCATCCATCGCAATAATAGGCGCTTCAAATAATCCTTTGAAAGTCGGCCATGTGCTTGTTGAGAACCTTATAAAGTATGGGTTCCGGGGTGACATTTATCCTGTCAACCCTGCAGGCGGCTACATGAAAGACCTGAAGGTTTACGGGACGCTTGATGAGATAAATGATGATGTAGATCTTGCACTCATAGCTGTTCCGGCAAAAGGTGTCCCGGAGGTTCTCAGGCAATGTATTAAAAAACGTGTAAACTCTGCCATTGTCGTGTCGTCAGGGTTCAAGGAATCCGGTTCTGAAGGTGCATTGCTTGAGCAGGAATTAAAACAAATTGCAGATGAGGGGAACATAAACCTTCTCGGCCCGAACTGTCTCGGGATCATGAATACAAGCAATGACCTTAACGCAACATTTTCAAAGTGGATGCTGCCGAAAGGGAAAATTTCATTCTTTTCACAGTCAGGTGCGCTCGGGATTGCGGTACTGGACTGGGCCATCGGCAACAGGACAGGTTTTTCAAAATTCATCAGCCTCGGCAACAAAGTCTCTCTCAATGAGACAGACTTCATCAGTTATCTTATGGATGATGATGAGACAGATGTAATACTTGGCTATATTGAAGATGTAAAAGAAGGGAAGAGATTTATAAAGGCAGCAACTGAATGCACTTTGAAGAAACCAGTCATTCTGATCAAATCCGGAGGAACACAGGCAGGCTCAAGAGCAGCATCCTCCCATACCGGTGCCCTGGCAGGGTCTGATACAGCGTTTGACGCTGCCTTTAAACAAACCGGTGTTATCAGGGCAGAAGGAGTTGAAGAGCTGTTTGATATGGCAAAGGTCTTTTCAGGGGGCAAGGTCCCTGCTTCAGGCAATATCATAATCATTACAAATGCCGGCGGTCCGGGTATTATAGCAGCTGATGAGGCTGAGAAGGCAGGCTTGTCATTGCCTGTTGTTAGCAAGGCATCGGTAAAAAGACTTTCTCAAAAGCTCCCGAAGAACGCCTCTCTATATAATCCGGTTGATGTACTTGGAGATGCAGCACCTGATAGATACGCTGCTGTGCTCGATGAAGTTATCAGCAGCAGGGATTTTGACGGAATTGTCGTCGTCCTGACACCACAGGCGATGACAAATCCTGAAGAGACCGCAAAGCACATAATCTCAGCCTCAGGGAAAACGAGGAAACCTGTCGTAACCGCCTTTATGGGAATGGAGAGCGTAAAGCAGGCAGTAATAGAACTGGGAAAAGCAGATATTCCCAATTATGTTTATCCTGAGGATGCAATACGCTCATATAAAAAACTTGTTGATTATTCAAACTGGAAAAAGCGCAGGGTTCAGAGGCCGGACAAGTTCCCTGTCAGTAAGGCTGCATCAGGGGAAATATTAAGAAACGCAGTTGCAAGAAAGCATTTTGCCCTTGGGGAGGATGAGGCAAGGGATTGTCTGAGCGCCTACGGGTTCCGCTTCCCGCTGAAGGCATTTGTCTCTGACAAAGGTGAAGCAGCAAAGGAATCTGCAAAAATAGGCTTCCCTGTTGTTATGAAAATCTCTTCTCCTGACATCCTGCACAAGACCGATGTTGGGGGAGTCAGGACCGCGATAAATGACCGAATGGAAGCTGAGAAAGCCTTTATGGAAATTACCACCGGGGTAAAGCGAATGGTCCCCTCCGCACTTGTAACCGGCGTCAACGTTTATGAGACAATAAGCGGAGGAAAAGAGGTCGTTATAGGAGTGTCATACGACAGGACATTCGGTCACATGCTTATGTTCGGACTTGGCGGGATTTATGTAGAGGTCCTGCGTGATGTCTCTTTCAGAATAATACCTGTAACAAAAACAGATGTCAGGGAGATGATGGGCGAGATTAAATCTTACCGCCTGCTTACAGGTGCAAGAGGTGAAAAGGCAGTTGATCTGGATGCGATCGAGGAAGCCCTGCTAAGACTGAACCAGCTTATTGCTGATTTCCCTGAAATACATGAACTGGACATAAACCCGCTTGTCGTTAAAACAGAGGGAGCAATAGCCCTTGATGCAAGGATAATCATCCACGGAGGTTAACATGAAAAGGTTATACATAGGCTCAATGAACAGGCATTCCGGAAAGACACTGCTCACGCTCGGGCTGTCGATCATCCTGAAGGAAATGGGCCATAAGATAGGTTACGTCAAACCCCTCGGCAATGAACCACTGATAAAGGCTGGAAAGGTTGTCGATGCCAATGCACTATTTTTTAAAGAGGCCCTCGGCCTTGATGAACCTGTTGAAGCGCTCTGCCCGATTGTATTGACCCTTGATTCGATGAGCACGGCACTTTCAGGTAAAACGAGGCATACGGCTGAAAGGATACTTAAATCCATCAAGTCGATAAAGAACAAAGACATACTTTTCATTACAGGAACGTCGGACCTTTTTGAGGGCTCAGTCTTCGGGACAAACGGCATCAGGATCATAAAAGAGACTGCTGCAGGTGCGATCATGGTAGAGGCCTGGAACAATGAAGAGACGCTTGACGATATCATCGGGGCAAAAGAGATCCTCGGGGAGAAACTTGATGGCATAATACTAAACAGGGTCAGGGAGGATTCACAGGAGTTTATAAAGAAGAAAGTAAAGCCATTTCTGAAACGGCATAATATTGAACTGCTCGGGACAATTCCGGATGACCCGCTTCTGAAGGCTGTAACAGTGAAAGCGCTGGTCAATGTACTTGGAGGAAAAGTGATATGCGCTGAGGACAGGCTTGACGGACTCGTAGAGAACTTTTCGATCGGGGCAATGGATGTAGACAATGCCCTTAAATATTTCCGGAGGACACCGAACAAGGCCGTAATTACCGGGGCACACCGTGCTGACATTCAGCTTGCTGCCCTTGACACCTCTACAAAATGCATTATCCTTACAGGAGGTCTTCAGCCCAATGACGTTATCATTGGGAATGCACGTCTGAAAGGGGTGCCGATTATCATCGTAAATGAGGACACCTACACCGCAGTTGAGAGAATAGAAGGGATATTAGGCAAGATGAAGATAAGGGAAAAAGAGAAGCTGGACCGGATAAGACAGCTGGTCGGTGACAATATTGACATAAATGGAATGCTTAAAAAAATCGGGCAGAAGAAAGAAAAGGGATAAGTTCATTCTGACCGGACTGCTGACCCGTCTGCTCTCGCCCTCCCGGACAGAAAATAGCTGATAATTGACCGCTGAGGGCTAAAAGCTATTTATACCGCTTCAGACAACTGCATTGAAACTACCTTTGAGGCCCCCGGTTCTTCCATGGTAATACCGTAGATATAATCCGCTGCTTCCATGGTACGCCTGTTGTGCGTGATAGCGATAAACTGGATGTTTTTGGCCATCTCTCTTAACAGGTTTATAAACCTCTCGGTATTGGACTCATCAAGAGGGGCGTCAACCTCGTCAAGCAGGCATAACGGCGTCGGTTTTATCATAAATCCTGCAAAGAGGAGTGAAAGCGCAGTAAGTGCCTTTTCACCGCCGGAAAGCAGAGTGAGGTTCTGGAGCCTCTTGCCTGGCGGCTGCGCTATGATTTCAATACCTGCGTCAAGGATGCTGCCTTCAGTAAGCTGCAACTCTGCCCTCCCCTTTCCGAACAGGATGGTAAATACTTCCTTGAATTTTTCATTAAGTGCCTCAAAGGCGTCTTCCAGCCTCTTTTTGGAAGTCCTGTTAATTTTCTGGATAGTGTCCTCCAGATCGGCAATAGCGCTTAAAAGATCATCACGCTGTTTGGTCAGGAATTCAAACCTCCCCTTGAGCTCTTCATATTCATCGAGAGTACCCAGACTGACAGGCCCTATCTCCTGAAGCCTTGACTTGAGGCCCGGCAGCCTTTCCTCTTCTTCAGCAGTGACGGTATCAGGGACATCCGCTGACTCTATTTCAACGGCGTATGTCTTATGAATGTCTTCCTTGAGGTAATCCAGTTTCATGGACCTTTCCATCTTTTTCATTTCCACATGACTGAGTTCAGTATGGATCGCCTCCAGCTGACGGGCCAGGTCTTTCTGCTGTTTTTCCATCAGTTCAAGCTCGGCCTTTTTGGCCTCAAGTATTTCATTTACCCTGGCAGCCTCTGACTGCAGTTCGCTCACTGCCACGATCTTCAGCTTAAGCGTCTCTTCCTTTTGCACGACCTGCTGTTCCTTCTGACCGATGACTTCCTGAATATTGCCTCGCTCATTTGACATCTCTTCCTGTTTACGGTCTATTTCAATGAGAGCTGTCTGCAGCCTATCGATCTCTCTTTTAACAGAGGCCATTTTCTCACGGACCGAGGTGAGCTCGAGTTTTACCTCTGTTAACTCGTAACGGGTTGTTTCAAGTGATTCCCTCTTTTCGGTTATCGCATTCTGGACAGACCGTATTTTTTCCTCATTGAGAAGTTTTTCTTCTTCAAGGTTTTTGTAATGCTGTTGCTTCTGTGCAAGCATATTTCCGAGATTGTCTATTTCCCTGTGATCATCCGTTATCTCGAGTGAAATATATTCATGCTTCTGCTGGAGACGGGCCTTTTCCTCTTCCAGGTTTTCCGTTTTTAATTTCAGGCCGTGAGAGTATTTCTCCTGACTGGAAATCTTTCCGTCCAGAGATATGATCTCATTTTCAGTCGATATGATCTCTTCCCTGATACCGGCAACTGAACTTTCAGCTTCTGATATCTTTAATCTCTTCGATGCCAGTTCATTTTCTATTTCCTTGATCTGGCGTTTTATCTTCAGGACGCCTTTATCAGTACCGCCGAATACTATTCCGGATGGTTCGAGCACCTCACCCCCGAGTGTGACAATGTACATTGACCTGCGTTTTATTCCGGTGTCGGGGTGCTCTCTCAGTGAAAAAGCGGTATCCAGATTATCGACCAGAATTACATCAGTCAAGAGCGCTGCTGCTACTTTGTCAAAACCCTCTTTGACAGAAACGAATTTTAGTGCCTCTCCGATAACTCCGCTGTGTGAAAGGTATGCATTTGTCCCTTCAGAAACAGCATCCGTTTCCGGGTTGACGGTTATAAACCCGCTGCGTTTTGCATTCTGCTCTTTGATATACCCGAGTGCCCTTGATATCTCGCCCTGATCATTAACAATACTGGCGCCCAGTTTGTCCCCGAGAATCGCCTCAAAGGCAGCCTCATATTCGCTCGGGGTCTCTATTATATCTGCGACCTGGCAGAGGGTCCTTATGTTCTCATCAAGAGAGGCCATCTGGCTCCTGTCTATCTCCACAAGTGATTCGTGCCTCGAAACCATTGCAGCGAGTGATTCCCTTTCCGCGTACAGGGACTCTTCGCTTAAGGCAAGTTCTGTTTTCTTCTCCTTAAGACGGGTGACGTGACCTTCTCTTGCCTGCCTGGTCTCCTGCAACTCTTCTTCAAACCTCGCGTCCTCATTTTTTGTCTGCTCAATTGCCATTACGAGAGAAGACATACTGTCCTGAACAGAGTTTATTTCCCGGGAACTCCGTTCCTTCTTCCTCGTGATATTATCTATGTTCAGAGTCAGATGACTTATCTCGTTTTTTATATTGCTCAGTTCCTCTGCTCTGGTATAGAGATTTCTCCTCTCGTGCTCCAGTTCCTTTTCGATTTCACTTATCGCATTTTCTGCTGCTGAAAATATTTCCTTCCTCTCGTCCAGGATCGCCTCAAGTCCGGTAATGTCCCTGGCCATTTCAACTTCACTGTTTTCAATCTCCTTAATGGACTCGAGGGTCGTCTCTTTTTCTATAGTCAGGTCATTGCTCTGTCTCAGCAGGTGACCGTTTCGCTCCCTCAGGTTCTCACAGTCGCTCTTAAGCAGGGCTATTTTGCCTTCATCTTCCATGGTCTCCTTTTCGAGTGCATAGAGCCTGTTCCTTATCTCGGCCAGGGACCTTTCATTATCGATGCAGAGACGCTTCTTTTCCTCTATAAGGGCCTCCATAGAATGGAAGTTGATCGATACTTCGGCATCATTCAGTTTGAGGGCCTCTTCCGAAGACACCAGATTTACTATCTCCTCCTGAAATGCCTTCAGGTCTCTCCTGGCAGTACGGATTTCAATGTCCTTTATTTCTTCAAAGAGTTTCTTGTATTTTTCAGCCTTCCGGGCATGCCTGTCGATGGTGTTTATCTGGCGCTTCACTTCCGCGATTATGTCCTGCAGTCTCTGGAGGTTTGATTTGGAGGCCTCAAGCTTGTTCGTGGCCTCCTGTTTTCTTACCTTGTATTTCATAACACCCGCGACTTCCTCAATCAGAAACCTGCGGTCAATCGGCTTGGAATTTACTATATCGCCGATCCGGCCCTGTTCAAGTATGGAATAGGCCTTAAGCTCAAGGCCGGTGTCAAGGAACATGTTTTTAATGTCCTTCAGCCTGCACGGGACCTTGTTCATCAGATACTCACTCTCACCGGAGCGGTAGAGACGGCGCGTTACCGATATTTCACTCGGCATCTTCCTGACCTCACCATCTGGGCCCGTCGTCTGGTTACTAATTATATCGGAAAGGACAAGGGTTACCTCAGCCATTCCCTTTGTCTTCTTTGAGGCTGATCCGGCAAAGATCACGTCCTCCATACTCCCGCCCCTGAGGCTCTTGGCACTCTGCTCTCCAAGCACCCACTTGAAGGCATCTACGATATTGCTCTTGCCGCACCCGTTGGGCCCGACAATGGCAGTTGTGCCGGGGTGATATTTGAACACAGTCTTGTCGGCAAAGGATTTAAAGCCATTTAATTCCAGTCTTTCAATACGCATAACTCTCTTCCTTTTATCTATGGATTATGGATTGTTTATCATACGGCAACCTAAAAGCTTCTGAATCAGTGGAATGATTTTACAACTAAATGTTGTGACCTTACCCTGTGAATCTACAATATGATGTGTTTTTTGTTCCAGATAATATAAACCATTGTACGATTTCTATCAAGTGAAATTTTTGTCCGGAAAAGAGAGGGATTAATTCATTCTGTGGTTTCGTTTAGAAACAGACCGTTACCCCTATCCATTAAAACCATTTATAGAGGTCCGCTTTTACTTTCCAAATACTGATCTGCCCATATAATTATGAATGAATAAAAAAAGGGGCCATATCCACCCCCTTTTTATATATTCAAGTTTTAATCAAAGCAATTAAAAACTATTTGTTTCTTCTCTGGTGTTTGGTTCTTTTGAGAAGCTTTCTGTGCTTGTGCTTGCTCATCTTCTTCTTGCGCCACTTTACGACACTGCCCATCCAGTTACCTCCTTTTAAAAATGCAATTAGCGGTAAGCAAACCGTCATCATCTGATCTATTTAAAGCTCACAGCCGACCGCCAACCACTTAGAGCTTTCTGCTGCTGTACTCATTTGCCTGATGCATAAAGGCCTCAAGCTGAATATCTGAACATGTGGCCTCTACCCCGTCGTATGCAACGCTCAGACACGGGATGCCTTTGTCCTGCTTGAGTCCTTTTAACAGGGCTCCGACGATGGTCCCCGGCATACAGCCGAAAGGCATGGCACTAATTATACCAGAAGCGCCGTTTTTTACAAAGTCCACTGATTTTCCCATGCTTAATATGGCCTCTCCCTCAAAAGAATCATGAAGGTAAGGAGAGGCGTTTTTGAGGATCTCCTTTGTGTCCGGCTCCCTGAGGGTCTTTAAAAAACCTTCAAAGGGCTTTGAGAATTCGTGCTCTATTTTATGCTGGACATGCTTTGTGAGCATCGTGCTTAATATGTCCTTTAAGGCTTTTACTGACACCCCTTTGTTTCTGATCCTGACAAGGGACTTGCGCAGTCCGATCAGATTTACATAATATACCCACTCTTCGACAGGTGCAAGCCATACGCGGCCGCCGAGGGCCTCAATCTTCCTTATGATGTTTTCGTTGGCAAAGGTATTATGCCTCACAAATATCTCTCCGATAATACCTATTAGAGGTCTCTCCTCCTGATTCTTGGGTATCTCTGAAAAAGCCCGGCGGGCCTCTGCCAGAAATTCAGGCATTGTACCGTTTCCGTTTTGAAGTGTCCTGCCGACCTTTGAAAGATATTCATTATACAATTTGTCGGTCTCACCCTGATTTATTTCATATGGTCTCGTCTCATGCAGGCATTTCATCAGAAGCTCGATCGCTATGATCCCCTTCCATGCCTGTTTTGAGAAGTCCTTTCCGACCATACCGAGTTCACGATAAAAGGACTCATCCTGATTGGGTGCATAAATCGGGACATGGGGAAGCCCGATTTCATCAAGGACCATACGGTGAAGGACATTATACTGTCCAAAGCGGCACGGCCCTGCACCTGAAGGCATGAAGAAGACAGAACGGTCCGGATCAAATCCACTCGACATTACTTTACTGACCATGTCTCCCGTTGTTATGGCACAGGGATAACACTCCTTCCCTGATACAAAGCGTCTGCCGATCTTTACGGATTCAATATTCGGACGGTCCATCACTTCCGAGTCAAGGCCGCATGCATTAAAAGCTGCAGCCAGACCGAAGGCATGGTCGGACATACGTGGTATGAATACAATCTTGTTGGACGCACCCTTTTTAAGGACCGTGGGGGAATTCAGAACAGGTTTATTCACATTTATAACGCCACGGCTGCTGATACTGTCCAGGAAGGCCTCACACCTCGTAATGACCCCGGCATCAGCACTGTGTTCATCGATCTCAATCTGGAGGTATGGCTTGTTCGACATGGTCTTGTCAAAAAACCTGTGAATGAAAGAGTCCGGCCCGCAGGAAAAATTCCCGATATAAAGGGCAAAGAGTTTTGGATTGTCCCTGATAATTTCAGCAGCCCTCAGGATGTTCTGTCCTGACCTCCAGTACATGTTCGTCCACTTGTCAAAAATGTCCACAGACTCCAGCGGCAGATAATCCATGGGAATCGAGAAAACCCCAAGCGCCGCGAGTTTTTTCGGTATCTCAAGGTTAATCCCGGAATCAAAGGCATTATAGGCCCTGCCCACTATCACAATAGCCCTTTCACTCAGACCTTCAAGGATTTCCTTCCCACGTCTTTTTACCGTTGTATTAAAATCAGCCTGCGCACTCTCCGCTTTTGCAATAGCGCTCCTGACAGCGGACTTTGATATGGAAAAGGGGTTCAGAGACTCATATAATTGCGCAACGAGGTAGTCCCTGCCCTGCTCCATGTTAATCAGCGGGACAATAAAGCGGGCCTCCCCGAAAATAACTCTTGCGATATAGGGCATTGTCTGGGCATAGGGACACGCAAAACTCCGCATCTTCTCACTGTCAGGATTGAAATTGATAAAGCTCGGCAGAAAAACAGCGTCAACATTTCTGTCGATTAATTCCTTGATATGTCCATGGGCCACCTTGTGAGGAAAGCAGCTTTCAGAGAGGATGTTTTCGACTCCCTTGTTAATGACCTGCCTGCTGGTCTCTCCTGAGAGTACCACTTCAAACCCGAGTTCCCAAAGGAATGTGCTCCAGTAAGGCAGGAGATCATGAAAGAAAAACAGCATCGGAATGCCGATACGTTTCCTTGATTTTGCATTTTGACTTTTCAATTTATCTGCATATTCACTGTGCGTCTTAACAAGGAGCTCCTCTCTTTCCTTAAACAGGTTCGGCATGGCAGGGACCGAAGCATTTTTCTTCCGTTTTACATCGTATTTCTCACACCTGCTCCCGTAATAAAGCGGTTCTTCCTCACCTTCCACCTTTACCCTGTTTATCTCACAAAGATTGTCACACCCCTTGCACTCAAAGGATTTGATTTCATAACTCCGTTTAGAGAGATCAAACCCCTTGAAGCTCGATGTCAATTGTCTGTGTTCTGAGCTCTGTGTTCTGAGCTCTGTGTTCTGCGTTCTGTGTCCTGTGTTCTGCTTCTCAATATGCTTCATCGCAATAAGTGCCATCCCTATTGCACCAGTTACATCATGATGGGGAGGGACGATGATGTTCTTGTCAAGGTAATTTTCGAAGGCCGCCACTACTGATTTATTAAAGGCCACACCGCCCTGAAAGAATATCTTCTCCCCGATGTTCCTGTCTCCAACGACCCTGTTGATGTAGTTCTGGACTATTGAGTATGCGAGTCCGGCGACAAGGTCTTCCTTCGGGGCGCCCCGCTGCTGCTTTGACAGGAGCGAATTCTCCATAAAGACAGTGCACCTTTCACCAAGAGAACATGGGCGGTCTGAATTAAAGGCGAGGCTGCCGAACTCATTCTTTACCGAAATATCGAGTTTCTCGGCCTGTTCCTCGATGAACGAACCGGTGCCAGCTGCACAGGCCTTGTTCATTTCAAAGTCAACAATTATGCCGTCCCTGATAGATATATACTTCGAATCCTGCCCGCCGATTTCCAGTATCGTGTCGACTTCAGGGTCTATTTCGATGGCAGCCTGGGCCTGGGCGGTTATCTCATTTTTTACTATGTCGGCCCCGACAAAGTCGGCTATCATGTATCGTCCGGATCCAGTGGTACCCACGCCGAGGATATTTACCCAGTCACCGACTTCAGCACCTATTTCTTCAAGCCCTTTTTTGACCGCTTCGATAGGTCTTCCTGCAGTCATTAAATATCTCTTGGCAAGCAGCCGCTTCTCTTCATCGATAACCGCAAGATTTGTACTTATTGAGCCTATGTCAATTCCCAGATAGGCATTCACCTTCCCGGAGGTCTCCGGCTTATGAATGTAATATGACACCTGATGCCGCTTATCAAATTCCCCGGCATCCCGGCACAGGACCTTATGTCCTGCCTCTTCGTCTTTCATGGACAAGATGAATTCCCGGAGCTTTTCAATATCATAATGATGCCCCGCCCCATGTTCCATATCACTGAAGGCGGCCCCTAAGGCGGTCATTATCGCATAATGTTCGGGGATAATAAGCTCATCAACGGACAGTACTTCCCTGAAGGCCCTTTTAACTCCGCTGTTTGCGGCAACCCCGCCCTGAAAACTTATCGGCTCAGGGAGCTGCATGTTTTTGCAGATACTGCCCTTGAAATTTCTGGCCACCGCAAAACAGAGGCCGGCCACAATGTCTTCCACGGGAGTGGCAATCTGCTGCAGATGGATCATATCAGACTTGGCAAATACGCTGCACCTCCCGGCTATGCGCGGGGGCCGTTCTGATTTAAGGGCCATCTCGCCGAACTCCTCTATGCTCAGGCGCAGCCGTTCAGCCTGCTGGTCGAGAAAAGAACCGGTGCCTGCTGCGCATACCGAGTTCATGGAGAATTCCTTTACCATACCGTCATCGATCAGGACCAGTTTTGAATCCTCCCCGCCCATTTCGATCACAGTCCTCACATGCGGATAAAGTCTCTTTGTGGAACAACTGAGCGCGACCACCTCATTTACTGCCTTTATTCCAAAGGCCCGGGCTATAAGCTTGCCTGCGGAACCCGTAACACTAAGGAGTGCTTCTGAAGGCAGCTGTTTCAGGAGGTCATAGGCAACAGAAAGCGGATTGCCTTTATGACGGACATACTTCGTTTCAATAATATTGCCGTCATGGTCCAGCACGGCATATTTTACACTTATGGAGCCTGCATCAAGTCCTATGTATTTATTCATCTTCCAGCTTCCCTTATTTGTTCAGTGATTTATGAAGTCTGTGCTCAAGGGATTTTACCTTTTCTTCAATCATGTTGCAATGTTTTTTTCTGTCATCAATTTTAATTGAAGTAACGACCCGTTCTCCGCCCCTGAGTACGGACTGATGGCATTTCTTTATGAGGGCCATTAACTCGTCCCATTCCCCCTCAACAACAGTACCCATGGGATTAACTTTGTATGACAGCCCACTGCTGTCAACGATTTTAAGGACCTTTGCAATGTCTTTTCCCAGGCTAGCACCTTTGCCAATCGGGACAATACTGAATTCAACAAGCATGTGCTCCCCCGTTTTTAATTATTAATTGCCTGTAATGCTGATCCTGAATGCAGAACTCTGTCATTCCGGCTTGTCCGGAATCTGTTTATTTTCCGTATCCATTTGGGATCCTATTTTATATTCCGTATACCACTACGAACGTT
>QZIL01000096.1 GCA_003599025.1 Nitrospiraceae bacterium | reverse complement strand
TTCACGGGCGCAAAGGCCGGCGCATCCGGAAGTTGTTGTGATTACGTCTTCAACCTTTGCCTGGGCCATTTCATCCATCAGTGCAGTCATGATTTCTCGCGCACCGGCTGCTATGCCGCATGTGCCCATATGAACGGTGATCTTTGCCCTGTAGCCCCCCTCTCGCAGGGTGAATGTGGATTTCTGTTTTTCTTTTATCTTTTTCAGATCATCTAATGTTAATCTTGCCATAGAGTCTCCTTATTTAGAGTTTCATTAATAAACTCTATCTGCCTGTCATTCCGGCTTGTCCGGAATCTTTCTCCAGGAAGGATTCCCGACGCGCTTTGCTTGCGGGAATGACGGCTTTAAGCAATTTATGGGTATACTCCATTTATGCATACCCCCCGATAATCTCCATGACCTTCTTCGGAGTTACCGCCCCGTATGTTTCCTCATCTATCACCATGACCGGCGCCAGACCGCAGGCCCCGAGACAGCGTACGGTTTCAAGGGAAAATTTCTTGTCTGTTGTAACATCGCCTACATCTATCTTGAGTTCTTCCTTGATCTTGTTTAAGGACTCCTCAACCCTCTTCACATAGCAGGCAGTGCCGAGACATATCCTGATATTGTGGTCTCCTCTCGGTTTCATGGTGAAAAAGGAGTAAAATGAAACTACGCTGTGGACCTGAGCCGGTGTAAGGTTCAGCCCTTTTGCGATATACTTCTGGATCTCAGGGGGGAGATATCCTACTATCTGCTGACAGCGCTGAAGTACAGGGATTGAACTGCCGGGTTTGTTTTTATACTGTTTTATCACCCTGTCTATTTCCTGAAGCATGGCCGGCGGGAATTCCCCTTCTTTTTCTTTTTTCTCAACAGGGGCCTTCCTGCTTATCCATTCCACCGCCCTTTTTGTAACATCAAGAAGTACGGCCGGCGTAAAAGGTTTAGGCACATAATCGATGATACCCACTTCAAGGGCGTCTTTGATCGTGTCCTGGGAAGGGTAGCCGGTGATGATGACGATACCGGTATCGGGCCTCTTCTGTTTGATCCATCTGATGAGGGTTATACCGTCAACTTCCGGCATTTTCAGGTCCGTGAAAACAAGGTCATAGGCGGTCTGTTCCATCCGGAGTATTGCTTCTTTCCCACCGAGGACTCCTTCCACATTGAAGCCTTCGGATTTGAGGACCATTTCACAGCTTCTAATAATTATCGGTTCATCGTCGACAACAAGTATTCTTACATCATCTGCCATCAGAAGCCTCCCTTTTTCAAGTAAGAAGTCACAAGTGAGAAGTCGGAAGTAAAAAAAGTATCCCTATCTGCTCCTCACTATTTCTTCAGTGGTTAAACATTCTATATAAAAAAAGATGTTATAAAAGCTCCCGTATTGATGCCCCGCTATTGAGCAGATAATGGGAATACCTTTGCCAGCCACAATAACCACCCTTCGGACAGATGATCCTTGAGCATGGCGACCATGACATCATTTGCCTTTGTGTTTATCTCTCTCAGTTCTGCATTCATGGGCGAAAGTAATTCGCGCGCCTGACCGCTGCTTGAATAAATATTTGCAAAGGGCTGGCCTGCATTCAGCTTATCAATGCCCTTTATATATTCGACGTACATAAGATCACCTGACAGCAGCCAGTATCTCAGGTCGCAGCCTATCTCCCACATACCATCTTTGGTGGGCCTGGCCCAGGTGCCTTCCTTGTAAAATATGACAGGGTTTTCCCGGTCCCTGAGAGGGGTGACATAGTCCCTGAATTCATCTATAAAGGCCTTTCTCAGGATCCATCCCCTTGTGTCAAACACCTTCTTTGCAACATTAAGCATGAAATCGGGGGTGAAAGGCTTTTCAATATATTCAGCGGCCCCGAGCTTGGTCGATTCCCTTGCGTCTTCAAGGGTGGGGTAACCAGTGATTATTACAACATCTGTCTGGGGTTTAATAATGCGGGCTTCCTTGAGTACTTCCATGCCGCTTATATCAGGGAGTCTTACATCGGAAATCAGGAGGTCGAAATCTTCCTTGGCGAGTCTGTTGAGGGCGTCGTCTCCTTTTTCGACGGTTGAGATACTGTAACCTTCAGCGCCGAGGATCCTTTTGCAGCTTAGAGTTACAACCGGATCATCATCAAGTACTAAAATTCTCCCCTTTTCCATTACGCCCCCTCCTTCTCACTGTACGAGTTTAAGTTCCGGGTTTTACGTTCTTTTTTTTGACCCGTGGCCCGCAACCCGTAACGCACGTATCGGTATTTATTATTGTCATAAGAATGCGCATTTCTGTGTTCGCCGTTATTTTATCATATTGTTTACCTGATTTAGCCATGCTCTTATATCGTCTTTAATAATTTTTATTACCTCCATGTTATTTATTGGCACATCTCCCAGCTCTTTTTTTATCTCTGAAGTGTCCAGGACGTATGTTTCGCTGTTCTTTTTATGCTCCAGCACAAAGTCGATATCGGGGTTTGAAGCGATCAACACTATCATTGTCTTTTCAATGTCTCCAAGGGGCTTTCTGTCAATGTGGTCATGCTGAAAGGTAGCAGTGATTGTCGTCCCTTTGCCTTTTTCTGTAATCAAGGTCAAATCACCGTTGCAGTCTTTTGCAGACTGGGACAGCAGCGGGATACCCAGACCGACCTTCCGCGTGGTCCGCGTGGTATAAAAAGGGTCACAGGCGTGCTCAAACATCTCCTTGTCCATCCCTCTGCCGTTGTCACTGACCTCAAGCAGGAACAGGTTTGTGTCGAGTTCCTCAACGATCCTGATAATAATCCTGTCAGCTCCGGCAGTTATGGAGTTTTCGGCTATGTCCAGGATATGAAGTGAAAGGTCTTCCATAAAATTAAGTTGCAACTGTTCCAGCGGTTGCAGCTGTTGCAACGGTTCAAGAGGATGCTATCGCTACCCCCATTCAACCCTTCTCCCTTCAATATTATTCAAGGCCGAGGCCATGTCAGCAGTAGTCGGTTCATTCATTATAAATGTAGTTGTCCTTTTTCCGATGTCTGCAAGGTAATGCGCGTCTGAAGAGGAAATCCACGGATATGAATTGTAAAGAGCAAACAACGCGTCTGCTTGTTTTCTGTCTATATGGACGGACATCTCGAGTGCGTTAAACTTCAAATTGTCAGGAATAAAGCCGAGCTGCGAGATGATGCTGAAGACGTCTTTGTCCACATGAGATGCAATGGCGAGTCCGCTGAGGGAATGAATCGTGTTTACAGCTGAATACACTGACAAGTCCGTTGCGGCGATGAGAAGTCGTTTATTGAAATCAAGCACCTCATCTTTTTCATTAACGACTATCTGCTCGCCGAACCGTTTTTCATCATTCACTCCCGGCATTAAATTGCTGTACACAATGTCCTGCAGTTTTGAGATGCTTTCAAGATCATCAAACAGGGCGAGGATGTGGGCTTCCTCGGAAGTGGTTATCTCCATCCCCGCCAGGACTGTCAAACCTGTATTTTTAGCGGCCTTTCTTGCTGCAATAACATTCTCTGCGGAATTGTGATCGGTTATGGCTATTATGTCGATTTCTTTTTTTATGGCGGTTTTTACAATCGCCCTGGGAGACATCTCAAGTTCAGCGCAGGGAGAAAGGCATGTGTGTATGTGGAGGTCGGCCTTAAATTCTCTTAGCATTCAGTTTCACATATATTGTATTAATAATTGGTGTCTGTTTGTCATGGCCGAAATCTTTAATCGGGCATCCAGAACCGATTAAAAAGACTGGATTCCCGCTTAAAAGACTGCGGGAATGACGGTTCAATGCTTGAGGTTATGTACTGACTACTCTCACTTCCTATCCGTTCAGAAGCTGATAGAGTTTCCCCGCAATTTCAAATGCAGGCAAGGGCGTTGACATGATGGTCACTTTTTCAGATTCTGCTTTTTGCAGGACATCCTCCTGCACCGGTCTGTTGTTGACAATAATAATTCCAGCCAGATTTTTTAAACCGGAAACAGCCACAATGTTAAGGTGTGTCTGGAGCGTGATCCAGACATTTCCCTCCTTGCCGTTGGCCATTACATCGGACAGGAGATCGCTGATATAGGCCCCTGTCACATCGTTTTGAAGGTTGTTCTCACCGGTTTTGACTTCCAGTGACAGATTTTCAACGATGTTGCTGAGTTTCATGGTCCCCCCGTTAAGACAGGTTTATAACGATTTCGATAGTTGTTCCTTCCCCGACCACTGAATCGATCCGGAATTCGTCCGAATTTTTCTTCATGTTGGGCAGCCCCATGCCTGCCCCCCATCCCATTTCCCTTACCCAGTCAGGGGCAGTGGAGTAACCTTCCTGCATTGCCAGCTCAATATTTTCAATGCCCGGACCCATGTCATCTATTTTAATAGTGATTTTATCACGATTAATATAATAATGAAGTCTTCCTGCGGCCGCGTATATTATTACATTCATCTCGGCTTCAAACGTGGCTATTGCCGCCCGCCTTATAATTGCTTCATTGACCCCGAGTTCAGTCAGTTTTGACTTTAACTGCATGGATGCCTCTCCTGCATTTCCGAAATTGCCGCCGATTATCTGGAAACTTCCTTCTGTTGTTTCATCCATATGTTCAATCCTGATTATTTAAACAGGCACCCCGGAAGCCCGGCCTCGTAGAGTTTTCCGGATGCTGTATACATGCAGAAGCGTGTGCAGAGGATTGGGATCTTTTTCTGTCTGGCAAGTTCTATAGTATCGGCCCCCGGTTTTTTATCCAGGACAAACACAATGGATTTGATGCCGGCAATCTCGGCTGTCCGTATTACGTGCGGCTGGGTCAGACCGGTAATGAGCAGCGAATCAGGCGTATGGTAATACAATACCGCACTCATCATGTCCGCACTGCATGCGTTCTTTATGGTCACATCCAGGTCGTCTGAACCTGCTACTACATCTGCTTCAAGTATTTCTGCGATCTCTCTTAAAGTCACCCTGTCCCTCTTTATTCAACTGTTTTACCATAGTGGGACCGTAATATTTTTTCTGAAGTAGTGCCGGTCCTCAGTGTACGGAAATTCTGGAATGTTTTATGTCAGCTCTCTGCAGCTGCTTCTCCTGTGCCCTGTGATTTTTCAAAGACTTCTTTCACGGCGCTAAGCAGGGTGTCAGGTGTAAAAGGTTTTTCTATAAAATTATATGCGCCCAGTCTTAAGGCCTGCACAGCTGTATCAACAGTACTGTATCCCGTAACCATGACCACTTTTGTATCAGGCCAGGCTGTTTTGATCTTGTTCAGGACCTCAATACCATCCATGTCAGGCATCTTGAGGTCCAGAAGTACGAGGCTGAACTTCTCTTTTTCCATGAACGCAATGCCTTCCCTGCCGTTCGTAGCGAGTCTCACGTCATAACCCTCCGGTACGAGCGTTCTCTGGCAGCTCGTCCGTACAATTGCCTCATCATCTATGACCAGTATTTTTTTCATGAGTCAGGATTGTTCTCCGGCAACGGTAGTCTAACAAAAAAACTTGTGCCTTTACCAATTTCGCTTTTTACCTTGATATTGCCGCCAAAATGTTTGACGATGCCGTGGCTGACCGAGAGACCGAGCCCTGTACCTTTGCCAACAGGCTTGGTAGTGAAAAAGGGTTCAAAGAGCTTCGGCATGTCTTCAGGCTTTATTCCTGACCCTTCATCAGTGAACTCAATTTCAACATATGGCCTCCCGTCTTCTGTTATGCTGCGTGTCGCGACATGAATGTTGCCTCTGCCGCCCATGGCATCTGCTGCATTTATGAACATGTTAAGGAATATCTGCTGGAACTGGGACGAATCACCAACAATAATGAACTGGGTGTCTTCCAGCTTGATGTTGAATTTAATGTGATGAAATTTCTCCTGGTTCTGCACCATGAATACAGTACGGTTCAGCACATCATTGATGCTTACCTTGCCTTTTTCCGAGGGGGTGGCCCGGGCAAAGGTCAAAAGGTTTTTAATTATCTTTGAGCATCGTTCAGACTGTTCAATAATGATGTCCAGGTCCTGCGCCTGGGGGCTTTCAGGTGAGAAGCCTTTCTTTAATAAATGAGCAAAGGTAACAACCCCGGTCAGGGGATTGTTAATTTCATGTGCAACACCTGCGGCCATTCTTCCGAGTGAAGCGAGTTTTTCGGTCTGCACAAGGTTTGCATGCGTTTTCCTGATTTCCTCTGTCTTTTTTGCGATTTCCTCTTCCAGTGTCTGGGTCCATTTTTCCCTCTGGTCCCTTGCAGCCTTCAAGTCCTTGATCATTGAGTTGAAGGTGCCTGCCAGTACCCCGATCTCATCAACGGATTTTATCTTTACGGAGTAATCAAGATCACCCCCTGCTACACGTTCCATGCCCTTGGATAGCTCGTGAACAGGGTGGGTGACGATTTTATAATTGATGATACCAAGAAACATTGAGACCGCAATAACGAAGACTATTACGTAGACGGTCAGAGCAAGCCCCTGCTTGAACAAGGCCTCATCTAACAGGGCCAGGGAGAGGTCGGCCTCTACAAAGCCGATGATTTCCTGTTCTCTGGGATGGGCATGACAGCTAGCGTTATAACAGTCGGGTTCATTCGATATCTCTCTTACGATCTTCAGTGATGTTGAGCCCCTCTCATCTTTATGCACTGACCATTTCACAGGGTCCGGCAGGAGTACTCCAGACTTGCCGGGGTCGACGTGACATGATTTGCAGGCCACTGAAGTCCTGTCGACACCTGTTCCCACATTATTAATATTTGAAGAAAAGATAACGTTGCCCTGATGGTTGTATATTCTTACGCGCTGCACGCCTTCCGGAGTGCCGAGGTTTTCGAGCACGCGCTGAGTTTCCTCAGGATTGTACATGAGCATGCTGTGGCGTGTGCTGCGTTTTGTAAACTTTACGAAGGAATCACCATATGTCTGCGCGATGGACATTACATCCTTTTCCTGTTTTTTCAGAGTGGCATACCAGAAGATAAAGCTCATTACTACTATCAGGATTCCGGTGGCGATGATAAGCTTTGCTGCGATGGATTTTTCCGGATGGCTGAAGATGTTCTTCATAGTCCAGTATTATAAGTTGTGTTTATTTTTTTTTAAAGAAGAAAATACAGGGATTTCAATTATTTATTTTGTCCGTGCTTTGTAATGAGGGAATGATAAAGCTGGCATCCGTTTATCAGGCTGTTGATGCTTCAACCCCTTTATTTCTCATGCCAGCCGAGGTATGTTTTGGCATACCGGCGGCCCTGTCTGTATTACGACAGGAAGAAGCAACCCGAAAAAAAATCATTTGACAGCCTGAATTGCCGGAAACAGTTAATGAATAGCTGTATGTCATCTGCTGCATTGATCTGTCAATTATTTTTTTCTTTGATAAATAAGTTAAAACTAACAATAAGCAAGACTAATATTCATTGACAGGTGTAGTTGTTTTTGTGTATAAAATCTCAATGCCTGGAACTTATATCCCATCAGATTACTTACCGGTCGCCATAATTATCATATTTGCAGCGCTGGTCGGGCTTGGCGCTGTGGTGGCCGGGATACTTGTGCGGCCCCGCAGGCCATATGCACAGAAGCTTTATGCATATGAGTCGGGGAACCCGCCTGTCGGGGAGCCGAGACAGAAATTCTCGGTCAAGTTTTATATCATCGCCATGCTGTTTGTTGTGTTTGATGTTGAAGCTGTTTTCCTGTATCCCTGGGCGGTGGCATATGATAAACTCGGAATGTTCGGTTTCATTGAGATGATGCTTTTCATTTTTATCCTTTTGATCGGATATGTATATGTCTGGAAAAAAGGCGCCTTTGAGTGGGAATGAATTTGTAAAGGCGAGACCGCCTCGCCCTTATAAGATTGAAAGGACCAGATGATAATACCGGGTACAGAGTTAGTTGAAGTTGCAGAGGGGACAAAAATAGTCCCGGGCGGAAACACGATTATAACCACAGTTGACAAACTTGTTAACTGGAGCAGAAAGAACTCAATCTGGCCGATGACATTCGGTCTGGCCTGCTGTGCCATCGAGATGATGGCCTGCGGATCGAGTCATTATGACTTTGACCGTTTCGGTGTTGTCTTTCGTGCCTCTCCGAGACAGGCTGACGTTATTATTCTTGCAGGCACGATCACCAAGAAAATGGCCCCTGTGATAAGAAGGGTCTATGACCAGATGCCTGAGCCCCGTTATGTGATGGCAATGGGGAGTTGTGCATGTTCGGGCGGAATATTTAATACCTATGCAGTTGTTCAGGGCGGAGACACCTTTTTACCGGTTGATGTTTATGTCCCGGGATGTCCCCCGAGGCCTGAGGCGCTGTTTCAGGGAATTATGAAACTTCAGGAAAAAATAGAAAAGGAATATTTCAGATGGAGCCCCTGGAGATAGTAAACAGACTCAAAACTAAATATCTGAATGAGATCGCGGATGTAACGGAATTCAGGGACCAGGTGTTTGTCAGCGTTAACCGGGACCGGATAAGCGACATCTGCAGGTTTCTTCATGACGATCCTGATATTTACATGGACTATCTTGTGGACCTGTGTGGAGTAGACTACCCTGACAGGCAGCACCGGTTTGAGGTCGTTTACAACCTTTATTCGGTAAAACACAAACACCGCCTCATGCTCAAGGCACTGATACCGGCGGACAATCCGAGCGTTGACAGTGTGGTCCCTATATGGGCCGGGGCAAACTGGCATGAGAGAGAAGCCTGTGATATGTACGGCATAGTATTTAACGGCCACCCGGATTTGAGGCGTATTCTCATGCCTGATGACTGGGAAGGCTATCCGTTAAGAAAAGATTACCCGTTAAAGGGACCTGCCGATTCTGAGTATAAGGGGTTTGAAGAACTGAAAGACCTCCACTCTCATGATAGCGAGTGGAACATACAATAAAATTTTTTAACATAATTGAAGGAGGCTCTCACAAATTTCGTTAAGTAAAACGCCCTGATCCTGAGTGTTATAAAAAGCAGCCGGATCAACACATTCCGGAAAGAACCAGTCAGTGAAATGAGAGCAGGGTCAGGTGTGTAAAGAGAAAATAAACAAGTCATACATACACGAATAAACCTTTCTGTTTCAAAATTGCTGTTCAGGCTATTTTATGGAAGATACGAAAAACAGTTCCCGCGTAGCGGCAAAAGAAATGACCCTGAGCATGGGGCCCCAGCACCCGGCCACACATGGTGTTTTGAGGCTTGTTCTCGATCTTGACGGTGAAACTATCGTCAAGTGCACCCCTTATGTCGGCTATCTTCACAGGGGTGTTGAAAAGCTCGCCGAGCACAGAAACTATATGCAGGTATTGCCGCTTACCGACCGCCTTGATTATATCTCCTCCATGTCAAACAACCTTGGTTACTGCGTTGCAGTCGAAAAGCTCTTCGGGATAGAGGTGCCTGAGAGGACGGAATATATCAGGACCATAGTCGGGGAAATGTCCCGTATCGCAAACCATCTGCTCTGGCTTGCGACCCATGCCCTTGACGTCGGGGCCATGACGGTGTTTCTGTACTGCTTCAGGGAAAGGGAAGCGATACTGGTATTTTTTGAAAGGCTCTGCGGTGCCAGGCTGACTGTGACATATCCCAGAATAGGCGGGCTGAAAAACGATGTTGATCCCAAGTGGCTGGAAGACGTTTATGCATTTACGACTGAATTCCCGATGAGGATAGAGCAGTATGAGACTCTTATCAATAAAAACCGCATATGGCTTCAGCGGACAAAAGGGATCGGCGTTATATCTGCCCAGGATGCTATTAACTGGGGCCTGAGCGGGCCGGCCCTGAGGGGCTCCGGTGTTCCGTATGACGTCAGAAAGGTCACGAAGTACGGAGTATATGATAAGGTCAAGTGGGAAGTGTGCACCGGGAAAAACGGTGATGTTTATGACCGTTACCGCGTACGGATGGACGAGTTCCGCCAGTCCAATTCAATCATAAGGCAGTGCATTGAACAGATACCTGAAGGCCCGATTATGGCTGATGCACCGAAATATACATTGCCTGCAAAAGATAAGGTGCTGACGGACATGGAGCATCTTATTCATCATTTTGTGCTTATTACAAAGGGACCGCAGACCGCGCCTGAAGGGGAGATGTACATAGCAACAGAGGTCCCGAAGGGCGAGCTGGGTTTTTTCTTTGTGAGTGACGGAACAGGAAAGCCTTACCGCATGAGAGTTCGCTCTCCGTCCTTTGTACATGTTGCGGCCCTGCCCAAACTTTGTGAGGGTGAGCTTATTGCAGATATTATTGCGAACATCGGAAGTATAGATATAGTGCTGGGAGAATGTGACAGGTAAAGAATAAGTGTCAGTGACTAGTGTCAGTGAACGACACTAAACACTGACACTGACACTAGATATGTTTAACGAAACCGTACTGAAAGAGATCGATGATATAAAGGCCAGGTATCCTGACCGCAAGAGCGCACTGCTGCCTTCATTGTATGTTGCGCAGCGCGAGTTCGGCTGGCTTAGTCACGAAGCTATGGAGTGTGTCTCAAAGGCACTTAATGTGCCCGAGGCAATGGTACGGGGCACGGCGTCTTTCTATTCGATGTATAGACACAGGCCTGTGGGACGGCATGTCATACAATTATGCACCAATGTGTCCTGTATGATACTGGGGGCCGAGAAGCTGGTGGATTTTCTTGAAACGCGCTACGGGGTCCAGCCGGGCGGCACGAGCCATGACAGCAGGTTTTCACTTGTGATCATGGAATGCATAGGCGCATGCGGTACTGCTCCTGCCATGCTTGTAAATACGGATTTTCATGACAATCTTTCGGAGAAGAGGATAGAAGAGATACTGGAGAAATATAAGTAAAAGTATAGATAGCATAAGAAGACGTCATTCCCGCGAAAGCGGGAATCCAGACCTTCGACAAGCTCAGGGTGACAATGTCATGGTGAGCCTGTCGAACCATGGATCCCGCATCAAGTGCGGGATGACAAATAAGAACCATGGATAAGTTTTTACTACGAAACATAGAAAATCCCAACTCAGCGGACATCAGCGAATACGTCAAGGCCGGGGGATACAGGAATTTATCAAAGGCCCTTGAACTCAGTCCGTCTGACATTATGGAGGAAATAAAAAAGTCCGGGCTCAGGGGAAGGGGCGGGGCGGGCTTTCCCACCGGCATGAAGTGGAGCTTTGCAAAGGCTGACCCGAAATTCCCCAAGTACCTGCTGTGCAACGCTGATGAAGGCGAACCCGGCACATTCAAGGACAGACCCATCCTTGAAAAAAACCCGCACCTGTTAATAGAAGGGATGGTCATATCAGGTTATGTCCTGGGCTCAGAATATGGGTATATATACCTGCGGGGTGAATATCCGGCTGCCGCAGACATTCTGAACGCAGCCATTAAACAGGCATATGAATCCAATTATCTTGGAGACAACATCAACGGCAAGGGGATAAAATTTCATCTTGCTGTGCATCAGGGAGCAGGGGCATATATATGCGGTGAGGAGACCGCCCTGATCGAGTCTATTGAAGGAAAGAAGGGGCAGCCCAGGAACAAGCCTCCTTTCCCGGTGAATGTCGGGGCCTGGAGCATGCCGACTATCGTTAACAATGTTGAGACGCTGTCGAACCTTCCTTATATAATTGAGATCGGCGGAGAGGCATATTCCAATATCGGCAGCAAGGAGTGCCCAGGGCCGAAGCTCTTCAGTGTGAGCGGTCATGTGAAAAACCCGGGGGTGTACGAACTCCCGATGGGCACAAGCCTTAAAGATATTATCTATACCCATGCAGGAGGGATGAGGGACGGCAGCAAATTAAAGGCCGTAATCCCGGGGGGCATTTCAACGCCTGTACTTCCTGCAGATGCAGTAGACTGTGCAATGGATTTTGTGGCAATGCCAAAGGCCGGCAGCATGCTCGGCTCGGGCGCGGTAATAGTGATGGATGAATCCGTCTGTATGGTCAAGGTGGCTTACAGGGCCCTGAAATTTTTTGAACATGAGTCCTGCGGCAAGTGTGTTCCCTGCAGGGAAGGGACAGACTGGCTCAGGAAGGTCCTTGAGCGCATGGAAAAAGGGAACGGCAAAGAGGGTGATATAGAACTCCTCTCTGATATAGCAGGGATAATGCTTGGCAGGACCTTCTGCCCGCTCGGTGACGGTGCAGCCGGTGTGGTTATGGGAATGATAAAGCACTTCAGGAATGAATTCGAAGAACATATAAAAGAGGGAAGATGTAAATTGCGTAATTAGAGTCTGTTTCTGAACAGCCCATTGCGTCATTCCCGCAAGCGAAGCGCGTCGGGAATCCTCTGGTGAAAAGATTCCGGACAAGCCGGAATGACAGACAAACGGCAATTAAGCGACCAGCAATTTAATTATGATTACACTAACAATAAATGAAAAAGAAATAACCCTGGACAAACCGGTAAGCGTACTTGAGGCGGCCCGGAAGGCGGGGATAAAGATACCCACGTTGTGCTATCACGAGGCACTTAAACCGTATGGTGGCTGCAGGCTCTGCGTGGTGGAAGTGGAGAGGATGCCGAAGCTGCAGACCGCGTGCACCCTGATGGCTGCGGACGGCATGGTGGTGAAAACAGAATCGGAGGTCATCTCCAGAGTCAGGCGCGGCATCCTGGAATTCCTCCTTATTAATCATCCGCTGGATTGTCCCTACTGCGACAAGGCGGGTGAATGTGAACTGCAGGACCTTGTGAATAAATACGGCCCGACCGTCGGCAGACACAAGGAAGAAAAAAGAAAGGTCCCTGAGAGTCACAAGGACCAGATTTTTGCGAGGAACATGGAGAGGTGCGTTGTCTGCACAAGGTGCGTGAGGATGTGCAATGACCAGCAGGGCGCGTCTGCTATTTCAATAATGGGCAGAGGAAACCATTCCAGGATGGAGCCATTTTCTGCTGCATCATTTAATTGCGAATATTGCGGCAACTGCCTTACAGTCTGCCCTGTCGGTGCTATCCTGAGCCGTTTATACATGCACAGTTTCAGGCCATGGCAGGTGGACAGCGAGGTGGAGACTATATGTTCATACTGCGGGGTCGGGTGTTCTCTTGTGGTGCAGGTCAGGGACGAGTCCATAAAGCGTGTCATACCCAAAATAGGGCTTGGCGTAAACAAGGGGCTTTTGTGTTCGCGGGGCCGGTTCGGTTATGAATACATTAACAGTCAGGACAGACTGACAACCCCCCTTGTCAGAAAGAACGGCAGCCTTGAGCCGGGCACATGGAGCGAGGCACTGGCACTTGTGGCTGAAAGATTGTCTGAAATTAAAAAGACCTCAGGGGGCAGCTCCATCGCAGGGATAGCTTCTGCCAGGTGTTCCAACGAGGACAATTATGTCTTCCAGAAATTTATGAGAATGACCTGCGGATCAAATAATATAGATTCAATTTCGAGGACCGGGTATGCTGCTGCACAGAAATATTTCGAGGAACTCCTCGGGCAGGGCGTAACGACAAATATGATAGAAGGACTTAAAAATTCCGAGGTCATATTAATCGTCGGAGGTGACCCGACTGCTGTCAATCCGATTCTCGGGCTGTCCATTCGCGAGGCCTCAAGGCAGGGGGCAAAAATAATTGTCCTGGGCAATGCAAAAGGCCTTGAGAGATTCAGGACGCTGCAGGTCATACCACCGGTATTTAGCGACGCCGAGGTCCTTGAGGAGTTATTGGTCGCTGTTTCCGGTGTTAAAGGCGCCCGCGGAGAAAAGATGGATGTGGACAAAGGCATAAGAATGCTTTCTGATAAATGTTCAGGCAGTATGGACATTCATGGGTTTGAGGAACTTAAACAGACGCTTCTGGACAGTCCGTCCACCTCCATAGTATTCGGGATGGACCTTGTACAGCGCTCCAACGGCCATCGGGCCATATTTGCTGTTGCAGGACTTACATATCTGCTTGAAGCCCGGCTTTATCTCCTTTCCGAGAGGCCGAATGAGCAGGGCCTGATAGATGCAGGATGTGTACCTGAAATGCTCCCCGGAGGAAGGCCGCTGGACATTCATGACTTCAAGAGAAAATTTGAAATGGAGTGGGGAGGACCGATACCTGAGGAGGACGGCAGGACCCTGTTTGAAATAATTGAGGGTGCAAGAAGCAAGAACATCAAGGCCCTTTATGTAATGGGTGACAACCCGGTGTTTAACCTCCCGGATGGCCCATATGTTGCTGAAGCCCTTAAGTCGCTTGACTTTCTCGTAGTGCAGGACATATTCCTGTCCGAGACAGCAAAACTTGCCGATGTTGTGCTTCCCGCGAGAGGATGGACAGAGAAGACAGGTACCTATACAAACCTTGAACGCAGGGTCCAGCTCCAGAAAAAGGCCGTTAACCCTGCATATGGCATGGAGGACTGGAAGATCATTTCAGAGGTGTCGGGCAAGATGGGACATAAGATGAACTACTCCGATCCGGAAGATATTATGGATGAGATAGCAAAGGTCTCCCCTCTATACAGGGACCTGACATACAGGGAAATCAGCAAAGGGAACTGCCTGTGGCCTTATCACGGCGAGCCCCTGAGGGGAGAAATTCACGAGCTACCTCCGATGGTTGACGGGGCGGGTGATTTCAAAGCTGATTTTTACCTGACGCTGGAGAAACCACTGTTTCATTCCGGGACCCTTTCGAGAAGGTCCCCTGCGCTTGTGAAAATCTGTCCGGAACCGACGCTCAGAATAAGCGGAACTGCAGCCGGCAGACTGGGGCTTCAGGAGGGTGACAGGGTGCAGGTCTCTACTGCAGCAGGCAGCACCGAGGTGCCGGTCTCAATCGATGATACTATCAAAGATAACAAAGTATTGCTGAGCAATAATTTTGAAGGAAAGGGCCTGTTCAGCCTTTT
>QZIL01000119.1 GCA_003599025.1 Nitrospiraceae bacterium | reverse complement strand
ATGATTAAATATTAACTTGTTGTCATTCCGGCTTGTCCGGAATCTTTCTTCAAGAAGGATTCCCGACGCGCTTCGCTTGCGGGAATGACGTTTATTATGTTCAACAAACTTTAAATTATAAGAAAATGCGCTATCAATATGCATACGAGATTTACCGGACACCACTGAGATGAATATATTATTTGTCCTGTTTCGTTATATCTGTGCTTTCATCTGTGAAATCTGCGGATATAACTAATGTATTTAACTGCAATCCAATTTGCCAAAATGGCAATTAAATCCTGCCATAATGACATTAAGAGAACCAAATAATCCGTCTAACCGGTTGTATTTTATTTATATTTTTATTGGCATAGCTTTTGCTCTTATTACAACCCAGATACGATGTACAAGGCCAACCCTGTCGAAAGGCAGGCACGGAAAGCATCGGGTCGCATTTATAAAGACAGCCATGCTGCCATCGTATATTAAAAAATTTTAAAGGAGGTGACGAGGATGAAAAAACTACTCATTCTCACACTGGCTGTCATGATGACAGTCGGTATTGCCAGTTTCGCACTGGCAGCAGGAAACGGCGCCGGTATTTCCGGAAGCCCGCACGATTTCTCCGGCACAATCCCGACATTGGGTGGAGAAATCTGCCGTATATGCCATTCACCGCACGATCACCACGTAGCTGCCCAGAATTATCTGAACGGCTTATTGTGGAACCACGCGGTAACATCTGCATCGTTCACCATGTATAACAATGCATGGAGCGCTACTCTTAATGGCGCAGTAGATGCACAGCCTACCGGCCACTCAAAGCTCTGTCTTTCCTGCCACGATGGTACCGTAGCAGTTGACAACTTTGAGAACCATGCAGGTGGTGTATTCGCACTGCCGACCTATGCAGAAATCCCGGGCTTTGCCAATGGCGGAGCACGCGACCTCAGGGGAACTCACCCCATCTCTATCGTTTATGACGATGCTGCAGATGGATGGTTGAAACCTGTATCTGCTCCTATGGGCGGTTCCGGTACAATCGGTGATGTACTTGAGGGCGGAAAGATGCAGTGTTCAGCATGTCATGATGTTCATGATGCTCCGATCGAGGCAGTAGGCGGTACTCCTCTTCTGAGAGTAGACCTTGCCGGATCAGCAATTTGTCTTGCATGCCACGTAAAATAGTGCACGTCTGACATTCGTATCTTAAAAAAGGCGGGGATTTAATGTCCCCGCCTTTTTTGTTAATGTACATATTCATTGATGTAGTTATCGGATTGAAATAATATCCTGTATCTCACATAGTATCTGCGCAAATATTGTATTATACTTTTTACTATCATGAAAGACAGACTTAATAAAAGCATTCTTATCAGCACACTAATATCTCTGTCAATGCTTATGGCAGCATCCCTGAACGGAGAAATCAGCGCACCTGTTCAGGGACCCGAAATGTCCGAAAAGCCCACAAAAGAGCAGCTGAAAGAAATCGTCATTGAATCCGGGGCCTCATGTATAAACATATCCTGCCATGCCGGCATGGAAAAGAAAAAATATATTCACGCAATAGGCGTTGACGGGATGAAATGCGACCGCTGCCATGAATTGATGACTCAGGGCAGACATGACTTCAAGGTTATTCCTCCTGAAACAATGCCCCTCTGCGCCCAGTGCCACCGGGAGGACGTCATCCCCCCGGAGGGCCTTAAAAAAACCCCACCAAAAGTAATATCCGGAGATGAAGAATATAAACCGCACAAGCCATTTGCAGAAGGCAAGTGCACTGCCTGTCATGACGCCCATTCCAGCAATTATTTGAGGCATCTGAAGCTGCCTTACCCGGAAGGAGTTTATGCATCATATGCCCCCGGCATATACGCTTTATGCAGCGACTGTCATAAAGAACTTGAAGAGAAATTAAGCACACCTAGGACCCTTTCTCTTACGATGTTCAGAAACGGCAATATTAACCTTCATTACAGGCATGTTAATTTGGCAAAAGGACGCACATGCAAAATCTGCCATAATCCGCACGGCCTGAAAAACACCAGGCTTTTAAATGATACATTCCTGTTCGGACAGAGAATGCTTACAGTTGATTTTGAAAAAACCGAAACAGGCGGACAGTGTGCTACTACCTGCCACAGGCTTGCAAAGTATGACAGGTACAAGCCTGAATTCAACTTTATCAAGACAGAACCACTGCCAGGAGAAAATGCAACTGAAAAAGAGCTTGAGCAGAGCAGGAAAGATGATATGGAGCGTGAAAGGGAAAAGGCAAAAAAGGCAGAGACCGGCACATAAATATAATGAAGAAATATAAACCAGGAGGCGTTATGATAAAAAAATATATGTTACCGCTCATATTACTTTTACTGATGAGTTGTGCAGCCACTCAGGAGAAGATCGAGACAGTATTTTACCCTGCGCTTCCTCAAAACCCACGACTCCAGTTCCTCACCTCAATAACCTCTGAAGATGATATCGGCAAGGAAAAAAGCGCATTCAGGGAATTTCTCCTGGGTGAAACAAAATCCATGAAGCAGGTCGCAAGGCCTTACGACATTGCGTCTGTCCCGGGTAAAATCTACGTATCCGACAGGACCTACAAAAAAATCCTGGTCATAGATTTCGACAAAATGGAATTCAACTTTATCAAAGACGAGGCCGAAGGTTCCCTCGATCAGCCTGCGGGGATATGGATAACTCCGTCAGGAAATAAATATATCGCTGATTTCGGCAGGAAACAGATAGTTGTATTCAACGATAAAGACGAATTTGTCACTGCCTATGGGCGGGAGGGGCAGTTCGGCAAGCCTCTCGATGTCGCGGTACAGGGCAAAAAAATGTATGTTGTTGACTTCGATAATCACCATATAGCTGTTGTTGACCTGGATTCAGGTGAGACTATTCATACCATCGGTGGCTCAGGTGCCGAACCAGGCAAGATGCACAGGCCGTCACACATAGCGTTAGACACGGAAGGGAATATATATGTTGATGACTCATTTAATTTCAGGATACAGAAATTCAGTCCGGACGGTCAGTTTCAGAAAGTGTACGGTTATCCGGGGGACACACTCGGAGGGTTTGCACGGCCCAAGGGTATTGCCGTTGATGCTGAAGGATATCTGTATGCTGTAGATACTGCTTTTGAAAATGTTCAGATATTTGATAACGAGTCTGCGCTGCTGCTCCTCTTTTTCGGTGGATTCGGTCCCAATCCCGGCAGCATGTATCTGCCGAATTCAGTCTATATGGATTATGACAATATTAAGTATTTTCAGAAATATGTCGATAAAAATTTCAACGTCAAGTACCTGGTTTACGTAGGGAATATGCTGGGGGAACATAAAATTAATGTTTATGGCTTTGGCGAGTGGACCGGAAAACCTCTTCCCGACGTACCCAGGAGAAAAATCGAATTAGATTGATAACACCCGGGCCATACAAATATTTTTCATACATAATCCTTATTTGTATTTTTCTATCAGTTTTTACTGGCTGCGATAAATACACCAGCTATAAGGTACTGACTTTTTTCTTCACCGGCGTGCCTCACCCTGACAGGGTCGACTCTCTGCCTGAAGAAAGAGCAGGCCTGTCTGGTGAAGAAATTTTAAGAAAAAGGAAAGAGGACATTACCATCGTCTCCTATACTCACGGTCCGTACGGTGCCCAGCAGTGTTTTCAGTGCCATTCAACATCCCAGACTGCCACTTTCAGGTCTTCTGCGGAAAACAAAGGCAAATCAGTTATTAAGACCGACCAGAACGTCTCAGGCAGACTCGTAATGCCCGTTAAAGAACTGTGCATAGATTGTCATTCAGTCAAGTCTGTTAATTCAGCATTCAGCCGCGGTCTATGGATCCACGGCCCGGTATCAGAAGGGATATGCATTACCTGCCACAGTCCTCATGCTTCCACATATCCATATATGCTCAAGAAGGGCACTTCCAGAGAAATCTGTACCTTATGCCACGCTCAAGGGCTCATACTCGACACTGAAGACCACCGGAAAAATGAAGACTGCACCTCATGCCACAATCCCCACTTAGGGAAGACCAGATTTTTATTAAAGAAAGACTTTGACGAAGGCCTGTTAAATTAATCTTCACAGCGGTTGATGTATATGAAACAATGTGCCATAAAGATTGTGTCCCTGATTGTAAGCTCCGCCATAACTGCGGTACTACTCTATGGTCAGACATATGCCCTTGATTACTATCACATATCAAGACCGAGGCTCGGGTTTGAAGTATCATATGAATTTGAACGTGATAAAAGGAGCGGCCCGTTTATTGAACGGCGAAATGATACGACCACCTATTCTGAGAGGCTTGATATTGATACAAACGGATGGTTCTATCACAAAGCGCTTGTTGAATTCGACCTGACCCTCTCTCCCGAATGGGAGCAGATTACCGAGGAGAGCGAGGACACGGACAAGGAGGAGTCAAGGACCTTTCTCCAGGGATATGACGCTGAATTTGTATTTCTGCAGTACAAGCCATATACGCTTACACTTTTCGGCAACAAAAGACTGTCTACTCTGAACAGCAACCTTGCACAGAAATCAAAGATAGAAGCAGACACCTACGGAGCAAGATTAAACCTTAAATATAAAGTACTCCCTGCGATTCTCGATTACACCCACTACGACAGTAAGCAGAGCGGGTTTATCGATGCCTCAACAACAAAAGATGAAGTGCGCTTAAATATGCGGCATGATGAACATTTCGGCAATACAAGACTGGACATGGTTTATACAGATGTAGTTGATTCGGCAAGACTCACCGAGTTGAGCCTGATTTCAAAGGAAGTATTCCTTCAGAATATCTATAATTTTCAGGGCGGGACAAAGGCCTCACTTACATCATCAGCAGGCTACAGGGACAGAAAAAGTGATACGTACCTTGAGAGGGGGCTCAGCTGGTACGAGAACCTGCTATTGAACCACAAAAGAAACCTGACAACAAATTACAACCTTCACTATGAATCATATGACCTCGGGGACAGCAAGAGGAGGGAGTACCAGTCACTGGACTTTCAGCTCAACCACTTATTATACGAGAACCTTACTACCTCATTGCGCGCAGATACATCAAAGAACCACAATGATAGTGGACAGGATTCATCTTACAGGACAGGTCTGGAATGGGGTTATTTCAGGAAGATACCGGGTGGGTCGATCAATGCCACCATGAGTCACGCTTATATGATAGTTGACAGGCAGCCGAATTTGAGCGCCATAATGACAGAGGTACGCGATGAGGTAAAATTGCTCAGTGGAAACAGTATGGTATTTCTAGGGAACAGGAATGTGGAAAAGGCGTCAATAAGAGTGATAGAAAAAAAAGCAGACGGACTGAGGGGCCAGATATATCTCGAAAATACTGATTATGAAGTTGCAGTGATAGGGGACTACACCGCCATCAGCCGAAAGACAGGCACTACGACAATTCCCGACGGAGCCGAAGTATTTATAGATTATGAATATGTCAGTGAGCCGCCCTTTGATTATGGCGTATTTGACAGATCATATGGCATGACATTTAATCTGTGGAATTCATTAAAAATCCATTATCGCCTCATCCGGTCAAAACAGAGATTCCTCAGGGGTGCAGAACCGGATACACTCAGACGTTATAACAACGAAACTATTGGCTTGGAATACAGGTGGAAATGGAGCACGACTGCCGTGGAATATAGCAATATATCATCGACTGAAAGACCGACTGAAGGCTGGAAGGCCACTGAAGTGCTCGTCTTCAGGCCAACTGACCGGTCATATCTGAATTTTTCTGCGGCAGCAGGGGCAACACGTTTTAAAGAGCTTGGCGGCGCTGATGATTCAGAAAAATATCAGCAGTACAAGGCAAATTATCAGATGATGCTGTCCCAACGGCAGCGTCTCTCAGCAGAAAACTTTCTGAACAGGACCTCCGGCGTCATTCATAAAACACAGGATGCGGGTTTTTCTGCCGCTTACGAATGGAGCTACAACATATATAAAGGACTTATAAAATATACGGTCTCAAATGAAAAAAATATGACGTCAAGGGAAAACTTTATTAATCATCTTGTTATGGTTACAATAAAAAGAGAACTTTTTTAGGTAAAAGGATCAGGGATTAGCCTTAATACATATGCCTGATATTAGCGTTTTAATATGAAATATTTACAGCAGACCTGTGTATGCATTTTCATTTTATTATCAGTAGTGAGCACGACTGCGTGTTTCAAGCAGATCGTTGAATCAAGAAAACCAGTTCCAGACATTATATGGCCCAAGCCCCCGGATGTCCCGAGAATACGGCTCCTGAATTCAATTTCGGCGCCTGAAGATATGAATATCAGAGAGGAAGGCCTGTCAAGGTTTATCAGGTTCGTCAAAGGCGAGACCAATAAATCCATTGTAAATCCTTACGGAGTTGTGACGGACAGGGAGGGCAGACTTTATATTGTGGACAACTATAGCAGACTGGTCCACGTATTCGATCAGGCAAAGGGGTCCTATTATACATTCCCTGATGAAGCGACTTCCCTGATATCGCCAATAGGGATCGCCATTGACAGCAGTGATACCATCTACGTCTCAGACTCCAAGGAGGCAGTGATAAAGATCTTCCGGGCCGGAGGCAAAAAATATATAGGGGAAATGGGCCGGGGAGTGCTGGAACGACCAACAGGAGTAGCTTATAATGCGCTGGCAGATGAACTGCTTGTCGTTGACACCCAGAGTTCAGAGATCATCAAGTATGACACTGTGGGCCATAAAGTAAGAGGCATAATTGGCCGGGAAGGTAATATAGAAGGTCATTTTTACAAACCCACAAATATTGCAGTTGCTGCTGACGGAAGACTGATCATATCAGATTCCCTTAACTTCAGGGTACAGATACTCTCGCCGGAAGGTGTATTTATAAGTGCCTTTGGCAAAGCCGGAGATGGTCCGGGATATTTTTCGAGGCCACGGGGTGTAGCCTCTGACAGTGACGGAAATGTTTATGTAGTTGATGCCCTTTTTGACAATATACAGGTCTTTGACAGTCAGGGCAGACTGCTCATGGTCTTCGGCAACCCGGGAAACGGGTACGGCGAATTCTGGCTTCCCTCCGGGATTTATATAGATGCAGATGACAGTATCTATGTTTCAGACTCGTATAATCACAGGGTCCAGATCTTTAAATATTTAAAGGGAGATGAGTTTATAAAATAGTATTGGGAATATGGCATTGATATTGCATAAATTTTCAGGTGATTTAATATGACTACTAAGAACTGCATATTGCTAACTGGATCCTCGAATCGAGTCTACTCGACGAGTCAATCCGACCGGGTAAGCCCGTAATGACGACTATGAGGCTTTATTAACTTAATGTATTAGCAACTCTGGAATACAACTTTATGAATAAACTGATTAAAACAATTCAGGTGCTATTTATTTCAGGAATGCTGGCGTTCTTCGTATCAGGCAGTCTTGTGACTGCACAGGCCCCTCCTCCACCGCCACCTCCACCTGCGGTCCCGCCTCCTCCGCCTGTGGCTCCGGCAGCAGGCATTCAATACACAAAGCACAATCTTTCTGTAAGCGGCCCGGGCACCATCAAATCAACCACGGAAGACCAGATATGCATATTCTGCCACGCCCCTCACAGGGCAAGAAGAGACATTCCTTATCTCTGGAACCGGGCTGATTCCACAGTGAACTACATTCCATATCAGAGCAGCACCATGTATTCAGTCGTGGGACAACCCACCGGCGCATCAAAACTCTGTCTGAGCTGCCACGACGGCACCATTGCTTTAGGGGCCCTGGTGTCCGAATACTTTGAAGTCCCTTTTGCAGGCGGAATACGTTTCCTGCCGGAGGGGCCGTCAAAGCTCGGCACCGACCTTTCTGATGATCACCCTGTCTCCTTTGTATATGACAGCAGTCTTGCGGCAAGAAACAGAGAACTTGCCGACCCTCTCTCTCTTCCCCATGAGATAAAACTGGACGCTGCCGGTGAAATGCAGTGCACATCCTGCCATGATCCTCATAGTAATACAAACGGGAAATTTCTGCTCATGCCGAATATCTATTCGGCACTCTGCACAGCATGTCACCAGAAAGAAGGATGGAGCAGCGCCTCACATTCACTTTCAAACGCAATATGGAACAGCGCAGGTCCGGACCCCTGGCCCCATACTGTATATACTACAGTTGCAGAAAACGGCTGCGAAAACTGTCATAAGCCTCATACAGCAGGAGGCCATCAGAGACTGCTCAATTACGCCTTTGAAGAAGACAACTGCCTCGTCTGTCATAATGGAAACGTGGCTGTTAAAAACATTGAGCAGGAACTGATGAAGCCCTACAGGCACTCTGTCCAGGACTATACCGGTGTTCATGACCCTGCAGAAGACTTCTATTTAAACAGCGTACAAAAGCATGTTGAATGCTCAGACTGTCACAACCCGCACCAGTCCAACAGCAATGCATCGACAGGCGCACCGCAGGTCTCAGGAGCTAATGCAGGTGTAAGCGGTATCAGTTCATCAGGCACGCAGGTCAGGCCGTCATTTTATTTATACGAAATATGTTTCAAATGTCACGGTGACAACAACGTAATCTCGACTATTCAGATAGACAGACAGATACAGCAGCTTAATACAAGACATGAATTTGATGTCTCAAACCCTTCTTATCACCCTGTGCAGGCAGCCGGCATCAACCCTAATGTGCCAAGTCTTCTGCCGCCATACACGACTTCCAGCGTCATCCTGTGCACCGACTGTCACAATAACGATAATTCAGGGGGCGCAAAGGGGCCCCACGGTTCCACAAACAGGTTCCTTCTCGAACAGAACTATGCAACACAGGATTTTACCCAGGAGAGTTCTTTTAACTATGCGATATGTTACAAGTGCCATGACAGAAACAGCATCCTCGGTGATGTCAGCTTCAGGCAGCACAATAAACATGTAGCAAGTGAAAATACGCCCTGCTCAGCCTGCCATGACCCGCATGGCATAAGCAGCATACAGGGCAACCCGTCAAACAACAGTCATCTTATCAATTTTGACATTACTATCGTGCAGCCCAATTCCCAGGGTCTCCTGAGGTTCGAAGACCTCGGGACTTTCAGGGGACAGTGTTTTCTCAGTTGTCACGGTAAAGACCACAATCCGGGGGTATATCCCTGATGATACCTTCGCCTTTTAAAGCCGCTGAGATCAGGAGAGATGACAGTTTCAGCTTGATATCAGCAGGGCAGAAAACTTAAACCATAGATTTAATGTACAGGAGGCAACGCAGCAATGAAGACAATTACAAAAATAATACTTACACTGATATTAATGCTTGTACCGATCCTTTCTGCAGCTGAGGAAAAGAACAACCAGCCTGAGCAGCAGGCCCCGGAGCAGGCACAGGGACCGGAAACAGAAAAACAGCACATGGCAACAATAGTGGATTCACACCATGGAGAGACATATATTTATCTGGAACTCGAAGAGTCGGGCAAGAAGACATGGATTGCGACCATTCCTTCCTTCCTTGGTGGAGAGGTCAAGGCAGGTGACAGGGTTCAGTATTCAGGCGGGGTTGAAATGACGGATTTCAAAAGCAAGGAACTGGACAGGACCTTTGACAGGATCCTCTTTATTACAAAAATAAAGAAGTCCGAGGCTTCCAGGCTGGATGACCTGGAGCATGTGCCTGCTGACAATTATCATGCACAGTTCGTGAAACAGTCCCAGGACCAGACTGGGACAGTTAATACACCTGCAAAAGGGGAGATTGGAAAGGCCGATAACGGCAAAAACATAGAGGAAGTATTTGCTGAAGCGGAAAAACTCAACGGCACGGAAGTTATTGTAAAAGCCAGGGTCATGAAAGTGAGCAGAAACATTCTCTCCAAAAACTGGCTCACCCTGCAGGACGGTACAGGGACTGCTCCGGACAACAAACTGACTGCAACATCCCAGGAGACAGCCTCTGTCGGCGACACAGTGACCTTTAAGGGGATTCTGAAAACGGATGTGGCCCTCGGAGCAGGATATTTTTATAAAGTCATCCTTGAAGAAGCCGTGATTATAAAATAAGGAGTCCAGCATTGGAACAGGAAAAGATAATCAGACGAAGCTACTTGCCTGGGCTTATATTCGGCGCACTGGGCATTTTCGTACTCGGTATAGCTGCATCTGCCCTGCTGCTGCACCTTGAAATTTACGAGCCGCTGGACACACATTACCGCGGGGTCCTGTCTATTATCTCCGATGTCAGGGAAACACTGATTATCACTACCCTGAAAATAAGCGGTATCTCTTCCCTGCTTATAATACTCGGGCTGGCAGGCCTGGTCATTTTTTACACTCACAGGATTGCCGGGCCCCTGCACAGGGTCAAGGCCTGCGCAAAGTCCATCGGACAGGGAAGCCTCGGGACAAAGGCCAAATTCAGAGAAAAAGACGTGATCCATCCTTTTGCCGAGTCTCTGAATGAAATGACAGACTGCTACAGCGAAAAAGTAAAAGCGCTCGGCTCAGAAATCAGTCAGCTGAAAACTGCAGTGACTGAGCTTAAGTCGCTCACAGAGGCCGGAGAAAATACAGAGGCGGGCTTAATGAAGGCCCTGGATAACGACCGTCATATTAAAAGCATTATCGAAAGTATCAGGTTATGAAAAAAGCGTTGTTCATTATATTCCCGCTGCTGATAGCGGTTGCAGCGGCTGTGTTCGGGCTGTCCGGACAGGGGCATGAATTTTCTGATGACAGGTGCGTGCTGTGTCATTCCGATGTTAAGGTCAACCCCGGCAGCATAAAACCGACTATCACACTGGCATGCAAGGCCTGCCATCTGAAACTGGAACAGAAAAAATCTCATCCGTCAGACATATATCCAACCATGACTATACCTGATGACATGCCCCTTACAGACGGGAAATTAACATGTCTTACCTGCCACTTTGTCCATCCTGAAGACAGCATGCAGCCTTTTACTGACAACCATCTCTTTTTAAGGCGGGCGTCAAGGGGTATTTTCTTCTGTACAATCTGCCATAAAATCGATAAAAAAAGACACATCGTTTATGAAAACGTACATGCGGGTACATACAGGGTGACTGACAGGACTACACGGATAGACAGCGTGTCCCTTGAATGCATAGAGTGTCATGACACATATGCCAGGTCTGAAAACGAACCACTCGGGGCCGGAACATGGAACCACAGCAATAAAGATTACAATCATCCCATAGGTGTCTCATACAATAAAATCACTTCGAAAAAAATGCATAAGTTCAGACCTGAAGGGGTACTTAACAGAGAGGTGCGTCTATTCAACGGAAAGATCGGCTGCGGCACCTGCCATAATATCTATTCAGGAGAAAAGAAAATGCTTGTTATAAATAACCGGGGGAGCCGTTTGTGCCTTGAGTGCCATATAAAATAAAGGACATTATATGAAACATAAAAGACGCAGATATATTATTGATACAAGACTCCAGGTCCGTTATGCCCTGCTGTTTGTCATTATCTCGCTCATAAGCAATTTAGTGGCAGTTGCTGCCTTTAACTCACTCGCAATTAAACAACTGGACACACTACTGTGGAGCACGCATATCAGCATCAGTTCGACTGACGAACTGGTAAGGCCTGTTTTCATTTTTGTGAATGCTGCCAATTTTATCGTTGTAGCGGTACTGCTGCTGCTTACCGGTTTTCTGATGATAAAAAAAACCACCGGGCCTCTGATAAGAATGTCCAGAGACATAAAAAAGATCACAGACGGAGACCTTACCACCTCTGTTGTACTCAGACAGAAAGATGATTTTAAAGACGTTGCACAGGAGCTTAACACTATGACAGGTCAATTAAGGGTGAGATTTGCAGACCTGAAAGAGCGCTACAGCAGGATCTCCGGACCGATACAGCAACTTGGTAATAAGGCAGTTTCAAAAGAAGATTCAGTCAAAACTTACGATGCGATTCTCAGAGAGATTGAGGGACTGGAATCAGAGCTCGGCAGGCTGGAGAAATGAGGGGACACAGCACTAAGTTTCCACTCCATACTGATGCAATTTCCTGTACAGTGTCCTTAATCCGATGCCAAGTGATCTGGCGGTCTCGGCTTTATTGCCCCTGTGTTTTTCAAGGGCCTCAAGTATGGCCTTTTTCTCAATATCAAAAAGATTTCTTGATGCAATGCCAGTGGCCTGATTTTTCTGCCCGATAGTCATGAAAGGCGGCAGACTGTCCACATCAATCACGTCCCCGATGCTCATAACAACAGCACTCTCGATGCAGTTCATTAATTCTCTTATATTGCCGTGCCAGTCATATGTCCTGATCAGCTTCATTGCCTCGCGTGATATGCCTGAGACCTGCTTATTGTGTATTTCCGTAAATCTCTTCAGATGAAAATCTATGAGCAGAGGAATGTCCTCTCTCCTCTCTCTCAGCGGAGGCACTTCAATAGTCACAACCTTGAGCCTGTAAAAGAGATCGTCCCTGAATTTCCCCTCCTTCACCAGCTGTTCGAGGTTTTTGTTTGTGGCTGATATAATCCTGACATCGACTTTAATGGTCCTGGTGCCGCCTACCCTCTCAAACTCTGATTCCTGCAAAAACCTGAGGAGTTTTATCTGAATGGACGCCGGGAGGTCGCCTATTTCGTCAAGAAAAAGCGTGCCGCCGTCTGCAAGCTCGAACCTCCCTTTCTTCATAAACATGGCGCCTGTGAAGGCCCCTTTCTCATGCCCGAACAATTCGCTCTCCAGCACCCCTTCGGCAAGTGCAGAGCAGTTGACTTTTATAAACGGGCCGTGCGCAACAAGGCTGTTGTAATGGATCACATTCGCAACAAGCTCCTTGCCTGTGCCGCTTTCCCCCTGTATTAATACTGTTGCCTTTGTAGATGAAACACGGTCGACCAAACTGATGATGTCCTTTATCCCCTGTGATTTGCCGACAAGAGATGTAGCGTCAATCCTCTCTCTTATCCTTTGTCTTAAAAGAATGTTCTCCGACCTCAGCTTTTTGTTTTCTATAGCATTCTTTATGGTTATTTCAAGCTTGTTCAGATCAATCGGTTTGGTCAGATAGTCATATGCTCCCCTGCGCATGGCATCGACAGCAGACTCAATAGTTGAGAACCCTGTTATGAGGATGACTATAACTTCCTTATTGTCTTCACGGAGCTTTTCGAGAAGCTCAAGGCCGTCCATCCCCGGCATTTTCATGTCGCTCAGTACAACTTCTATATCACTGTTTTCCGACAGGGTCTTTACAGCATCGTTGCCGTTTGCAGCTGTGTAGGCTGTATATTCCGCGGAGAGATATTTTGCCAGATTATCGCGAATCGACTTTTCATCATCGACTATCATAATTGATGGTTTCATTAAAAAGACTGACCTCTTTCCACAGGGAGGAACACCTCAAACACGGTCCCTGTCCCCATATTACTGATGCAGTTTATTCTTCCACCGTGGCTTTCTACGATCCGCTGAACGATTGAAAGCCCCAGGCCCAATCCGCCTTCCCTTGTGCTGAAAAAGGGTGAGAAAATCCGGACCAGATTAGATTCAGGAATTCCTTCACCTGTGTCCTTGACGCGTATGCTAACATTATCATCAGTCAGAGCAGTTTGCAACGCCAGTTCTCCGCCTTCCTTCATTGCCCTGATGGCATTCTGGGTCAGGTTTATCAGAACTTCCCTGACTTGCCAGTTATCAAACCTGATGACCGGAATATTTTCCTGAAGTGATAGGCTGACTGTAATGCCTGAATTCTTTGCGCTCTCGGAAATCAGGTCCGCGACTTCCTTTACAACCCTGTTAATATCATTGTCGACCAGGCGGGGTTCAGGAAACTTCGCGAACTTCACGAATTCCTCAAGGATATTGTTTATCCTGTTTATCTCAGACTTGATTAACATGGCAGATTCATGTGCTGATGAATCAGGGCCGAATTTGGTTGTAAGCTCTCTGATGAGCATTTGAGCATTTATTGACAGGGAATTCAGAGGGTTCTTTATCTCGTGGGTGACCCCGGCAGCTATCTGGCCTACAGCGGCTATTTTTTCAGTCCTTATAAGGGCCTTCTGGGTCTTCTGCAGTTCTTCATTGGCGTTCTGTAATTCGATCGTCCTCTCCCTCACCTTCTTTTCAAGCTCCTCATTGAACTTTCTGAGGAATTCGTCATTGCCCTGCAGTTTCTCTGCCATACGGTTAAAAGAATTATACAGCTGACCGATCTCAGTCCTGGAATCCGTATCAACCCTTTTATCAAGCTTACCCTCTGCAAACTCGATGGTAGCAGAAGCCAGCGTCTTGATCGGAAGCACAACATTTTTAAGCAGCATTATATGGCCGGCATAAATGGACAATCCGCCAATTGTAATAAACACGAGATATATAAAGAAAATAATCCACATGTTTGTCAATGATTCTTCAATTAAATCATTTATCCTCGAGAGGTGGACTTTATTTATCTTGTCAGTGCTTTGTTCAATTCCATAGGCATACTCTTCCAGTCCGATAAGCGCATCCCTGTCAAAATGGCCTGTCTTCATATATTCCTTCATAAAGTCATTGATTATTTCCAGGCCCTTGACTTCTTCCAATACCCTGTCCAAATGTTCAATCTCGTCATTCTTTCCCGCGGAAAGAGTTTTGAGTTCATGTTTTTTATACTCTTCAACCTTCTTCTTCAGTTCTGATATAACATCAACTGCCTCTCTTGAGTAGAGACTGTCCTGTTCAATAAGGAGGTGATGCATGGAGAGAATCAACCGGAAGGCATCCGAATGCATGCTGTCAACTTCCACAATGTCCTTACTGAGTTCTTCAACCTTGTATGCATTGTGCAGGATATCCTTGGTAAGGTAAATACTTACTC
>QZIL01000029.1 GCA_003599025.1 Nitrospiraceae bacterium | reverse complement strand
GCTCCTCCGTGAACTTCTTCTTCATCTGTGCCTCCTTTTGAGTGGTTGTTATTTTACACTCTAACTACTGTTGGCACAATTTCCGGGGGGTATTCCCGAAGACCTCGCGAATGTTCACACATTTTTTCAAAATAACTAAAGACCTCTTGTTAAATTCCGTTTTTGCTTAACCTTTAATCACTTATCTCCCGCATGACGTTTTTCCTGGGGAAACTCACGGGGATTAAAGGGAAATTCAACATTACACCTGAAAAAAAGGCAACTAATTCCATCTATGGGGGACGATAAATTCCTGATGAATTCTATTAGTCATAATATGCATTTTACTCTTCATACAAATTATTCATGAATATGGTTCCTGCTCGTACAATCCAGCTATTATCTCTCATAATTTTCATATGTCAGTTTGATTCCATCCCTCAAATCAATCTTCGACTTCCATCCCAATTTATGAAGTTTTTCAACATATAATAGTTTCTTTGGAGCGCCGTCAGGTTTTGACAAGTCCCAACGCACATCTCCTGCGAATCCTACTACTTCCTTAATCACTGACGTGAGGTCTTTTATCCTAATGTCTACTCCCGTTCCAATATTTATAAGCTCCCCAATGTCTTTTGCATTGTATTCAAGCATTAAAAAAACGCAAGCCTCTGCCAGGTCATCAGCATGAAGAAATTCTCTATATGGAGAACCACTCCCCCACAAAGTTACATATTGTTTATGAATTCCATTTTTACTAAGAATAGTCACAACATCATCGTTAGATATTATATCTGTATTCTGATCATGTGAAATACCGTGTACCTGAAGATCCGTTTTGATTAAATCATACTCCTCTTTTTCCAATAGTTTTGCAAGATGAAATTTTCTAATTAATGCAGGAAGGACATGAGAGGTTTCCAGATTGTAGTTATCATTTGGTCCGTAAAGATTCGTCGGCATAGCCGACATAAAGTTGGTTTTGTACTGATCATTATAATATCTACATAATTTTATAGCTGCTATTTTTGCAACGGCATAAGGCTCATTAGTAGGTTCCAGCATTCCAGTCAATAAGCAATCCTCACTCATCGGTTGGGGTGCAAACTTTGGATAAATGCATGAAGACCCAAGGTTAATCAGCTTCTTAACCCCGTACAGATATGCTGCATGAATTACATTTGCCGCAATCATCATGTTTTCGTAAATAAAATCAGCTTTATACGTGTTATTGGCCAATATTCCACCAACCTTGGCAGCGGCCAGAAATACATATTCAGGTTTAACAGTATCAAAGAATGCCTCAACATCATTCTGTCGAGTAAGATCTAGCTCGCCATGTGTTCGCGTAACAATATTGGTATATTCCCGGGCCTGAAGATTTCTGATAATTGCTGACCCTACCATTCCTCTATGTCCGGCCACATATATTACAGACGATCTGTTCATAAAATCATTCCTGTCAACCTTAATGCGTCCCCTTTCTATCCTCGATAGGAATGCATGTTCTTTATCCATCGGATATTGTTGTTATGCAATATCTTTTCACCTTCACCTGGAGGAGTGATTCCGGTCAATTCCATATCTGCATCTACCATAATTTTAACCAGTTCCTGAAAGGCAACTTTTGGCTTCCATTTCAGTTTTTCTTTTGCAAGAGAGGCGTCAGCAAGAAGATAGTCCACTTCTGCAGGCCGGAAATATTGAGGGTCAATAACAATAACAACATCCCCCTTTCTCAAGTCGGCTGATTTACAGGAAACAACGATACCTTTTTCATCTAATCCATGTCCCTGCCATTCAATTTCCACTCCGGCATATTTAAAAGCAAGTTCAACAAACTCCCTGACGGAATGACTTTCTCCGGTGCCGATCACATAATCATCAGGCCTTTCCTGCTGGAGAATGAGCCACTGACACTCAACATACTCGGGAGCAAAGCCCCAGTCCCTTTTCGCTTCAAGATTACCGAGATAAAGCTTCTTCTGTTTCCCTGCCAGAATATTAGCTACTGCCCTGGTAATTTTTCTCGTGACAAATGTCTCCCCTCTCCTGGGAGATTCATGATTAAAAAGAATGCCGTTGCATGCATACATATTGTATCCTTCTCTGTAGTTTACAGTCATCCAGTAAGAGTATACTTTGGCAGCTGCATATGGACTTCTTGGATGAAAAACCGTTTTCTCACTCTGCGGCGGAAGGGAAGAGCCGAACATTTCTGATGACGATGCCTGGTAAAACCTTGTCTTAGCTCCGCTCCTTCTTATAGCCTCAAGCAGTCTTGTAGTACCAAGAGCTGTTATATCTCCCGTATATTCAGGTATATCAAAACTTACCCTTACATGACTTTGCGCACCCAGATGGTAGATTTCATCAGGATGAATGTTATAAATAAGATTTGTCAATTGTCCCGAGTCAGATAAATCTCCATAATGAAGAAAAAGCCTTGCGTTAGCTGAGTGCCTGTCGATGTAAAGATGGTCTATTCTTTTTGTATTAAAACTGCTCGCACGACGTATAATGCCATGAACTTCATATCCCTTGGAAATTAAAAATTCAGCCAGATAAGAACCATCCTGACCAGTTATCCCTGTGATCAATGCTTTTTCCATCTGTTCTCCTTACATTATTCTGTATTAGCTATAAACTATCCGATATATATTTAACTTTAGTTATCCGGTTTAGCCTTCACTTTATTATTTGTTAGATAACGACTTGTGCACACAAAATCTACTCATTAAATATTTAAGCAAATTATGAATTACTTATTAATTCAATTGTTTATTATACTCTGGCAACAACTCTTAATACTATATTTATATGGTAAAATACTTCTAAATGCTACGGATCAAAATCTGCGGGATAACAAATACAGAAGACGCATTTGCTGCAATAGCATGCGGCGCCGATGCCTTGGGGTTTGTCTTTTACAATAAAAGCCCCCGGTCTGTGAGCCCTGAGACTGCCCGTTCGATTATATCATCGCTTCCCCCTATGGTTACAACGGTAGGAGTATTTGTCGATGAGGACAAGACAACTCTTGAGAGCACAGTAGCATTTACCGGACTGGACATAGTCCAGCTCCATGGATCCGAATCTCCAGAATATTTCAGTTTAAGCAGAAAAACCATCAAGGCCATAAGGATAAAGGACCTGTCTGACCTTGAAGTGTTAAATCAGTACAAGACTGCTGCAGCATTCCTCCTGGATACCTATTCCCCTGACTCAATTGGCGGTACTGGACATGTCTTCAATTGGGAAATCGCGGTTGAAGCCAAGAAATTAGGCAGGATAATTCTTGCCGGCGGCCTTACCCCCGACAACATTGAGGATGCAATTAAACTGGTCCAGCCTTACGCCATAGATGTCGCTTCTGGCGTTGAAGGGAATATAAAAGGGAAAAAAGACCATACTAAACTCAGACTATTCATCGAACGGGCCAGAAAAGCTTCTTTAAGACATTATTTATAAAATGAATGATCCTTCACCAGCCTCAAGCCCTGGCCCGGACAAGACCGCAATCAGAAAATCTGCCATTGAAAAGGTGTTGGGCTCGCCTTTCATTGAAAACAACAAAGTACAGTTATTAAAAAGCGGACGGGAAACCTTTCAGACAATACTTGACCTTGTATCAGCAGCCGGGAAAATTATCTGCATCGAATTCTATATCTTCAAGGATGATGACACCGGCAAAAGACTGGCCACGCTTCTCAAGGAAAAAGCAAAGGAGGGAGTGAAAGTTTACCTGCTTTATGATCATTTCGGCTCGTTCCTTACCTCCAGACATTTCTGGTCAGACCTGAAAAAATCGGGGGTCAGCATAAGGGTATCGCATCCGTTTAAATGGAAGTCACCCCGTGAATATATGTATCGCAACCATAAAAAATTATTGATAATCGACGGGATGAAAGCAGTGACAGGAGGATTCAACATTGCCGACGAATACCACGGTTATTTCAGAAAGCGAAATATAACATGGCGGGATACAGGCATTTATCTTGAAGGCCCTATCGCTTATACACTGCTGAATATGTTTCAGAGAAGCTGGTCTACATGGAAAGGTGAATTAATTAACTGTCATACCATAAATAAACCGACTGACCACGGGGTCCCGGTAATACCAGTTTTTGCCAATTCAGGCAGGGCGCGGAGACGGATGAGAAGGCTTCTCATATACAGTATCAGAAATGCAAGGGAGAGCATTCTGCTGACAACCGCTTATTTTGTTCCCAGCAAGAGGATCCTGCGCGCACTGCTCCATGCAGCAAGAAGAGGGGTATCTCTTAAACTTCTTCTTCCCGGCAGCAGTGATGTACAGTCTGTCTTTTATGCCGGAAGGAGCCATTACAGCAGGTTGTTGAAGGCAGGGGCGGAAATATATAATTATCAGGGCTCGGTCCTTCATGCCAAGACTACGGTCTTTGACGGATGCTGGAGCATAATCGGTTCGGCGAATTTTGATTTCCAGTCATTACGCAAGAATGAAGAAAGCAATGTAGGTGTTTATGATACAGATTTCAGCGCACGCATGACAGAGGTTTTCCAGACAGACCTTAAGAATTCATTCAAGATAGATGCCGGTAATTGGTCAATGCGTCCTCTGCATCATAAGTTTATGGAAAAATTATTTTCTTTAATAATAAAAAAACTCTGAGCAGCTTTTTAAACCGCCACGGCATTATATACCTCTCTGTGTTCCGAACTGAGGCATATTCTGTTGATATTCCAGTGCATTGTGATATACTATTGTCTTGCAAATTTTCAGCTATTATTAATATCATTTCTTAGCCAATGAATAGTAACTCTGGTAACTATCCGGACAGCAAAGGTCATTTCGGTCAATACGGCGGCAGGTTCGTACCTGAGTCACTTATGCCCGCACTTATTGAACTTGAACATGCCTATGCTAAATATAAAAAAGACAGGACATTTCTTAATGAACTCGAGTCCTTGCAGAAGGATTTCATTGGAAGACCTACACCCCTCTACTTTGCCGGAAACCTTACAGCCCTTGTCGGAGGGGCAAGAATATATCTCAAGAGAGAAGACCTGTGTCACACAGGGGCGCACAAGATAAATAATGCGATCGCCCAGGCGCTGCTTGCAAAGAGGATGGGCAAGACAAGAATAATCGCTGAAACAGGTGCTGGTCAGCACGGTGTAGCTACTGCAACTGGTGCTGCCCTGACCGGTCTCGAATGCGAGATATATATGGGCTCAGAGGACATCAGACGTCAGTCATTGAATGTTTTCAGAATGCGCCTTTTAGGTGCAGAAGTAACTGCCGTCGACACAGGATCCAAGACGTTAAAAGATGCCATAAATGAAGCCCTGCGCGACTGGACCACAAATGTCAGAAATACTCATTATGTTCTTGGAACTGTCTTCGGACCGCACCCATACCCTCTAATGGTGAGGGATTTTCAGTCAGTTATTGGCAGGGAGGCACGGAAGCAGATACTGAAGGCCGAAACAAAACTGCCTGACTGTCTTATTGCATGCGTAGGTGGAGGCAGCAATTCCATCGGGCTTTTTCATGCCTTTCTCAAAGACAATATAAGGATGATAGGTGTTGAGGCAGGCGGTGAGGGGATTAAGTCAGGCAGGCACGCGGCCCGGTTTGCCGGAGGCTCCCTGGGGATATTCCAGGGATGTAAAAGTTACCTTCTTCAAAACAAGGACGGCAATGTGCTTGGGACCCATTCGGTTTCCGCAGGCCTTGATTATGCATCAGTCGGCCCTGAGCACTGCTATCTGAGGGACCTTAAGAAAATAGAATATACATACGCGACTGACACAGAGGCACTTAAGGCCTTTGAGGTCCTGAGCAGAACAGAGGGAATCATTCCGGCGCTTGAATCCGCTCATGCAGTTGCAGAGGGAATTAAGACTGCGTCATCCATGCCCCGGAATTCTATTATGATAATTAACCTTTCCGGCAGGGGAGACAAAGACGTACAGGAGGTAGCCAGGATAAAGGGAATATGAGCAGAATAGGCGACACTTTAAAAGCATTGAAAGGATCAGGCAGCAAGGCATTGATTCCTTATATAATGGCTGGCGACCCCTCTCCCGTTGCCACCAGACAATATGTTCTGGACCTTGAAGCTGCCGGTGCAGACATTATTGAGCTCGGCGTCCCTTTCAGTGACCCTCTTGCTGACGGACCGACCATACAAAGGGCTGCCGAGAGGGCCCTGAATAAAGGCATCACCTTGAGAAAAGTGCTCAGAATTGTCAGAGAGATAAGAAAGGAATCGGATATTCCGCTGATTCTCATGACATATTACAACCCTGTGTTCAAGATGGGTATTGAATCCTTTATTAAAAGTGCCGTCAGTTCCGGCGTCGACGGAGTAATAATACCCGATTTAATTCCGGATGAAGCAGAGGACTTCATTAAGCAGGCACGCCTGTACGGGCTCGATACAATTTTTTTACTGGCCCCTACAAGCACCCCGGAAAGAATCCGGAAGGTAGTCAAGGCTTCAACCGGTTTTCTTTATTATGTGTCCATAACCGGGACTACCGGATCCAAGCTTTCTATTGAAAAAACCATGAAGGATACCTTACATTCTATCAGGGATGTCACCGGCATACCGGTGGCCGTAGGTTTTGGTATATCCAGCCCGAAGGAGGCATCTGCAGTAGCTAAAATGGCAGACGGTGTCATTGTAGGAAGCGCAATAGTCAAATTAATAGCTCAGGGAAAGAGCATTAAACATTATGTAAAAAGTCTCAGAAAGGCAATTTAATGCGAGGGCCTCTATTTATGTGCCCTCACAAAGAGCTGCCAGCTGAACGCTGACAGCTGATCACTAATTTTTATGGCCTGGTTCAAGAAAGAAAAAAGTAAAATAACCAAAAAGGTAAAGGTCCCCGAAGGCCTCTGGGTAAAGTGCAATTCCTGCAAGGAAATAATCTACAGGAAAGAGGTCGACAGGAACCTCAAGGTATGTCCGAAGTGCAATTATCACTTCAGGATATCAGCAAGGGAACGCATTTCTCTTCTCACTGACAGTAACACCTTCACGGAAATCGGACAGGACCTCAAATCAACTGACCCGCTCGATTTCAAAGACCAGATCTCTTACAAGGAACGCCTCAAGGAGTCCGAAAAGAAGACAAATATAAAAGAGGCAGCCACTGCCGGACATGCCCTTATAGGAAACCGTCCTGTCATGCTCATAGTCCTTGACTTCTCATTTATGGGAGGAAGCATGGGTTCAGTGGTAGGTGAGAAATTCGTGATGGCAGCGGAAAAGGCTGCCGGGGAATTTATTCCTTTGATATCAGTCTCTTCATCCGGCGGTGCCAGAATGCACGAAGGGATTGTTTCCCTTATGCAAATGGCAAAGACATCTGCCTCAGTATCGCGTCTTAAGGAAACAGGTCTGCCGTTTATATCCATACTTACTGATCCCACCTTCGGTGGTGTATCCGCAAGTTTCGCAATGCTCGGGGACATCATAATTGCCGAACCCAAAAGCCTGATAGGCTTTGCAGGGCCCAGGGTCATCGAGCAGACAATCAAGCAGCAGCTTCCTGATAATTTCCAGACAGCAGAATTTTTACTGCAACATGGCATGATAGACATGATCGTAAACAGAAAAGACCTCAAGGAAACCCTGGTAAAACTGCTGTCCCTGACAACCGGCGGCAATAAATCCCCGCAGTCAGAGAATGAATAACAGGTTCATCTTCTTCCGGGTTAATTTAACATGGCCGACAATTCCGACAGATACGACTCTACGTTAAATTACCTTTACGGCCTCCAGAAACATGGGATAAAACTGGGGCTGACAAATACAAAGGCATTGATGGACATGCTCGGCAGGCCACATGACTGCTTTCGTTCCATTCATATCGCAGGGACCAATGGCAAGGGTTCAACTGCAACCGCTGTCTCGTCAATTCTCATGAACTGTGGTTTCAGGGTCGGGCTGTTTACCTCTCCGCACCTCGTCAGTTTCACTGAACGCATCAGGATCAATGATACGCGGATAACGGAAGCCGAGGTAATAGAAATAGCACACATGCTCAGGGAAGAAGTATCGGTGACAGACTTGAATCCGACCTTTTTCGAGATTGTCACTGCCATGGCATTTTACTATTTCTCGTTCAAAAAAGTTGACTGGGCCGTAGTCGAAACTGGCATGGGCGGAAGGCTTGACGCCACTAATGTCATGCATCCTGATGTGACGGTTATAACAAATATCGGCCTTGATCACTGCGAATTTCTCGGGGACAGCATCTCCGATATCACCTATGAAAAAGCAGGCATTATCAAATCAGGGGTCCCGCTTGTGACTGCCTCACTCGATGAGAATGTACTTAATCAGCTTGCCGGCATTGCAGGAGAGCGCAACGCTGATATACATATTTACGGCAAAGACTTTAGCGGCTTAATTGCAAACATGGACGATAGGCACATATCTATTGATTATGAAGGATACAGGTCTTACAGCAATTTAACTGTCCCGCTTTCCGGAGAGTATCAGCTCTTAAATATGTGCACTGCCATAAGAGTGTGCGAGATATTAAAAATAAAAGGATTTCACATATCTGACCAGTCCATAAAATCCGGGCTACAGGATATCAATATCCAGGGCCGTCTGGAGTGGGTTTCTCAAACTCCCCCGGTTCTTATTGACTGCGCCCATAATCAGGAGGCTGCCAAGTCTCTTGCAGCTTCAATAAAAAGGCTTTTTCCCAATAAAAAAATAATCCTTATTGCCGGTATAATGGCTGATAAGGACACCAGGGGCATATTGATGCAGATGGCCCCGCTTGCTGATACCGTGATACTTACAAAGGCAAAATGTGAAAGGGCGGCCTTGCCTGAAGAACTCAAAGCAGCAATATCAGACATATTTGCTACTGGTACAGGTCCCAAACCGTCTTCAGTGACTGTTAAAGGCACTGTCAGTGAGGCCCTGGATCTGGCAAAATCTGTTTGCAGCGTCGACCATATCATACTCGTAACAGGGTCTTTTTATACTGCCGGAGAGGTCAAGGAAATCCTGGGCGCTGAAAGCACATTGCCCCGGTTGAGGGAATATAAATAAAAGTGGGAAGTGGTAAGTGGTAAGTAACAAAAGAAAAGAAAAGAAGATGTGTCATGATAAGGACAGTTACATTTATTTTATTATTGGTTTTCTACTTCTTACTTCTTACTTCTCACTTCTCACTTCCCCTGCCTCCGCAGGTGATGTAGCAATTATCACCGCAGACAGCATGGAATATCTGTCTAAAAGCAATATGTACATAGCCAATGGTTCCGTAACAATCACCTTTGGCGACGCTGTATTGACCGCTGACGAAGTGCTGATGGACAGCAAGTCAAATGATGCAGTTGCGACCGGCAATGTATCATACAGGGACGCTGATACAGAAATCACCGCAAAAAGCATAGAAATAAATCTCAGGACAAAGCTCGGCACCATTCGCGACAGTTACATTTATTATAAAAAGAACAACTTCCATCTGCGGAGCAGGGAAATATCAAAGACCGGTGACACAACATTTTCGCTTGATCGGGCCACTGTCACAACATGCGATGCTGATCCACCTGAATGGCAGATATCGAGTAGTGACATATCAGTCAGACAAAACAGAAGTTTAAGCGGCTGGAACGGAACATTCAGAATTATGGATACACCTGTTTTATATATGCCGTATTTCTGGGCCCCCCTGCTCAGAGACCGTCAGACAGGTCTCCTTTTCCCGTCTTATGGCTACAGCAGTTCAAGAGGCCTGTACTACAAGCAGGGCTTTTTCTGGGCCATAAAGGAAAATCACGATGCGTCCTTTTATCTGGATTATTATGGCAAGAAAGGCCCTGGAGAGGGGCTGGATTACAGATATATACTGGGCCCTGAATCTGACGGTGAATTTTGGCTTTACCATGTAAAAGACAAAGATCCCTCAAGAAGTCTCGGCGAAATCAAGGCCTATCATAATCAGATATTCCGACATAATATTTCGGGTTATTTAAAACTGCACGCAGTCAATGAACACGATTATTATGAGACGATGGATTCAACGTCTGCTGCCAGGTTCGGCCTGTCAACATGGGAGCCGACCAGGTTCGGCCTTGCGTCAGAAGAAAGGCTGCAGAAATATCTCGAATCGAACCTTCATCTGTCAAAACAGTATGAGAGCGGGAGAATATATTTCCTGGCACAGGGACGGCAAAGTCTTGAAGGGACCTCACAGGAGGTCCCACAGCGACTTCCTGAAATAGGTTTTGTTCTTAATTCGCTGTCAAGGGGCTTGTTTTCCTACAATATGGCCGTTAATGGAGTTAATTACTGGAGAGAAAAAGGGCAGGAAGGGATGAGGGTTGACATCAATCCCAACCTGTATTTCAGTTACGGAAGGCTTTTAAATATTACCCAGAGGGCCGGCATAAGGGAGACCGCTTATTTTCTTAACGAACCTACTGAATATGAAGACCGGCTCGTCTATGACCTTGACACCACATTGACAACAAAACTATTCAGGAAATATTCATCTGTTATTCATCTTATTGAGCCGTCCCTGCAGTATACCTATGTCCCATATGTAGAACAAGATAAAATCGTGTCGTTTGACCAGACTGATTATGTCCCCAAGACAAGCAATATCACTTATGCCCTGACCAACAGGATCTCAGGACTCGGGACAAAAAACCTGGAAGCAAGATTCAGGCTTTCACAGAGCTACAGCCTGCTCGATACAGATGAGCCTTTTACCCCGCTTCTTGCAGAAGTAACACTTACGAGTAACGAAGTTGATTTAAGCATGAACGCCTCTTATGATGTAGATGACAGCATACTGGAAGAAATGATCGGTTCTGTAAAATTAAAAGGCCGGAAAGGCTATATTGCCTTTGGTAAAAACCTGAGACGCTCCACAGAACTGGACCAGTATACCTTCGAAACCGGCATATACCGGCCCATCATACTGGCCGGCAGGTCACTTCCCATAGACTTTCACGGTACAGTATGGTATGACGCAGACAGGGGACGGATTCAGGAGTTGAATGTCGGCTCAACTTACAAAAAACAGTGCTGGGGATATTCAGTCAATTATATCGACCGGCGTAAAGACTTCCAGATAATATTTGCGGTCGAATTTACAGGTCTGGGGACCTTCAGTTTAGGAAGCATATAATCACTTTTTCTTCGCTTCCTGCCAGAATACTTCCATCTCGGCAAGGGTCATATCAGAAATTTTCCTCCCCTGCCCGGCTGCCGCAGCCTCAATATGCCTGAACCTCCGATCAAATTTTCTGATCGTCCTGCTGAGGGCATCTTCAGGATTGACCTCAACAAAGTTCGCTATTCTGACGAGGACAAAAAACAGATCACCCAGCTCGTCTTCAATTTCCCTATGATTTTTTTCTTTTATAGCTTCCTTAAGCTCTGCAATCTCCTCTTCAAGCTTCTCAAATACATCTTCAATCCTGTTCCAGTCAAACCCGACCTTTGTTGCCTTCATCTGGATCTTCCGCGCCCTTAATAATGCCGGTAGAGATCTCGGGACACCACCTATGGCCGAGTCATGATTTTTCCCTTCTCTTTTCTTGCTCTCCTCCCACCACTCGATAACATCATCCGATGTATTTAAATTCTTATCCCCGAAAACATGGGGGTGCCGCTGGACCATCTTACCCGCGATGTCCGCCACAACGTCATTTATATCGAATTTACCCTCTTCCTTGGACAACTGGCTCTGGAGCACAATCTGAAAAAGCAGGTCCCCCATCTCCTCCCTCATCCCCTTGTCATCATTCTCATCAAGGGCATCGATAAGCTCATAGAACTCTTCGACAAGATACTGCTTCAGGCTCTCCCTCGTCTGCTCCCTGTCCCATGGACAGCCGTCAGGCCCCCTGAGTTTTGCAACAATATCGACCAGCTCATTGAAGTTCATCGACAAAGTATATCAAATTCAAGCTGAAATCTACATGACAAATATATTTACACTTGCATAACACATTGTAATTTCAATTGTCATTTCGACAAAAAACAATGCCATATTGGCATGCCAGATAAATACGACAATTTACAACCCCCTGATTCTAATAAATATTAATTTTGGCATGCCTTTTGCAAAAAATATCAAAGATTTCACTTAATCTTACATCAACTTTTCATTTAAACCGGGGTAGGAATGAACGAAAAGTACATTAACATTTCTCAGCATCTTTATGTCTTGAGACAACGTATTTTCAATAATGCAATCACCAGTCTTGCTGGTTGTCTTGTGGCAGGGGTAATTGAATCCGCAGCTGCTGCAATTAAAATCTGCGGTACAGTCCATTGTGTTATAGTAGCCAAAGCCTCTTGTATTGACCCTACCCCGGGTTCAGCCAACCAATTCATACGGGCTGTTGGAAACTATTGCGGTACATTCAATGATTCCCCTGCCACATTACATCGCGTTTTATATCTGGAGCATAAATCATCTTGAAAAATCCAGGAATGGCAGTCCGGAACACCTCATATTCAGGAATGAATTTTCTTATAAAAATATTTCTGATTGTCGTTTTTCTCTTCATGGCATTACCATCTGCAAATGCCGGGGCTGCTGTTGCACTGCTGGATAATGGTGGTGCCAGCTGGAGCGCGCATACTGAAGGGACTGGCGCTGTCACTGCCCATATATACACGGCGCCTGCGGGTAATGACAGGGCAGTTATAGCAGTGATCTCTGGAGAAGGCAATACACCAAGCATTTCAGGTGTTACCATAGGAGGATCAGGGGCCACACTTATAGGCACTATCACAAATGGTGCTGCAACAATATGGACGTATTACCGGTTGATCGGCAGTTCCGCTTCAACTACATCGTCAAACATAAGCGTTACCTGGGGGACTGCGCCAGGTACGGATTCCGCTATTAATGCTGCCACATATTCCGGCGTTTTACAGACTGGTGGAGGCACAGGCGCAGGTTTTGCCATTAACAGTATTGCAACAGGTTCGGCAGCTTCAGGAACAACCACAACATCCTCTAATGTTACTAATATTACTGATGGTCGTGTTATTTACGCAATCAACATGAATCAGGGATCTGCTGATAACCAGATTGATACCGCTACATCTTCCGCATGGGCCTTTACCGAAACATGGGACGTTTATGTTACCAGCAACCGTACTGCTGCCGGTCATAGCAGTACGACAGCCGCGGGAGCTGCTACAGTAAGTGTCGGTACAGCAACAGCTCACAACCGCTCCGCAATGGTCGTACTCGCACTGAACCCTGCTCCATCCGGTGACACCCTGACAGCATCAGGCAACACTGCCATTGCATCCGCTAATCCCACAGACGGGACAGCGAATATCCTGATGCAGCGCTTTCAGGTCACAAGTAACAATGTACAGAACGGTCAGATTGCGCTTTCATCGTTGAATATGACTAACAGCGGTAATGCAACGAGCATTCTTGACGCAAAAGTTTATATATCACCAACCAGTTCATCCACCCTTCCGGCCGGAGCAGTACTTATTGGAAGTACAGGCGCCTGGAACGGTAACGCAACTGTCGTAACGTTGAATGGAGGTACGGTCTCTGACCGAACCGTAACAACAGGGACCCCGAAATTCATTTACATCGTTTACGATCTTGCAGCAGGGCAGACAGGAAACACAATCCAGACCAGCATTACCGGCATTGGTGTAGCTGCTCCAGATATCAGCGCTGGAAATGTAGGGACTTCCAGTCTGTTGACAATTCAACCCTGTTCTGACCCGGACCCATCTACTATTACAATCCCTGCTTCACAAACAGCATACGGAAATCCCTACAATGTCGGCGGCATGTTCAATACAACTGGGGACGTGGGTTCCTTTGAGTATAAAATAACCACCGGTGGAGGAGCAGGAGTAGTAACAGGGGTCGGCAGCTGGATATCTACTGTTGATACAAATCCAACGTCCTACACTGTACCTGCGGGGACCAATAGAGTCATGATCGTAGCGGTTGGCATTGAAAACAGCACCGGCACTATCACTGTATCAGGCGTAACGTTTGGAGGTCAGGCGGTGACCCCGATCTCTCAAATAGGTGACGGAGGTACGGGCTACAACAACTATGTCTGGTTCGGTCTCTGCAATGAAGCCTGTATCGCAGCTGCAGGAAGCGGTGCAAGAAATATACAGGTATCCTCAAGTGCCACTCTTAACAACATAGTAATCAGCGCAGGTACATATGAGAACGTAAACCAGACAACCCCGGTTTATGCCACCGGCACTAACTCTTCGACAACAAGTCCGATTTCAGTGACCGTCAACACTCCTGACGGCGGCCGCGTCCTTTTCGGGGTCAATTTTAACGGCCAGACCAATTCACTCAATGCCCTTGCCGGTTATACGGAGATGCTTGATACTCCTACAGGCACCTCCGGTGCCGGAAATGGTTTCAGTTTTGCTGTAGCTGCGCGTAATGCTACAACCCCTGCTGCTCCGGAAAACATAACTGCCACTGCAAGTGCGGCCAGCAGTCGTACCAATATCGCCGCTATTTCGTTGAACCCGGCTGCAGGTGAAACCATATGCACCAGTCCTGAATGGACAACAAATCCAGGTATATCGACAAGCGGGGCCTGTTCACCGTATGTTGAGACTCCTGATAATTATAATCTTTATGTAAGGGGTACTGACCCTGACTGCGGGACACAGGTTGTTTCCACTCCGGTTTCCCGCCCTTTTACATGGAAACTGAATGCTCCTGACACAACAGCGCCCTCAGTCACCGCGTTTACCGCAACTTCACCTACAAACAGCCTGAACATACCGGTCACCTCATTTACGGCAACAGACAATGTTGCGGTAACAGGCTACATGATAACAATATCTTCAACACCGCCTCTGGCAGGGGCAGCTGGATGGACAGGCACAGCCCCGGCAACCTATACCGTTGTATCAGGCGGAACATACACACTATATCCGTGGGCAAAGGACGCTGCAGGCAATGTCTCTGCTGTG
>QZIL01000087.1 GCA_003599025.1 Nitrospiraceae bacterium | reverse complement strand
CCATCCCCTCCTGCATGCCAGTTCACAGGGTGCCCCGCAGATCCTTCCGCAAATAGAGGCAAGAGGATTAGGCATCCTCGCTATCCAGTATGCTTTTTCGTAGTCACCATCGGCAATGGCCCGCACATAGCCCCTTGAGTCAGTATTCACAGGGCATCCGGTCTGACACTTGATGTTCTGTCTCCAGTACCGGTAATCAGGAATGACAACATGAAATGATGGTTTATCCATTTACAGTACCAATTTTAAATTGGTTATACATTGATTAAACTGTTCACAGGATATAAAACTCATTATAGTTTATTTTTCAGGACCGACAATAGAATTTGTTTATTTGAAAATTAATTTATATTATGCTTGCGCATATTTCAGTAACAAAAGTCACCGGACTTATGTTAATTTTATGTAAAGTTATGTAAATTTTTTGTAAAGACAAGAGGAGAAATTGAATATTGCGTTTGCAGACGGACTTTACTTCGTCGAGAGAGGGAATACAATGGGGCCCCAGTCTTCAAATAATTAATCGGGGTGTTAAATGGAAAGAAACTATTGGTTATGGTATTTCAATGTATCACTGCAAAGGGACCAAAAAAGGTGCAACCTTGTACTTATCACTTATGTCCTTCATCATAACATCGGCTTCTTCCTTGCTCTTCATGCCAAAGAGCCTGACCTTGCTGTAACCATCTTCGGCTTCAATCCGGGCATGCATATAATTTGCCTTTAATTTATCAAGAATATTTTCAGCATTCTGGATTTTCCTGAAAGCCCCCACCTGTACGATATATTTATTTTCAGGGTTGGAACGGACCATTATAAGCGCCTTGCTATACAGATCCTCTGCCATTTGCGGATTGATCTCTTTTAAGAGCATGTATTCTTCATGGGCGGACGTAATGTCACCTGACAGCATGTAAGAAAAGGCAAGGTTATAGTATGCCTCAGCATAGTCAGGTTTGATCCTGATCGCCCGCTTGTATGACTCAATGGCCTCACTATACGTCCCTGACTTATCATGGGCCACACCCAGGTTGAAAAGGTCCGTTGCGCTTAACTGAACAGGTATTTCAGCTTCCGCAACCTGCCCGCTTTGACCGTTTCCTTTTTCTGCCGGGCTGTCATCAGATACTTTATAATCAACAGGCATTTCAGTGCTCTCACCTTCAGCAGGGATTCCCGTATCTGCTTCGTCTTTTGTCCGTTCTGTATCTGATGGTTTACTTAGGATCAATGCAATTGCCGGTTCTTGAATGTTTACATGATGCTCTGCCAGCACAGGACTGTAATTGAATATTAATGCTGCTACTGATATAAGCATACTCAAAACCAATTTTATCTTCATTGTTCCCCTCCGGTCCTTTCAGCAACTTATCAATTTAATTAAATTTTATATGCCCCGCACCACAGGAGTCCCAAACCTGTGTTCCATATCCGGTAAAAACCATGTCATTATTTTAACTATATTATTCATTATGTCAAATCTGCAACATATCTTTTTCTTCCGTACACATATTACTCGCAAGGTAACTATTTACAATATTACATTGTTTACCCCGGGGAAGGACGATCTTTATTTTTGGCACGGCTATTGCATGGAACTGTACGAACAGATTTAATTGCTCATATTAAGAGACAGGGAGAAATATATGTCCGTTTCCCGGATCACGGAAAGCCCCGGTCCGCAGCCACTCACGGATTCTCAGCAAAAAACCGCACCGACCGGGTTTTCCAAAGTACTTGACGATACCGTTCCCGGTATGGATAAATCCAAAGCTGGAAATGCAGACAAAGCACCCTTAATTGAAATCGGCAGAATCAGTAAAGAAACACCTACAGTGTCGCATATGCTGATAAACCATCCGGAGTACGCGAATAAATGCTGGGACGTAGTCTATTCTTCTGAAAACCGTTCCAAGCAGTTTACAAAAATGCGTGAAGGCACAATCGTAACTCTTAAACCGGGAAGCAATGAGCTGCTATGGGAAAGTGAACATTCCGCTCCCGACAATAAGGTAATCTCCGGGGCTTCAGCTCCGGCACAAGGGACAATCCGGGACAAAGCTATCGTTATCGGCACTATAATTAGAGACCATCCAACAGTCTCTCACCTCTTTGAGGCCCATCCCGATTTTGACCGCCGCTTCTGGGATATCATCAATGCCCCGGTAAACAGCAGCAAGGACTACAAAGCTTTAAGACCCGGTACCAGGATAGAGCTTAATCCCGCAACAATGGAACTGTCATTTATAAATAATTCCCCTGAAACAACCATCATACAGTCAGCTAATCATACGAGACACGTACCGGACGCGGGCAGTGAAGATAATAATTATGTCTCTCTTGCTGATGCGGTAAAACCCTATATGGGCACACCCTATAACCAGATAGACTGCTATGGTCTCGTTGTCAGGGGCCTCATGAACCAGGGTATTCAATATAACGGACATGGCGGGTTGAGGGAAAGACTTGAAAACCAGGCAGCGCGCGACGGAAGGCCCGGAAACGCATACTTCAGCGGTGAGGGACTGGTTGAGCAGGCAGGAATAAAAGTCTACTCAAAGTCCATAAAAAACATATCCAACCCGGACAGTACTGCGGATGAAATATATTCCGAATTAATGCCGCTCCTCAGAGAAGGCATGATACTATCGTTTTCCACCCCTACCCGCGGCCATACGGGAGTTGTATCTCAGCAGGATTCTGAGTGGACATATATAAATTCAGGGGTCATTGACCACGACATCTCTCGCGGCACAGTATCAAAAAGGGTCGGGGAGGAAGTACTTAAAGCGGAAGTCAATAACTGGTGTGTTCTGGCTGCAGGCAGAAGGGAACCGCTTATGGTCACTATAGGTCAGATAGACAGGAATAAATTACTTGGCTCCGTCAGACTTAAGGAAATTATTTAGAACCTATCTCAAAATTAGGTTATATCTTCGATGTTCAGTATGTCGTCATTCCCGCGTACGCGGGAATCCAGTCTTTTCAGGATGTTCTGGATGCCCGCTTACTACATACGGGCATGACAATCAACGGCATTTCAATTTTGAGATAGGTTATAGTCATTAAAGGAAAGCAGGCGTTACAGAACATACAAAAGCCCCTCTACAAAATCAATATAGTCCTGAGGCGGGTCCACAAGTTCCACACCTATACCGTTATTAGTGCCGTTAATCTTTGAAAGGCGTACAAGTTTGCCGGGTACGTGAAGTACCTCTCCTTTAAGAGGTATGGATATGTCAAACTGCGAATCTTCTGAAAAACCGGTCACCTCAGCGCTGATGAACATCCCTTTCTCAGAAATATTCGTCACAGTGCCGGGGCGCACCCTGGTTCCGCTATTAAGGATCACACTTAACCTGATGGGAATTCTCCAGGTTGTTCTTCTGGCCATAAACAACTCTCCTCTTAACGTATTTCGATCAGTCCGGCAGTCGCAGTCTCTGGGAGTAAGCAGCATACCCTCTACATTCTGATTATCACTTTTTGGAGCTCCTGTCAATGTAAACATACTGAATTGTTATAGCCTAAGGTTAATGATCCAGGCAAATCCTGAGGTTTACTGATAATGAAATACAACGGGGACGTTAATGAGGAGGGTTGCTAAAAAGAAATTAATTCCTGAATACAGGACAGTGCTCCTTCTGATCCAGACCTGTCACAATAAAATGCAATGCTTAATATGAACACTGATATTGATATTATCAGTAATGCTATGGCAGTCTTCTTGCCTTTTTGTTCATTCAAAGATATGGACAGGACACCATCATTAGCATTCTGGTCAGGCCACGGGGCAACCGGCCCTGTTTTTTTATTATGAACAGGAATTACCTCCGGCTCACTATTTACAGAGTTTAAAGGTTTAACTTCAGAAATGGGCTCTTTAACATAACCAGCTGATGTGTCAGGCAGAATTTCTTTTTCTTTGTTTCCTTTTTTAAGCGCAATCTTATAAAAAAAGATATCCTTCTGCAGACCCATGACCTGGGCAGCCTCATAGACATCGTCAACATCGACGATTTTCTTCTCTCTTTCCATGGCCGCATTAAAAGCCCGGTCACACAGGGAATTAATGACCCGGGGAGTACTTCCAGGACTGAATGCGAGGACGACTGCCTCCCACCCCGTATCCGCCAGCAGAGAGGCGCTGCCTCCGGCAACCTGAAGTCGATATGCTATATATTTTCGAATCCTGTCACTATTCATCTTTCCAAGCATTTCAAGGGTAGCGATACGCTGCCTGAAGGGTTCCAGTTCAGGACGGTTGATTGTCTTCATTAATTCCTCCTGACCTAGCAGCAGGATCTGAATGAGTTTGGTGGAGCCCACTTCGAGATTGTTTAAAATACGAATGCCGTCAAGCACATCATCCGCCATCAGATGTGATTCATCAATAATCAAAAGACATTTTCTTCCGGTGCTGTTTATGCTTATCAGTACGTCCTTAATATCGCGAAGAACAAATACCCTCTCGGATGAAGGTGATTTCAGTCCAAGCTCTTCCGCAATAAACAGGAAAAGAGCTGTGCTGTTTACCGGAGGCTCAGCCATCCATATGAGTTTTATATTATCAGTAAAATCAGATACGACCATCTGACTCAGTGTTGTCTTTCCTGATCCTATAGGCCCTGTAACTACCGTCAATCCGCGGCCAGCCTTGAATGATTCAGTTATCCTGCTGCGCACCCTTGCATGCTCTCCCTGATCAAAAAAGAATTTGGGATCAGGGACATTCTCAAAAGGCAGCATATTCAATCCAAAATGCTTTGTATACATATTATCTTACGACTCCTTGTCTTCCGGTACGAGTTTTATCTCTACCCTGCGGTTTATTATTCTTCCCTCATCTGATTCATTCGAGGCAATGGGCCGGCTTTCCCCGTAACCGGTTACAGAGATACGTTCAAGTGATATGCCGTTTTCCACCAGAATAGAGGCAACAGCCTTGGCCCTTAAAAAAGACAGCTCCATATTGTCGATGTAACGCTTGTCAGAAGACGCCTTTATAGGAATGTCATCTGTATGCCCTTCTATATATACCTTATATCCGGGGGAAGACAGGATATCCGGTACCACTTTCTTAATAGTGCTCATCAGAGCATCGTCAATTACAATCTGTCCTGAATTAAATGCCCCGGCACCAATCACCGCCAAAACTCTGGCCTTATTTATGGTTCCTGATATTTTGTCATTTGTCCCGACCGCTGAATTATTGTCAGGACCCTGAACCAATGTCCCGGCATGGACAGATTGCAAATCCTGGACCACAGGCTGTTCTGAAGCCTGACCGTTTAAATTTCCGTCCGGGGGATTTTCCGCTATAGAAGTGTGACTATTCATCTTTGTTACATCCTGATCAATCTGCATTTTTGGAGGAGTTACAGGAATGTTTAAAGCCTTGAATGTAACAACACCCGATAAGACAAAGAAAATTAAAGAAATGCCGGCGACAAGGTTACGCATAATAACTTGTGATAAAAACCCCTCTTCTAACCATAGAGTTATCTTAAAGTATTTATTGCAATATTTTCAATATAGCCATCGCTTATCTAAGCAGCTTTACATGCAAATCAGGGGCGTTACATAAGCAGAAATAATTTGTTGTCACTATTAAAGAACGGAGGTATTTAATCCGACTAAACATATCATGGCTGATATATTAAAAAAATACGTCCAGCGTATAAAAGAACTCCCGACTTTACCGGCAATTGCCCATAAAATACTTGTAGTTACCAATGAACCTCTGCTTTCAATTGATGATTTAATGGATATTGTAGAAATAGATCCTGCCATTTCCGCCAAAATCCTGAGTATTGCCAACTCAGCGTTCTTCGGATATCCGGTACGTACCACCAAACTTAATGATGCCATAATGAGAATAGGAGTAAACAATGTCAAAAGCATAGCCGTCGGAGTAGCAGTATTAAGCTTTCTTGGTGACGGCAAAAAAAGTCATGATTATACAAAGTTGTTTCACCATTCAGTATGTGTAGGATTAACTTCACAGTTCATAGCAAGAAACCTGAGGCTGAATTTCGCGGATGATATTTTGATTGATGGCCTGCTCCATGATCTGGGTTATCTGGCACTCTACAAATACTTCCCGGAAATCTACAGTGAAATATTAAAGTCTTTAAATAACGGAAGGCCTCTGCTTGAAGCGGAGAAAGAGATACTCAGCTATTCACATACTGATGTTGGATTCTGGCTTGCTGATCAATGGAATTTACCTGCATCAGTGGTTGATGCTGTTTTATTTCACCACGCACCGTCTATTTCAAGAAGGAATTCGAAACGTTCAGCCATCATCCATATTGCAGATTACATTTCAGCCCAGAAAATGATGTTCAGTCCTGTTGAAAATGCCCCGGACTACCCTCTTGACCATAATGCCTTTGACATCCTCTCAATATCGGATAATGATCTGACAGACATGGAAGAATCGATTGGCAAAATCCCTTTTACAGATGAAATCCAGAACCTGTCCCGCTGCTGAATGCGTAAGTAGTTTACCTAAAGACAGTGTATGTATCTATCGCTGTTACATAACCCTGAAACTCAAAACGTCATTCCCGCAATCCCCGATCAAGCCTGGACAGTCCCCCACGCGTCTGCCGCCGTCATTCCCGCCTGTCGGGAATCTAACGGCGTGTATTAAAGCTTGATTCCGGACAAGCCGGAATGACACTCTTTAATAATGTTTTCTTTCTCACAAACCTGATTAATGAATTGCTCTATTTACTGTGAAACCGGTTTTGCGCAGAGGTCACCCCCCTGGCAAGAATTTCCTCCACTGCATCGGCAGCTGTCTCAATAGCCTCTCCTATTACAGCCCTTTCCTCTTTATTGAAACGACGAAGAACGTATTTCTCGGCAGGACCTCTGTTGGGCCTCCCGATCCCGATTTTCAACCTTATAAAATCCTGGGATCCCAGCCTGTCTATGATTGACTGGACACCATTATGTCCACCTGAAGAACCGGCTTTTTTTATCCTGATCACCCCTGTTTCCAGGTCAAGGTCATCATGAATAACAAGAATATTATCTATTTCATCATTCATTCTGATCGCTTCCCATACTGCATTGCCGCTTCTGTTCATAAAAGTAAGAGGCTTTATCAGGACCGCTTTTTGCTCTCTGATAAAGCCTCTGCCGTAAATAAAATTTGTCGTCTTCTGTCTGATTGAGATCAACGCCCGGGCTGAAAGGACATCAACAACCATAAATCCGATGTTGTGCCTTGTGTCCGCATAATCATCTCCAGGGTTGCCCAAACCAGCCACAAGCCACATGGCGTTGAACTATTTCTCTTCTTTCGAAGCTTCTTCTTTACCCTTGGCCTTTACCAGTTCAGGCTCTGCAGGAGCTGCTGCTGCCTCTGCAGCTGCTGCCTCTTCAACTGCAGGAGCACTGACCAGAAGGATGACCTCAGAAGGGTCTGTAACCATCTTTACCCCCTCAGGCACCTGGAGATCGCTGACATGAAGAGCATGCCCGATCTCGATAGATTCCGCATTGACTTCAAACTTGTCCGGTATCTGTGTCGGAAGGCACTCAACTTCAACCTCCCTTAAGCGATGCTGCATGATACCGCCCATCTTGATACCGATCGGCTGCTTTACAATCTCGAGACGGACAGTCACTTTTACTAATTTTTCAAGCGACACTTCCATAAAATCGACATGCAGCAGTTCTTCAGAGATAGGGTCCCTCTGATAATCTTTCACAAGCACCGGGTGTTCAGATGTTTTGGCCCCGTCTTCATTCAGTTCGATCGTAATCAGGGCATGTTCTCCCACCCCTGAATAAATAAGCTTTGTCATCTGCTTTCCCTGGACTTTAATAGGCATGGAACTGCCCCCCGAATAAACAACCGCGGGAATCATCCCCGCCCTTCTGAGACTGCGTGCGCCGCCCTTGCCTATATCAGGCCTTCTGTCTGCCTTGACTAATATTTTCTCCATTTTTATGACCTCCGATTATTTTTAAATTATTATCAAATAAACAGCGAACTGACCGATGATTCTTCGTGTATACGTTTTATTGCTTCACCCAGCAAAGCTGCCACAGAAAGCACTGTGAGTTTTCTGCACTTCTGCTGATTTTCATCCATCGGGATTGTATTGGTAACGATTACTTCCTCAAGCACTGATTCATTAATTCTGTCCAGTGCCGGGCCGGAAAGCACAGCATGGGCGCATGCAGCGATGACCTTTTTGGCGCCTTTTTCCTTAAGCGCGGCTGCTGCGTGAGTAATTGTTCCTGCTGTGTCTATCATATCATCAAACAGCAAAGCGTTCTTCCCCTCGACCTCACCTATAACGTTCATGACTTCAGAGACATTTGCCTTTTCACGGCGCTTGTCAATTATGGCCAGTGAGGCATTAAGCCTCTTTGCAAACGCCCTTGCCCTCTCCACGCCGCCTGCGTCAGGAGACACAATAACAAGATCATTCAAATATTCTCTTCTGACATAATCAACCAGGACAGGGGAGGCATAAAGATGATCAACAGGTATTTCAAAGAAACCCTGGATCTGGCCTGCATGCAAATCTATCGTCAGGACCCTGCTTATACCTACCGCCTCCAGCAGATCAGCAATAAGTCTCGCTGAAATAGGCACCCGAGGCGCGGCCTTTCTGTCCTGTCTGGCATATCCGTAATAAGGCATGACCGCAGTTATACGTGAAGCCGAAGCCCTTCTCAGTGCATCTGTCATTAACAGCAATTCCATAATATTATTATTGACCGGTGTGCACGTCGACTGAATTACAAAGACATCCGACCCTCTCACATTTTCATTTATCTGCACCATAATTTCGCCGTCACTGAAATTGGATACTGTGGCTTTTCCGACCGGGATTTTTAATACATCCGCTATCTCCCGGGCCAATATCCGGTTGGAATTACCTGTAAACAACTGAATACCTTCTGGCATCATACCTCCTGTTAATTTTGAGCTTAGAGTTATGAATAAAGAGTTATTGCGCTATTAACTCTTGACTCTTAATTCCGAACTCTGAATTTTGCTATGTAAAATTCAGTTGGCTGGGGCGGGAGGATTCGAACCCCCGAATGCCAGGACCAAAACCTGGTGTCTTACCGCTTGACGACGCCCCAAGAAAATCAGAGTATAGAGTTATGGAGCAAGAGTTAATTGATACGTCCGTAATTAACTCATAACTCCTGACTCATGACTCTAAATTATTGTCTCAACTACTGCTGTCCAATAATCGCTAAATATAAGTGACGCCTCTTCAGCCAGCCTCCGTGATTCAAATACCCCAAATACTGCTGAACCGCTTCCGCTCATTAATGAAAACACAGCTCCCTGTCTGTGAAGCATGTCTTTTATCTCGGCAATTACAGGAAAGCTGCTTACAGTAACTGATTCAAGATCATTTGATAGATCATCAGTAATGCCGCTCAGTTCTGCTCTTTCAATCTTTCGGATAAAATGCTCAATATTATTTACTTTTTCGACTTTTTTTGTCAATAATGCAAAGTTTTTATACACCCATTCTGTAGATACGTCAAACGATGGCTTAACAAGCAGGAGGTCCAGAGGTCCCAGGGCCTTACGGGGAATTAATTGCTCCCCTCTGCCATGGACATAAGAAAGCGGGCCTTGCAGGAAAAAGGGGACATCAGAGCCGAGTTCCTCAGCTGTATCACAAAGCTCCTCAGGAGTCAGACCCAGGGACCATAATTCATTCAGACCCTGAAGCGCTGCGGCTGCATCGCTGCTGCCTCCACCAAGACCTGCTCCCATGGGTATATTTTTCTCAAGATGGATCACTGCCCCTTCTTCAATGCCATATCTGCTTTTCAATCGTACTGCGGCCTTATAAACAAGATTCTGCTGAACAGGGATTGAAGCACCGGTTTCAATGATTATATTATCGTACTGACTCGCCCCTGGCGCAACCTTATCATCCAGCGCTGTAAACCTGAGGACGTCATAGAGAGTGATCTTTTGAAGCAGACTTTGAATCTCATGATATCCGTCATCACGCTTGCCAAGGACCTCTAAAAACCAGTTTATCTTGGCCGGGGCCTGCAGAGACAGTGATGAGTGACGAGTGATGAGGGATGCTTTTCTGCCCATTAATTTAAGATTATTACTTGACTTCCTGGAGCTTCTTCCTGATTCTGTCCCTGAGTCCTTCTTCCTTTTCATGAAACTCAAGAGATTTTTCCCACGCTTTTACAGCAGCATCTATGTCATCCAGTTTTATATAGACATCACCCAGGTGCTCAAGAATCAGCGGATCATCTTTTTCGAGTTCTACAGCCCTTTTTATCTCAGTAAGTGCAGCATCATACATCCCCTTTTTGTAATATACCCACCCGAGGCTGTCGCGTATATATCCCCGGTCAGGCTCCAGTTCTATCGCCTTTTTTACATATTCAAGCGCCTCATCCAGATTTATGCCCTTCTCGGCAAACGTATATCCCAGATAGTTAAGGGCATCCACATGTTCAGGATTAATTTCTATGGTCTTCCTCAGAAAACTGAACATTTCGTCATATCTGTTCATCTTCTCATATACAACAGCAATACTGAAATTCAGGTCATCGTCTTCAGGGGCTACAGCAAGTCCCTTCCTGAATATATCTTCGGCCTTTGCGTAGTCCTGATTCTGAATATACAGTTGTCCGAAATACAGATATACTTCCGGATTTTCAGGCTGCAGTTCAACAAGCCTGATATACTGCTCTTCAGCAGCATCATAATTCTTCATCACAGAAAGGATCCTCGCGAGCATATATCTTGCGTTCACATTATCGGGCTCGGCAGCAATCACCCTGCGCAGTTCTGTCTCCGCCTTTTCAAACTGCTTACTGTCAACATACATATTCACAAGCATACCTATGACCTTAAGGTTATCGGGCTCTGCCTGCGAGATGGCAGAAAGTTGGTCAATGACCTTATCGATAAGGCCCTGCTTAAAATAAAGCCTCGTGAGCCTTTTCCTTGCCTCAATGTCATGGGAGCTCAGTTCAAGGAATCTTTCATAATTCAGGATGGCATTGTCCGTATCATCAACGGATTCATAAGCAGCACCCAGAAGATAATAACTGTCAACAAACCCCTTATTTATCTCGACGGCCTTTTGAAGTTCCGCAATTGCCTTCTCAAATTCCCTTGACTCTATATAAATCCTTCCAAGATAATATCTCGCCATGGCATTGTAGGGTTCAATTTCTACGGCATCCTTCAGGACCTGGACCGCCTTATCGCCCTGATTGTTAAGCGTATACATGTACGCAAGATGGATATACGCCTCCACCTTGGACGGATCATGCTTTATTACTTTTGAATACATTTTAATAGCTTTCTGAAAGTCTTTCTGACTGGAATACAGCCTGGCAAGCAGGGACATGGCCGGTTCATACCCCGGGTCCTTCTGAATAACTTCTTCAGCGGTCTTAACTGCATCTTCAAGCCTGTTCATTCTTAAATACAACTGACTGATTTCCGTCTTGAGATAAGACGATCCCGGGTCCTCTTTAAGGGCCAGTTTCATCTGCTTCAGGGCCTCCTCCCAGTTGTACTCCTGCTCAGCTTCAACGGCCAGGATATAATGAGTATAGGCATCACTCGAATAATCAGGACGGAATGTCTCCCGCACCGTACCAGCACACGAAGTCAAAAGCAATAAAATTAACAGAATACCGTTCCTGATTGTTTTCATAACGCAGTTATTATGTCATAAAGCAAAAAATATTAACAATAACAGCACACTCAAAAGCAGCAAGTATGATGTGATTAGCTGTAAGTCAGAAGCAACTTATTATTAATATTTTACAGTTGCCAAATACAAACTTTAAATGCTAAATTTATTGGGACTAATTAACGGAAAATATGAAAAATATTTTTAATAATTTCGGCAAAACAGGGGTCCTCGTCATCGGTGACCTGATGGTTGATCAATACATATGGGGGAAGGTCAGAAGAATTTCGCCAGAGGCACCCGTCCCTGTTGTAGAAGTGACAGAAGAAAACCTCCTGCTCGGCGGAGCTGCCAACGTTGCCAATAACATATCATCTCTTGGCGGCAAAGTATTTATTGCCGGGGCCATCGGTAGAGATGATACCGGAAAAATATTAATCAATAAGCTTTCTGAACAAGGGTTTAATACGGACGGTATTGTTATAGATGGAAGCAGACCCACAACTGTAAAAACGAGGGTCATTGCGCACAGCCAGCAGGTAGTCCGTTTTGACAGGGAAATAAGGGCGGACATCAGCAGACAAACGCAGTCACTGATCCTCAGCTATGTGAATTCCTGCCTGCCGGAGATAAAGGGCATAATAATTTCTGATTATTGCAAAGGCATCATTACCCGCTCACTTATCAGAAAGCTGCTTAACCTGACAAAGTCAAAAGTGTTTATTGCAGCTGATCCCAAGATCGGTCATTTTGACTATTACAGGGGCCTGGGCCTGATTACTCCCAATATTAATGAAGCGTCTTTCGGGTCCGGCATTGATATAACCGATGAAAAAACATTAATAGCCGCAGGCCGGACATTGCTAAAAAAACTGCAGTGCAAGTCGGTTATAATTACGCGGGGGGATGAGGGAATGACCCTCTTTGAAAAGAATGGTGCTGTTACCACTATACCGACCTGTGCAAGAGAGGTATATGATGTAAGCGGAGCAGGAGATACTGTTATAGCAGCGCTGACCCTGTGCCATGCAGCAGGTGCTGCATTGAAGGACGCTGCGATCATTGCAAACCATGCTGCCGGAGTTGTCGTGGCCAAAATCGGTACAGCTGTTGCAACCCGTCAGGAAATCCTTAAAAGCATGAAAACATGCATACCCATAAAGAACAAATTATGAAAATTAAAAAAAATCTGAGGTAACCAAATGAGACTTGCAGAGAGAACAAAGGCAATCAAACCATCACCCACACTTGCTATGAATGCAAAGGCCTCTGCCCTGAAGGCCGCGGGTGTAGACGTCACCAACTTCGGTGTTGGCGAACCTGATTTTGACACGCCCGAAAATATCAAGGAAGCTGCTATTAAGGCGCTCAGAGACGGTTTCACAAAATATACACCGGTCGACGGTATCCCGGAATTAAAAACAGCTATCATCGAAAAATTCAAAAAGGACAATGGCCTTCATTATGAAAAGGACGAGATACTCGTATCATGCGGGGCAAAGCACAGCCTCTATAATATTGCCGAGGCGCTCTTCGGACCCGGAGATGAAGTCATAATACCGGCGCCTTACTGGGTGACCTATCCTGACCAGGTGCTGCTGAATGACGCGACGCCGGTCATTATCGAGACCGATGAAAAGAATTCTTTTGTGGTAACACCGGAACTCCTGAGAGAAAAGATAACTTCCAGGACCAAGGCGCTAATACTCAACAGCCCTTCAAACCCCACAGGGCTTGCTTATGACAGAAAGAGCCTTGAACAAATAGCGAAGCTGGCAGTTGAGCACGATTTTTACATCATCTCGGATGAGATATACGAGAAACTTGTCTATGACGGCTTTGAACATATAAGCATCGCCTCTCTCGGAGAAGAGATCAAACAGCGCACTATTGTGGTCAACGGTCTCTCAAAGTCACATGCCATGACAGGTTGGAGGATCGGGTTTACGGCCGGGCCAAAAGACATTACAAAGGCCATGACAAACATCCAGAGCCAGTCGACATCAAATGCAACATCGATTGTTCAGAAGGCATCTGTCGAGGCGCTGAAAGGCCCGCAGGATTTCATACAGACAATGCTCGTAGAATTTGACAAAAGAAGAAAATACATGGTTGAACGCCTTAACGCCATGAAGGGTGTTACGTGCAAGACACCGGTTGGGGCCTTCTATGCCTTCCCTAATGTTTCAAGCTGCTACGGGAAAAAATTCAACGGTGCACCGGTAAATGATTCCCTCGAATTGTCCACATATCTCCTTGAACAGGGTAAAGTCGCTCTCGTCCCCGGGTCCGCCTTCGGCGATGACAAATATATACGGCTTTCGTATGCGACATCCATGGAGAACGTTAAGAAGGGACTGGACCGGATCGAAGAGGCCTTGGGGAACCTTAAATAGAGTTGAATTGATAACCCGCCATCCGGCAGTCATTTTAAAATTTCATTTCAGGTGATATTGCACGTCAGAATATGACTGCATCAGCATGTTTGCATTGCTCTTTTCAGGTCATTAAAAGAAACCGGTTATCCACATTTTTCCGCATTTCTTCCCTTGTCACTTTATCGATCAAGAAACCCGCACATTATTGTTATCGGTGCAGGTATGTCAATGTAATATAATTGAGTGTACAGGATGCCACGATTCAGACGATTAAAGGCGACCTGGACATATTACTGTTTTGCTCTTCTCACCATATAGAAAAAATCCGGTTAATGAGGTATCATATCTACAATTACTTTTCACACAAAAAGAGGTGCCCACTTGGTAAAGCAGATGAAAATAGAAGGACTGCTGTTTGATCCGCGAAGCAACATGTACATCCTTCTCCTTAAAGAAATCAACGGTAATAACACACTACCGATATGGATAGGCAAGCCAGAGGCGGATTCCATTGCGCTGGCACTGGGAAAGATCGTCACCCCGCGTCCCCTGACACACGACCTCATCAAGAATGTCATCGCGGGTGTAAAGATGAAGGTAACCAGGGTCGTGATTACGGAAATTGTCGACAACACCTACTATGCAGGGATTTACATAGACAAAGGGGACGGGTCTGAAATCCCTGTTGACTCGAGACCGAGCGATGCGATTGCGGTTGCGATAAGAATAAATGCCCCTATATTTGTGGATGAACAGGTCATTGAACACAAGAACAACGACGAACTCGAAGACTGGCTGAAAAAACTCAAGCCTGAAGATTTCGGGAATATTATGTAACCCTTCGTGGACCCCTTGTGCTTATAAGAACCGAAGGCATAGTCCTCAAGACCCAGAAATACGGAGAAGCTGACCTCATTGTTACCTTCCTCACGTCTGATAAAGGCATAATAAATGCATTCGCAAAAAGCCCCAGAAAGACCAAAAGCAGGTTCGGGAGCAGCCTCGAACCGCTTACCCACGCTAAATTATCCCTCTGGGGAAAAGAACAGTCACTTCCAAAAATTACTCAGTCTGACATCATCGAGCCTTTCCATCAGATAAGAGAGAATTACAATGATTACGTCAGTATATCGAAATTGGTAGAGATACTGATTTCCCTCATGCCGTCAGGTATTCCTAATAAAAGGCTCTTCT
>QZIL01000012.1 GCA_003599025.1 Nitrospiraceae bacterium | reverse complement strand
TGATGACAGCACAACAGGTATCCACTGGCAGATACACAAAGGCGGAGGATATCATTACAATGCCGCTGAAAAAAGAAATGAGCCCCTGCCGCTGAGCCTGTTTATCGGCGGGCCTCCGGCGCTTATACTTTCAGCCATAGCCCCTGTGCCTGAAGACGTGCCGGAGCTGGTACTGGCGTCGCTGCTGCTCGGCAAGCGGCTCGATATGGTTGATGATCCTCTCGGGGGGCACGCTCTGGTGGCTGATGTTGAGTTTGCGATCAAGGGTGAAGTGCTGCCCTTTGAAAGGAGACCGGAGGGCCCGTTTGGCGACCACTTCGGTTATAATTCCCTGCAGCATGACTATCCGGTTTTCCATGTCAACCGCCTCTACCACCGTAATGACGCGATCTACCCCGCCACTGTTGTGGGCAGGCCGCGGCAGGAAGACTATTACATCGGCGATTATCTGCAGGAGCTGCTCTCTCCGCTTTTCCCGCTTGTGATGACCGGGGTAAAGCAGTTAAAGACATTCGGGGACACAGGCTTTCATTCCCTTGCTGCTGCCCGGGTGAATAACCGCTACCCGCGTGAGGCCTTTGCAGCTGCCATGAGGATACTCGGTGAAGGGCAGCTGTCGCTCACAAAATTCCTGATCGTAACTGACGGGGACATTGATATCAATGATTTCGCGAAGCTCTGGGAACATGTGCTTGAGAGGGTCAACTTTCAGACAGATCTGTTCATATTTGACAATGTATCGCAGGACACTCTTGACTATACCGGTCCAGCGGTGAATAAAGGCTCAAAGGCCGTGCTCATGGGATTAGGGAAAGATCCTGTCAGGAAACTGCCGGGGGAGTTTAAAGGAACACTGCCTGACGGATGTGATAAACCTATAGTCTTTTTGCCAGGGACACTCGTGCTTCAATGCAGAAATTATGAATCAGACCGGGAGCTTGGCATTAAGGTGGCAAATCACAAGGGGCTTGAAGAGTGGCCGGTTGTCATTCTTGTTGATGACAGCAGGGCGGCAACACTCAATATGAAGGAGTTCCTCTGGAGCTTCTTCACCCGTTTCGAACCTGCGGGTGACATCCATGGCAATAAACCCGAGAGCCGCAGGTTTCACACAAGACTTAGGGAACCGGTGGTGTTTGACTGCCGCATGAAGCCCTGGTATCCGCCGGTGCTGGAGGTGGACAAAGAGACAAAAGTAAAGGTGGATGATAAGATTGCCAGGATGGTGCCTGCGAAGTGGAGGTAGCAAAAATCATTGAGTCGTTGATAATTAATCTATTTAACTCGATGATCTTTCAATACCAGGACATCCGGGGATAGCATGAATAAGCTTGTCATTCCCGCGAAGGCGGGAATCCAGTTCATTTGATGAAAAGATTTTTTGTCTATATCTTATCCAGCAAGAGAAACGGCACATTATACACAGGTGTTACATCCGATCTGATAAAACGTGTTTATGAACACAAAAACGACTTGGCGGATGGCTTTACAAAGAGGTATAAAGTTAAAATCTAGCATGATATGAGGTGCATGAAACAGCTGGAACCGCCATTAAAAGGGAAAAGAATATAAAGAAATGGGAGAGGAGCTGGAAGCTCAGACTTATTTAGGAACAGAACCCTGAGTGGGGGGATTTATATTGTGATATATGCGAAGATACTGGATTCCCGCCTTCGCGGGAATGACGACAAACCTGAGGCAAGAGGTCTTGATGTCAAAGATATCAATTCTCCCTGACCTGCTCATAAACAAGATAGCTGCCGGTGAAGTGATCGAGCGTCCCGCATCGGTTGTCAGAGAGCTTGTTGACAATGCCATTGACGCCGGTGCCACTGACATAGAGGTTGAAGTACTGCACGGAGGCAAGAAGCTGATAAAGGTCTCGGACAACGGCTGCGGCATGGACAGGGAAGACGCTGTAATGTGTTTTGAAAGACATGCAACGAGCAAGATCAAAACAGAAGAAGAGCTTTTTGATATCTCGACACTCGGATTCAGGGGAGAGGCATTGCCTGCGATTGCGTCTGTTTCAAAGATAACGCTTTCAACATCTCCTGCGGATGCTGACTGTGGAACAAAAGTAGAGATAGGGGCAGCTCATAAAAAAGAGATATCCGATGCACCTCCGGTCAGGGGGACGATGATTGAGGTCAGGGACATATTTTACAATACACCGGCAAGGCGGAAGTTTTTAAAGACCAACCCGACCGAACTTACTCATATTATAGATACAGTGGTCCAGAAGGCATTTGCATATCCCGGTATCGCCTTCAGGCTCCTCCACAATAACAGCGAGGTGCTGAACGCGGCCTCTGCATCAGATATTAAGGAAAGGTTCGGGCAACTCTACGGGGATGAAATGGCCGGAGAATTTATTAATGTAAAAAAAGAGTCTAAAGCTATTACGGTCAATGGTTTTACTTCATCGCCGGATTTTACCCGGGCTGCCCGGAGTCATCAGCTTATATTTATCAATAGGCGCCCTGTGAAAAATACTACGGTCAACCACGCGGTCTACAATGCGTATGACAATCAGATTCCGGGTGGCAGGCATCCGGCATATTTCCTGTTCATCGATATCGACCCCAGGAGTGTTGATGTGAACGTCCATCCGGCAAAACGCGAGGTGAAGTTTGAACGGCCGGATGAAATCCACCGTTTTGTCAGGGCAGCTGTTTATGAAGCGCTTAATCCCGGGCATGTCATAGACGTAACCGCCCCTTCAGTATTTCAACGTTCCGGATTTCAAAGAAGCACAGGATACCAGAATATACAGCGGGATTATCCGGCTGTCAGTGAGCCGGTATCCGGGATATTGAACAGTAATTCACAAACGGATATTTTCACTTCAGGCATTACCCCTGATGTCCCATCTTTCTTTCATATCGGGGAATCATTTATTGCGACCGCAACGAATGATGGTCTGCTGATCATTGACCAGCATGCTGCCCACGAAAGGATTATGTATGAGAAGTTCCTTAAGAAGACTGCAATTGAGTCAGAGCCTCTTTTTCTTCCCCTGAGGATAGAACTGCCGGTCAAGGAATACAGCATCATTATCAAACACAGGGACATTCTTCGCGGTCTCGGCATGGATGTTGAAGAATTCGGCGGGAATAACGTCATTATCAGGTCGATACCGCGGACACTTAATAAGGCTGACGCCAGAGGCCTTCTCCTGAACGTGGCAGAAGGCATCCTCGAAGAAGAAACCAGCGGGATCAGCCGGGACATAACTGAAGAGTCTCTCTTAAAAAACATTGCAGCCCGGATTGCATGCCACAAGTCAGTGAGAGGCAGTGAGCAGCTCAGCAATGAAGAACTCTCAAGGATGATGTCTGATCTTGACAAGGCGGACGAGCCGGACCGATGCCCCCACGGCAGACCGACAAGGATTTATCTTTCACTGGATGATCTGAAGAAGATGTTTAAGAGGAAATAATTCAGGCATCAGCTAATTATTGTCCAGGACTTCCCTTATTTTCCTGAGCAGATTGTTTGGGGTGACGGGCTTGAGAATAAGGTTCATGCCTTCGTCGAGTATGCCCTTGCTGTTTATTAGGTCTGCCGTATAACCGCTCATGAATAATGTCTTAATACCGGGATTTACCTGCCTGATCTCAGTATATACCTCTTTGCCGTTTTTCCTGGGCATTATTACATCCAGCAATAAGAGACTTACCTTCTCCCTGTTTTCCATAAAAAGGCTGACCGCTTCCTCTCCGTTCTCTGCCGTTAGAACGCTGTATCCGAAGTCATGCAGCACCTTTTCAATAAGGCCGGCCACTTCATTATTGTCTTCAGCCAGCAGTATTGTCTCGTTCCCTCCTTTTACCGGTGTCATGACCTCTTCCTCAAGCCTTGAAACCGGGGTCTTTATTGAGGGCAGGTATATTTTGAAACTTGTCCCGCTTCCCACTTCACTATACACATCAATATACCCTTCATGCTGCTTTATTATCCCGTATGCCATGGCCAGCCCCAGGCCGGTACCTTTACCGACCTCTTTGCTTGTATAGAAGGGCTCGAAGATCTTGTCCATAGCTGCCGCATCAATACCTGCTCCTGAATCAGAGACTGACAGCAGCGCATATGTCCCTGGTTTGCCATAGCCATGAGTCTGGATATAATCGCTGTCCAGTTCCACGAGCGCAGTGCTGATTTTAAGCAGGCCTCCCTCCGGCATTGCATCGCGTGCGTTGGTAACAAGGTTCATGATTACCTGTTCTATCTGGCCGGTATCGGCCTTTATGATTATTTCTTTTTCAGACAATGAAGAGATAAGCTGTATGTCTTCGCTTATCAGTCGAACAAGCAGTTTGTCCAGCCTCTTTACTATTTCATTGAGACTGACCGGCTGGGGATTCATGATCTGCTTTCTGCTGAATGCGAGCAGGCTCTGCGTGAGATTTGCCGCCCTTTTTGAAGAGGACAATATATTGTCAATATAAATATTAAGGGGGTTGTCTTTTTTCATGTTCTGGTGCAATAAGTAAGCAAATCCTATTATTGCTGTAAGGAAATTATTAAAGTCATGTGCGATACCTCCGGCAAGTTGTCCTACTGATTCCATTTTCTGGGAATGCCTGAGCTGGTCTTCGAGTTTCTTGTGTGCTGTAATATCACGGATGAGGATTACCTGCTCACCACCCGGAAGGGCCGGGCTCATAAGATGAAAGATATGGTCGGCTTTGTCCACGTCCTTTATTATCCGTTCTTCTTCAGTGTCATGATTGATTTCAAAGTGGGTCATGCCTCCGAACTTTTTGACGAACTGCTCCATAGTATCATTTGCAGCGGCAAGGCCGTCCTGCTGACGGACAATAATGCCGATTCCAAGAGCATTCATGATTGAACGAAGAAGGGAAAAAAGCTGTTCCTGCTGTTTTATTTCAGCTTCTTTTCTGGCCTTCTTTTCTGTTTCTTCACGAATAATGTTCTGAGCTGTGACTACTTCCTCTGTGAGGCGGTGAAATCTGTCTTCAAGAATGCTGAGTTTGTCACCGCGGCTGGGAACGGCCTCCATGGTCCTTAAAGCTGACTGTGAAAAAGCCTCCACACGCTTCGTCAATCTGCTGATCCTTCTGGTGATCCATACCATAATCGATGTAAACGCGAGTATGAAAATAAGTGCACTGAGTGCCCTGTATGTACGTCCTTTTTTTACAAAGGACCATGAGAGGTTCTCCATCTCTTCTTTTGAAATGAAGGATGTAAATTTGACGGGGATTTCTGATCCGCCGTAATCATGCAATGACCTTGCCTTAAGGACATATTTCCCATCGATAGAACTGATTAACGTGCCGGGCGGCAGGATGTTGTTATTGTTGCTTGTCATAATGGTCCTGTTGTCGGTTGACACGAGCCCCACAAGACGTTTCGGGAAGTCGCCCTGTGATGAGATCAGAAACTGGTCATCAACAGGAGAGGCAAGCATGAGTGTAGCTGTGCGTCCGGCGGGACCGGAAACGGTTTCTGAGGTGACGAGAAAAGGGAAGTTGTCAATTGAGGTAAGGTGTGATTCATCCATGGACTTCATTATGATAATGTTCCCCGGATGCAGAAGCGCCTCCGGCAGCTCATCGCGGTTTCTTCCATAAACCTCCCGGACCTCCCCACGGGAATCGAGAAGAAATACATATCGGGGGATGGCAAGGGCACGCAGCGCCGACGAACTGAGAAACCAGGCAGGATACCGGTCGTAATACCTGACCGGCGTGTTGTCTTTCTCAAACCATTTTTTTTCTTCGATATAATCGAAGAACTCTTTCTTTGCTGCAACGAGACGCACGACCTGATTATATGCCTGTGTGTGGCGATTAAAGCGGAGCCGGTCTTCCTGCGACTGCTGTTCAAGCATTTCTGCAAGGTGTGCATCAAACATGGCCTTTACAGCATTTGAAATGTGCCGGTCCATTACTCCCCATACAAGCACCCCGACTAATATGGTCAGAACGACCATTTTTGTGGTGAGAGGGACATAACGGAGAAGTTTATTGACTCGTCCAAACATTTTGAGCACGTGTCTTACCGGGGTTCTCCAACAAGCTCATTGTCTCTGAATTTCCATCCTGCCTTACGCAGACGGGATGCCGGAACGATATCTGCATCCTTGCTGATTTTTTCTACCTCAGATATGAGGTAGTCAATCAGCTTTCCGGCCTGAGGTTTTTTCATATGTTTCACTTCCCATGTGGTCAGATTAAGCGTACGGTAAAATGGATATCTGCCTGATGCAACATGATCGAGCTGTTGAGGCCTGATGCTGTTTATCCTGAGGGTTTTGACTTTATCTCTGTTTTCGGAGCTCATCCACATGACTTCATGCCCGATTGAGTCAGGATTGGATGAAACAAGTGAGAACATGTCTTCAATAGCTTCGACAGTGCGGAGTTCCGGTGCAAAAAGGTCCTCGTTGTCCAGTATCTGACGCCAGTCAGCCGGTCTTTTTTTGCAATGGAGGCGGCCTACTGCATAAATGGATTTGTCTTTACCTCCGACCTTTGACCAGTTCAATATGTCACCTTTGAAAATCATCCTTACCTGGTCCAGGGACAGATTGTCAACAGGATTATCAGGATGAACAAGTATGGATACGGGGTGGATGCCTATCGTATGAAAACTGAGTCCGGGCAGTCTGTCTGTATTTGCCGGCGGACAGCAAAAACCGACTATGTCGCCTTTTTTCCCGGAAGCCATACCTGCGCTGATTCCGCAGGTGCCCTGTTTGACTACTATCTTCAGATTGTTTTTCCTGGCATATTTGTTTATAAGAGGTTCCAGAAAATGAGAAAACTGCTGGTTCAGCGAGATTACAAGATCAGCATCACCAATGGCAGGGTCATATTTTACGGGCTTTTTTCCCCATTCAGGTGGCATCTTCTGAACATGCGAAGGATCACTGAAGGGTTTCCCGCGAAGTGACTTCAGGTCTTCAGCCGCGCTGACAGGACTGAACAGAACAGGCAGGGCCATAAAGAATCCTGCAAGGGTAATTGTACTCCGGATTTTTCTTGCTAATTTCATTGCAAATGTCCTCCCTGAATGTTAAACATATTTGATGTGTTAAGGACATATGTTATTATCGACATAATATGGTTTAACATTTATTTGATAGTAATCTTATATTAGCATTAAGTGAAGCCTGATATTGAGAATCATGCTGTTGCTTGTTGTCCTGACATATGAATATTCCCCAATATAAAATCCCGGACAGAACTGTAGTTATCATCCTCGGCCCAACCGGTGTCGGCAAGACAGGTCTCTCCATTCTCCTTGCCAGGGCATTGAAGACCGAGATCATCAGTGCCGACTCAATGCTCGTTTACCGCCATATGGACATCGGCACTGCGAAACCGTCATCTCAGGAACTGACTGAGGTCCCACATCACCTGATCAACATTCTGGAGCCTTATGAGAAGTTTAGCGCTGGGCTGTTCAAAGAAAAGGCTTCTGCAATCATTAAGTCCCTTCATGACAGAAATAAAATTCCGTTGATTGTCGGGGGCACAGGTCTTTATATAAGGTCCCTGACTGCCGGTCTTTTTGAAGGGCCGGGTGCGGATGAATTATTAAGAGAGCAATTAAAGGAGAAAGAAAAGCAGCATGGCAAAGGTTATCTTTATGAAAAACTGAAGGCCGTTGATCCGGAGGCTGCTTCAAAGATAGAGGAAGGCGATCTGCGGAGGATCGTACGGGCACTTGAAGTTTCACTGAAAACACAGGAGGGGATTTCAGCAATACAACAGGGCTCGACGCAGCCTTTAGACTGCCATTTTATCAAGATCGGGCTTTCACGGGACAGAAAAGAATTATACAGCCTCATAGAGGGCAGGGTGGATAAAATGATGAATGACGGACTCCTGAATGAGGCTCGAAGGCTGCTGACAATGAACCCGGGGAAAACAGCCATGCAGGCACTTGGTTACAAGGAGATGGCGATGCATCTTGATGGCGATGTTGATCTTAATGAAGCAGTAAGGCTCACTAAGAAGAGGACTAAGAATTATGCAAAGAGACAGTATACATGGTTCAGGAAAGAACCTGATATACACTGGGTCGATATAACGGGCATCATGAAGGCGCGGGAAATATTTGAGAAGACAATAAATCATATTGAAATTATAAAGAAATTGATTTACTCTAATGTCTGTTGAGTTCGCACGTGTTCCCTGAAAACTGCTGATAGAATAATAGTGACATGGGAAATCGGATAGGGCTAGTCCGCACATATGATTGTCCTGTGTCAGAATTCTGAAAAGGAGACATCGAATGATGAACAAGGACCGCAAGCTTCAGGACCTTTTCCTGAATCATCTCAGGAAGGAAAAGATACCGGTTTCTATTTTTCTGATGAATGGTACCCGCCTGAAGGGGACGATTAAGGGGTTTGACAACTTTGTTGTGCTTTTGAAACAGAGCACCCAGCAGCTTGTTTACAAGCACGCCATATCCACTATTTCCCCTGAGAGGGAAGTGAACATGAAGCTGGAGAGTGAAGAGGAGAGCTGATTGTCCTCAGTAGCCAATCCCAGAAACCCCTTCCTGACAGTCGACGCAATTATTGAAACAGAAGGCGGCATCGTTCTCATTAAGAGAAAAAATCCCCCTCCCGGATGGGCCATCCCGGGGGGCTTTGTAGACTACGGCGAAACATTAGAGGACGCTGTTGTCAGGGAATCAAAGGAAGAAACCGGGCTTGATATAAAGATCATCAGGCAGTTCCATACTTACTCCGATCCCAAAAGGGACCCGCGACACCACACAGTGACCACGATATTTATCGCATCCGCAACAGGCACTCCCGTTGCAGCAGATGACGCAAAAGAGGCAGGTGTATTTACCAGAGACAATCTCCCAGCAGACCTTGCCTTTGACCACAGACAGGTGCTTGAGGATTATTTCAGCGGGAAGTATTGAATTCAGAAAGCATTTATCCGCAGATTAGCGCAGATTGCAACCGATTTATTAGAATCTTAACTATATGATTGTTATGCCTTGAATTTGGGGAAATATCAGTTTGAATTGCAGTTGTTTTAGTCCCTGTACTCTTTGGTCTGTATTTCAGCTGTAATTTTCACCAACTTCCCCTTCGCATCAGCCACAATTACACCATCATCAGCAACTGCCTTTGCATAGGCCTCTATGACTTTTCTGGAGTCTCTGATTATCTCTGCTGAAACCGTTATCTTTTTCCCGACATTAAGTGCTTTCTTTAGCCGAATGTCCATCTGCGCGGTGACCGCAGGCATTCCCAGTTCAATTGCGAGCTTCACCATGACCTCATCGAGAAGAGTTGATATGATGCCGCCGTGGACAATATTGTAATATCCCTGATGTTCTTTTTTGGGTACGAAATCAGTCTTAATCGTCTTCCCGTCAAAGTGGAAATCGAGATTCAGACCGATAGGATTTCTTGAGCCGCACACGAAACAGTAATGATCGTCTATAAGTTCCATAGTTCACTTGTCATTCCGGCTTGTCCGGAATCACTTCACAGTCAGACTCCCGACAAGCGGGAGTGACGGAGAAGATGCTTTCTTGCCGATCTTATTTAATAACATTCTGTAATCCAATCCTTATCATCATTACCGCGATAGAAGCGAGGAGTATTGCCATTACCTTTGAAATGGCGACAATACCGTTTTTCCCGATCAGGTTCGTGATCTTCTCAGCGTTCACAAAGGACGCCCAGACTATCATCAGGTTCAGTACAAGTGAAATCAGGGTCGGCACAATACCGTAATGGTCAATCAGCACGATAAGAGTGGTCAGGACCGCGGGGCCCACTATCAGCGGTACGCCTATCGGCACTACACCTACTGTCCCCTCAATCTTTCGCCGTTCCCCGCTGTACCTGAGCAGATCAAGAACAGCAATGACGAGCAGGACCAGTCCCCCGGCTATCTTGAAGTCATCAACAGTGATGCTCAGTATCCTGAAGACCGCCTCACCTACGCCGACAAATGCAAGACCTACTGCCAGTGCAGTTATGGTTGACTGTCTGATTATCGTCTTCCTTTCCGTATCTGTCATATCACTGGTAAACGATACGAACATGGGGAGTACGGCAAACACATCCATAGCAACGAGAATGGGAATAAAGGTCATCGGGATATTAGTTATGGCTTCAGGCATAGATAGATTATAATGGGATTGCCGGAATACGTCAAAGGCATTTCCCGGCCTTTAATATGCTAATATTAATCTTGATGCTGCTGAATCAGGAGGGTGGTCTTACCGTCAAATCTTTACAATGCGATTGGATATTGCAATTAAACTGTGGCAGCAGGCCTGCACGTTCTGTGAAAATCAAATCAATGTCCATTATGCTTTCAATAATCTCGCTGAGGTACCTGCCTACCGGCAGGCAGATCGCAGGTAAAGCTTTTCCGGCAAGGCCACCCCATCTATATGAGCAATTTATTGCCATTGTAAGGTTTCTCTATGTATCTCCTTAAGAAGACGCTTGACAGGTTCTACAGGGAATATGATTTTAGTGAAAGACTAAGGCATGACCCGATCGAATTCCCCCACAGATATTCCAGGCCGGGTGATATTGAGATTGCAGGCTTTATAGCCTCCTGTTTTGCTTACGGCAGGGTCGATCTCTTTAAGCCTGTGATAGAGAAAATCCTCTCTCCCGGGGGGAAGCGTCCCGCGCAGTTCATTCATGATTTTTCTATAAAGAAAGACTCGAAATATTTCAGCAATATCAGCTATAGATTCAATAAAGAAACAGACATACTCTGCCTTGTTTATGTGCTGAGTCAGATATTGAAAAGATGGGGCTCTCTGAGGGCCCTGTTTTACAGCTTCTACAGGTCAGAGCATAAAGACATCAGGCAGTCGTTAGACGGCTTTGTGAATTCTCTTCTTCATATAGACACCGCGCCTGTTTACAGTAAGAACATCAGGCCCCCCGGACTTACCCAGCTGTTGCCTGCCCCTTCAAAGGGCAGCGCATGCAAGAGGATGAACCTGTTTCTCAGGTGGATGGTGAGGACTAAGGACATTGATCTGGGGATATGGAATGATATCCCTCCGTCAAAACTGATCATCCCCCTTGATACACATATAGCAAGAATATCCCTGTGCCTGGGCCTGACGCACAGGACTGCAACTGACTGGAAAACAGCTGAAGAGATAACCGGGGCACTCAGGGAACTCGACCCCGGTGACCCGCTGAAATATGATTTTGCCCTCTGCCATCAGGGGATATCAGGGCTGTGCAAGGGGAAGAAGTCTCCTGTGGTATGTTCTTCCTGTGCTATTAAACACCAATAATGCAGACATTGAAAAATAACTTGTTTAACTCGATAAATCTATTATCATATTATGCAAAAGGTTTTGAATATTAATATTCATCCTAACCTTGATTGAAAATGCGTCTGATGTATCGAAAAACAACTTATTTTCCAACATCTGCATTATTATGTACGCACTTTCTGAGTTGACCCCGTACCATAAAATTATTACAGGCCCCATCTCCAGTATGCTATAACGATGAGGACGCAGAAGACAATGACAAGGTTCATGTAGGCGATGAAGAAGAATAGTCTCTGGACAGGTGTCTTGGGCGGTTTTCTTGAAGTGTCGAATCTTCCGACTACTGTAAGGCCATTCAGTTTCTCTTCTCCATGAGGGGCCTTGGGGAGTGAATCTGTCATGTCATGTCCTGCAGCATGCTTCATATGGACCCCGTTTTTCCAGAGCTTCAGGTTTGCCATATCAAAGACCTTGTCCTTATAGGCGATATAAGACGGTCTTCCCTCCTTACCGTCAAAATGGGAGAGGGTCTCAGGGTCAAATATTTCGGGAATTTCAGGCAGTGATTTCTTCATCCCTTTTTTCAGCCTGGGCCCGATGAAAAGGACGACAAACAGGGCAGAGGATATCATCACGAGATAGAACGCTATCTTGACAGTCAGGGTTATCCCCCAGGGGCTGGAATAAAGCACATCAAGACTTCTGATTTTGGATATCGTAAGAAGCGTGCCTGAAATACCTACTATGATCATCGATATCATCCCGAGGGCAACCTCGCCTTTTGGAAGTCCGCGTGAGGCGTATGCCGGTTTCAGGATCAAATGAACGTAGAGGATTGTACCGAACCACATGAATCCGGCGATGATGTGAAATACGCCGAAGGCAAAACGTACGGTCTTGCGCACAGGGCCGAGTACCCTGTAACCGCCTTCAGGGGGCCAGACATAACCGGAGGCCGAGAATTCAAGGCCCATATTGTTTATGTCCCCTCCGTCCTCTTCGAGATGGCAGATCAGGCAGCCCTGTTTTGTATTCTCAGCGTAGTCCGGGGTAGCGGATGCGGCAACTGGTAATAAGAAGATAAATAGAAGGGCGATGAGATGTATTTTGTTTTCCACAATAGAATACTCTGGTACGGATTAATCCATTTAAAAAATATTAACCATTATAAAATAATCATCCGGTATTATCCATGATTTCACTTTGCATTTCATTTCTATGCAAACACGTTACCCTGCCTGATTAGAACAGATCTGCCAATATCTGGCGGGTGGGGTGGTCTTGCTGGAAACGACAGAGAGACATATAATGATATGTACGTAAGAGAAAACATATCGATCACTAAAAATTAACAGGGGAACTATGTCATTTATAAAAACAGACAAACCCGTCAGTCTCATGATAATGTCAGTCATTGCGGTTTTATTCGGGCTGCTGACTATTAAATCAGGCGGACAGGTTTTATTTGGAGGGACTTTATATCAGAAAGCAGCCGGCAATTACGTGTCTTTCGTTTTGTGGTTTAACTTCCTGGCAGGGTTTCTTTATATTACTGCGGGGGCAGGCATATGGATGCGCTGGCGCCGGGCTGTCTGGCTGTCTTTTTTCATTGCTGCAGCAACCATCATCGTGTTTGCTTTTATCGGAGTCCATATTTTTGGAGGCGGTGCATATGAGACCCGTACTGTTGCAGCAATGAGTCTCCGCTCTCTTGTGTGGGTCCTGATCAGCATTTTTTCTTACAGGGGAATCATTCGTCAATAAGATGAGTCATATCATTATTAATTACTAAAAGTAATATCTCACCCTTAACTCAGCCCTGTAATCATTCAGTTTTTCTCCGTACTCACTGTTCCTCTGCCCGCCAAGAATACTGGTTTTCAGGCGCATCTCCAGATTCGTGATGCCTGTATACATCAGTTCAGGTGACAGGGAAAAGCTTTTGTCATTAAAATTTATTATCCCTGTTACAGAAGGGGTGAAATACAGGATATCAAAAGGTTCTTTCTGGCTGACCCGGAAATAGAGATAATCCCTCATGGTGTTCGGTCTTCCATAATTGCCTTCGGTGATGGATGATGCCTTTTCAAGGAGCGCGTCACTGCCTGATGAGACATAGGTGTCATAGGCTTTGTTAATGAATCTGAAATAATCCCTCATCTCCCCAGAGGTAAAGCCTGCGCTGTTGTAATAGTATTCGATTATATATGTGGTCTCTCTTTCTGTGAGATATCTTATGCCGAGGAGATAGCTCTCTGAATCACAGGTTTTTTCAAATATATGGCCGCTGCTGTCGATAAACCGTTTTCTGAAATCACTGATGAATGCAGCCTCGCCATGCATCTCAAAACTTGTTGTGATGTTTCTTGAGAAGTCTGCACCGTATCTCGCAGTCCTGCTCCCGCCTGTGAGGATGATAAAATCGATATCCGTGTCATAAAGGAGCAGATAAAGCCTGCCTGCGAAATTCAGCTGGTTGATGTCTCCAAAGTCATCATTTACATGATCATATACAGGGATTAAGACAGGGGTAAATGAGACGGTCTTTAGAGGACCTTCGAAGCTCCTTATATAGTCGGCTGATGCAACAATGAAACCTTCAAGGCTCAATTCAGGGTCGTCTGGGTCTTTGGGCCTGTCCACAAAGGCGACTGGGTTCCATGCATAGCCCTTGCCCCATTTCAGTGTCTTTTTACCGATGTCGATGGTAAGGGAAGAAGATGGGTGTATTGAAAGAAGGCCTTCGTAAACCGTTGTCTCCTGGTCTTCGCCGAGGTAAGATCTCTTATAGTCGGTGTGGGTCCTGATTCTGAAACTCGCAATCCCTTTTTCAAGACTGCCCTCAAGCTGCAGCGAGGCATTGAACTCTTCAAGGGTATCCCCCTCGCTGCGGTTGTAAAACTTAAGTCTGTAAAGCGCAGCGTCCCTGTCCAGACCGGAAAGCAGAGGCCTGAACTCAGCATAGCCGCCGATGTGATAAGGCTTCTTTTCTATTTCAGAGAGATCAAATGTATAACCTTCGGCAATGGCAGCATTTGGAATCCAGAGTAGATAAACCAGACAGTGGGATACGATAAAATGAATGACGTTCCTGACAGCTGTATCCTGACCCCTGTTCTTGCTTGTCATCTATCTCAGCGATTCAATATTCGGCATGAATGTTAGGGTGAAGACCTCATCTTTGAAATCTCCTGCCTTGAGCTTCGCAAATATCATAACGGACCTGTATCCCTTATAAAGCGGACTGTCGGTCTCTATCACCGCAGGCCTTACGATACCGCCTCCGAAATCCCTGACATCTTTGAAATAGAGGGTCTTGATAAGCATATTTGCCGCGGTGAGGCACTCTATCTTTGTCGGGAGCTTTTTCTTTTTGTCTGCCCATATTTTTATCCTGTCATAGGCAACGGTCTTTGTCTTTGCCTTAAGATACAGGAGATATTCTCCTCCCTGTTCCTCAACCTTTTCCACATCATATTCAGCAGCATAATCAAGCTGAAGTATGTCTGCGTTATTAAATACGCCTCCTACAACTGATTGCAAGCTTGTTATCCTTATGGGCTTGCCTACGTTTGGAATATAAAGCCACATGTTATCCGCAAGCCTCAGTGTGCTTCGGCCCTTTTCACTTGCAGGGGTGAGAAATAAGGACGCTACCTTGTCAAGACCTTTTTTGATGGTAAAAAGGGTGTATTCCTTTTTGCTGCCGTCGGGTTCAATGTTTATAAGCTTCCTGTAGGACTCATATGATGCCGGGTTCAGGTTTCTGTCAACTTCTTTCAGCAGCTGCGTACCGTCGACTGCATAAACCGGAAGGGTTAACATTAATATAAAGATAAAGCTGAGTGTTTTAAGCATCAAATCCTCCTGTTTAACTATTGACTACTACTAGAACCTATCTCAAAATTAGGTTATATCATCGATGTTCAGTATGTCGTCATTCCCGCGAACAGACTGTGTTACAATTGTCATCCTGAACTTGATTCAGGATCCAGAGGCTTGTAATACCTTGAAAAGACTGGATTCCGGATCAAGTCCGGAATGACAATACAAGCCTATT
>QZIL01000007.1 GCA_003599025.1 Nitrospiraceae bacterium | reverse complement strand
CGATTGAAGTTAAACTCAAAAATATATTCAAAACTTGTTATAAAAAATAATCCTGAGTCAGCACTCCTTCGGTAACATTTTATTATGAGGCAACTGGGTGGAAAAAGCACAACTTATAAAAGCAGAAGAGGACGTACTATCAGCGCATGATAAGACATGACCGTTAAGGTGCTGTACTTGTCGGGTATGTTGTCACAGCGGGGATTATAACGTCAGGTCTTGGAGCAGGCTGCGGTATGATTTTCTGAGTTCCAGGGTTGGCCTTGTTCCTTATGGTTACTGAACTGGTCTTACCATTTGATGGCGAATTCACAGTCTTTGCTGTCTCCGGGGCAACAGGTTTGACTTTCCGTCCCAAACCAGTGTCCTTCTCGAACCACTTCCCCGGATCCTTTTCCGGTTTCGGGGTTGACCCGTCTGCTGAAAGTCCGGTACCAGGGTCAGGCTTGCTGTCAGCCGGCTTTTCTCTTTGCTGAAGGCCTGGTCCCGCCTGAATTGATTGGGAAGGACTTTTCTTTTCAGACATGGCCTCGTCCACGGCAACAGGTGTTGTATTATCATTAATTACATTCCGGGTTTTGTTCTTTTTTTCTTTGACCTCTGATATGGCTGACGAGATTGACGGCTCACCTGTCCTGACTTTCTTCTGGACCTCTGTCATCCACATCAGATGCCAGACAACAAATCCTGCAGCAGACACTATAATCGTCGTAACTACAATCAGTCTGATATATTTCATTTATGTCCTTTATATATGACTGCAGGAATGTCAGAGGCTGTCCCGCAATCTACAGGTAGTCGTACGCTGTTTTCCACCTGAAAACAGATTATATTGTAATTTGAAATGGCAGACATGTTCAATAGACCTTAATGTTGCATAAATCAGGATAACGGCATTGCCGTAAAACCATTAAAAAGGCACTGCTTCCAGCTATGGCTAAATCAGCTATTATATATTTATAATATAGTCCGTTTTTCGATTTCGAATAAACCGCTCTCTCCAATGCGTCAGAGCACTATAAATCAGGGAGTATTGAATATGTCAGTTATTGTAAGAGTGAGGCCGGCTGGAAAATTCAGGTCCCTCATCATGGTGTTGCTGCTTGTAGTTTTTACATCTTCATGCACCCCCAAAGAGGCTGTAAAGCCTGCCGTTAAACCTGCGAAAGTCGCTGTAGTACTTGGTGCCGGGGCATCAAGGGGATTCGCACATATAGGGGTACTCAAGGTCCTTGAAGCCAACAGGGTGCCTGTCCATATGATAGTAGGCACGAGCGCAGGGAGCTTTGTAGGGAGTCTTTATGCTTACGGCTTTAATGCTTTTGAGATCCAGAAGCTTGCCCTTACACTTCAGAAGGGTGACATTATCGATCTTATGTTCCCCGACAACGGGTTTATAGGTGGAGAGAAGCTGGAAGAATTCGTAAACAAAACAGTTAAGAATACGCTGATTGAAAATTTCAGGACACCATTCTATGCAGTCACAACCAACATCCAGACCGGCCAGGAGGCTGTTTTCTTTAAAGGCCGAGCAGGGATAGCTGTACGTGCCAGCTGCTCTATTCCCGGGGTATTCAGACCGGTAAGGATTGCTGACAGCATGTATGTCGACGGCGGCACTGTAAGCCCTGTTGCAGTCAATGCCGCAAAGAGATACGGTGCTGATGTAGTCATCGCGGTAGACATCTCATCAGACCTTAATACAAAACAGCCTGAAGGCACCATTGACACCATACTTCAGGCAGTAAACATCATGTATTCAGAACTCTCCTACAAGCAGCTAAGCAAGGCTGATGTGGTAATCAGACCAAAGGTCGGTTCCATAGGATCTTCTGATTTCGAAAAAAGGCATGAGGCGATCCTCGAAGGCGAAAAAGCAGCGGCTGAGGCCATGCCCGCGATCCAGCAAATCATCGAAAATCTCAGGCAGGAAGGCCGGCTGAACTGAGTCTTGTATGCCTGCAATCCATCCGGAGCTGTCTAATAATCCGGGAACCACATCATCAGTGAGTTTTCCTGTTTTCATTTATATATAATCCATGCCTGTCATTTTTATTTACACTTTACGCGCCCCCTGTAATAAAAAGCTTGACGCCACGGTCGTTATGGCCTAATATTTATATACGTGTCTGAAAAGCTCTCTGCCGTATTGAAATCTTCTTCTTTATTATTTTGAATACATAAAAAACAGGCGCTATAAATGGAAGGTTATCAGTCTTATCTACTAGTTAACCAAAACAAAGTAAAAGCTGCCATTCTGCAAATGGTTTTTTATCTTCTTATTTTCCAGTCCGGCTACGCCCAGATGCCCGGGGATGGACAAGTCGCTTACTGGTCATTCAATGAATGGAGCGGGTCAACAGCACAGGATTCTGCAGGATATAATACTGGCTCATTAATCAATGGACCATCATGGGTAACGGGAAGGGCAGGCAATGCGTTGAGTTTCGATGGAATAAATGACTATGTAGAGATCCCTGACCACCCTTCCCTGGACCTCACTGCAGGGGAATTTACTTTGTCTGTGTGGATCTATCCTGAATCCTATGGTGAAGCCCTGAATGGAAGGATAATCGATCATTGTGGAGCCTCTGAAGGTGAAGGAGGATGGAGTCTGCTTGTCAACAATTATCAAGGCAATCAGAATCTTCGTCTGACGATTAAGAATGGAAGCAGCATACAAAGTGTTTATTCCGATATCGGTTCCATAGGACTCAGTGCCTGGCAGCATGTGGCAGTTACTCTGGAGTTTGGCACAGTTACTTTCTACGTGGATGGTCAGATTGAGGGACAAGCTGGAGGTATCCAGTCCCCGTCAGACCAGAACTGCCCTGTAAGGATAGGAATGAGGGCCGATGACATGTTCCGTGCATATACAGGGGTTATTGATGAAGTACGTATATATAATCGTGCGTTGTCATATCAGGAGATAATCGATTTATACGATCAATTTCCTCCCCTCTCAGACATGAATCCGCCGGTCATATCAGACGGCCAGCCCGCAGGGGAACTGCCTCTGGAAACAACAGTTGTAACATTGTCGGTAACTACGGACGAAGCAGCAACATGCAAGTACTCCACCACTCCTGATACCCCATACTCATCAATGTACAGCATATTTTCTGATACAGGCGGAACAACACACACAAATCAGGTCTCCGGCATGGAATATTTGCAATCACAAACGTATTATGTAAAATGCCGCGATCTAAGCGGCAATTCCGGTACGGTAGATTATCCGGTATCATTTTCATTTAACAGGACCGTGTACTCTGTCTCCCCAAACGGGTCAGATGCGAATCCCGGCACTGACACCTTGCCGCTCAAGACTATTCAGCGGGCCATTGATTACGCCAGCACTACCTCCGATTCAGCCCTGATTAAAGTGGCACAGGGCGTATATCAAGAGAACATATCAATAGCATGCTGTCCTTCAAGAAACAACCTGCGATTACTCGGGGGCTGGAACAGCGATTTTACAGTGAGGGTGAATGACCCTTCCCTAACCGTAATTGACGGGGGCGGATGGCAACGAGTTATCAGGGTTAATGTCCACGAACTGGATTTCACTCTTGAGGGCTTCACAATAAGAAACGGGGTTGATTCCGCAGCGGGCGGAGGGATTGCTGTCTTTCCTTTCTATCGTGGGGCCGTCACAATAAATCTTGTCAACAATACAATAATGCATAACACATCCGGTTCCGCCGGAGGCGGAGTTTATGTTTTTTCCAAAGAAAATGCTTTGACCACACTGAACCTTACGGATAATATTATCGCACATAACAGCGCTGATGACATATGCGGGGGAGTGTGCGTAATATCTGAAGACCATGCTGATACAACAGTAACGCTTTCCGGCAACACGGTAATAGATAATAGCGCCGGGAATGAAGGTGGTGGTATTTATATACGCTCCTACACCGGAGCATCAACAACATCCACATTTATCAAGAATGTGATAACCGGTAACAGCACCAATAACTTCGGTGCAGGACTTTTTATCTACTCTGAAACAGACGCTGTCCTGACAGCGGATTTTCTCCATAACAGAATTACAGGGAATGCAGCCCTCTATATGGGCGGCGGAATCTATCTGCACTCTGTATCAAACTCAACTTTAACAACCAATTTTGAACACAACACCATATCCGGAAATACCGCCGGCATTCATGGCGGCGGTATTTATGAATTATCAGGCGCAGGGGCATCACTTCTGTCATCTTATGCAAATAACTCAATAGAAGAAAACCGTGCCGCTTATGACGGGGGAGGAGTATTCAGCTGGGGGGCTAATACACTATCATTTATAAACAGCATGATATCAGACAACATGGCAAATCGCGGAGGGGGACTATTTGTTACTGAAGGTTCAGCATTAACGTTAATTAACAATACAATAACCGGCAATAATGCACTTTTTCATGGAGGAGGGATTTACGCACTCCACTGCAGTTCATCTGCGATCTGCTGTATTCCGGACGACCCGGCCAATTGCAGAGACGAAATCAACGGGCTTTCTGGTGTCACAACCATAGACGTGCAAAATACCATCGTATCTGGAAATACGGCAGTGCATGACGGTCATGGTATCTATATAAAATCCGCATACGAACAGGGCCCTGGCTTTACAGAAGTTAACGTATCATATTCAAATATTGACAATTATGTGTATGACACATCATATCCAGGCATATACAATGATCAGGGAAACAATATCAGTTCATCGCCCTTTTTCAGAAATAAAGCAGGCAGAGATTATCATCTTTCGTCTTCATCTCCTCTCATCAACAAAGGAAACAATTCTGCAGTTGCCGGTACCGATACTGATTTTGAAGGTGGTCAGAGGATTATGTATGGCACAGTTGATATCGGGGCGGATGAACATGTATACAGTCTGCTGAAATCTGACACTGTGCCGGACATAGACGGTGATTTATCGGAATTTACAGGTACTGACAGCATAATATTCAGTTCTACGGAAGGAGACAATTCTGTGACAGTGCAGGCCCTGTGGAACAATGAAGCCCTTTATCTTGCGCAGAGGGTGACCGACTCAAAATTAAACGCCTCCACCGGTGCGAGGGACAGGAATTTGAAGAACGAGGATTCCGCAGGTATGGTGATCGATACATTAAATAATGACGGCGGTTCAGGCGATCCTGCCGCTCCTTATATGCTTGAGGATGACTATATGTTTCTGGTAAACATCATGAATACGCAATATGATTCACAGGGGACACCATCAGGCATACCAAACAGTTCATGGAACAGCGACTGGGAGTCTGCCGTTCAGTTCACCGGCACAATCAACGACAACTCCGATATGGATAACGGCTATACAGTTGAAATGAAAATCCCCTGGGCAAATATTTACCCCTCTGTTCCTTCAGAGAATACTTCAGTCAGAATCGGGCTGCTTGTATATGACAAAGATGACTCTTCCTGCTATGTCGATCCGGCAGGGACATATATTGATGCTGAATATTATACTGATACCCTGAATGAGCAGGGTGACTTTTCCGTGCAGACAATTCAGGGGGGACACCTGAATTCAGGCTACTTGAAAAGTCTGTCGCCCGGGAGTCAAAATATTTTCACAGACCAGGTGCCGCTGAATGCTTATCTGCCGGCTACACCCTTTGAAATTGGAGTTAAATGGACAAGTGATGTTGACGGATACATAACCGGCGTCAGGTTTTTCAAACATAGCAGCAATACGAACACTCATAAAGGGAGACTATGGCAGGGCACGACATTACTGGCCAACAAGACTTTTGTGCTCGAAGACCCGCAAGCATCCGGCTGGCAAACCGTGTATTTCGACGACCCCGTTTTTATCAGCGCAGGTGTCACTTATATGGTAACAATGAATAGAGTTGGCGGATACTATTATCAGAACAACAACTATTTCGGGGCCGTCGATAACGCTCCACTGCACATATCTGCGGGGCAAAGTGGTGTATACAAACCCGGACCGGCTTCCTATTTCGAATGCACTCCACCCTGTACGCCGCAGCTTCAACCGGACACTGTCATTAATTCCAACTACTGGGTTGACGTGGTATTTGCCCGCTCAGTGCCTTCCTGCTCCGACATATCGGGACGTGAAAATAAAAAATATGAACTTGAATTCCCGGCCGGGACATATACGGTCTGGCTCCGTGGTTATGCCAGGGCAGGTGCCGATACAGTACTGGTCGGGGTTGATGACAGTTGTATCGGAACTTACAAATTTACAGCAAAAGACCAATGGTCATGGACTCATACAGCCATTGAAGGTACCAACTTAACAGGTGCTTTATCATCAGGTACTCATCATATAGATATATGGTCCCGGCAGGCTGATGTATTGATTGATGGTATTTATCTGACGACAGGGAATGAATATCCAACGGATATATCACACGGGATCGAATTAGTCCCATATGACTGCAGTACATCTTCTCGTGCGATATGGCCAGAAGTCGCGGCTATAAATGCATCTGAAAACGCTTCAAACTGGCACGAAGTGCTCATTTCTGTCCCGACACCTTACTATTGCGATTATGATCATGATGGTTATACAGCCTCTTTGCCAAGCGGTGTTTGCATCGGGAGCAATTGCCATCCACTATATTGCCAGATAGAATCCGGCACGGACTGCGATGATAATGATTTTTACGAGCACCCCTACCAGGTGTGGTATAAGGACTTTGATAATGATGATTATTCAGATGGGACATCAGACCAAACCTCCTGCGTCCGCCCTCCCGGACATAAGACCGGCCTCGAACTGCTGTCTGTCTCGGATGACTGCGATGATACAAATAAATTCGTGTATCCATGGGCACCTGAAATTTGGTATGACGGTATCGACCAGGACTGCGACGGATGGAACGATTATGACCAGGACATGGACAGATACGTTAATGATAACTGGAACTCCCAGGCAGGGGGCACATCAACAGGCATAAATGACTGTAACGACACCGATCCTTCCATAAGCCCGGAAACCAGGTGGTGCCCTGATGATGATGGTGACGGTTATGGTGATCCTGCTTTCTGTATTGTGCAATGCTATCAGCCACATGGTTATGTCACGAACAACCTGGATTGCGATGACAATGATGCCTATATTTATCCGGGGGGACCTCCTGTTCGCATCTTCGGCGGAATTCTTTCTTATTATTACTTGATACGGGAAGCATATGCTGCTGCAGGTGCTGGTGAAACAATCCAGTGCCGTGATCTGGTACATATGGAAGACCTTACCTTCGATTTGGAAAAAACAGTCCATATAACAGGCGGATATGACTGCACTTATACTGGCAATACAGGTATAACCAGATTAAATGGAACTTTGTACATGATTGACGGTACAGTCACTATTGAGCGCTTTATATTACAGCCGTCTTCCAATTAATCAGATTATTAAACCATGACGGACATCGAACAACTCGACATCTCTGGAGACGTTGGTCTGATAATCCGGGGCAGAAGCCTCGAAGAGATATTTGAAAATGCTGCCATCGGCATGTTCAGCCTGATGACAGACCCCGCGAAAATAAAAGAAACCGAAAAGAAAGAAATATCACTTAAAGCTGAAACTTACGAAAACACCCTCGTACAGTGGCTCAACGAGCTCATATTTCTGTTTGATACATACGGTTATGCCGGGAAAGTTTTCAATGTGCACATCAGGGGCGATACATTCCGCGCCGGTATTTCAGGCGGGATTTTCGACCCTGAAAGAGACGGGCAGAAACTCCTTATAAAAGCAGCCACATATCATAATCTGTCCCTGACTAAGACCATTGACGGCTGGGAGGCCACGATAATATTTGATATATAAAGTTACTTTCCATCCCTTCTGAAATCACCTATAATTAACCTATACATAATAAAAGATTAAGTACCTTAATAACTAATCTATAAATCAGGGATATAAACTGTTTATGTCATTCCTGCGAAGGCAGGAATCGAGACTGGATTCCGCATCAAGCCTGCCTGTCGGCAGACAGGTGCGGAATGACAGACAGTGTCATCCTGTAACATTACGGGAATAACAATTTACCAAGAGGTGCTCTTATGGCAGTACAAGGTCTAAGAAGAATTGACAGTAACCGTGTCGAGGTCCCCATTGGATACAAGGCCGGGATGCGTACCAACGGCATTATTTATGTTGACGAAACCCTGGAGAAGGATCTGGAGGCGCATTCAATTGACCAGGTCGCGAATGTTGCGACCCTGCCCGGCATAGTGGGATCGTCTCTTGCAATGCCTGATATACATACCGGGTATGGGTTTACCATCGGTGGAGTGGCTGCATTTGATCTGAAAGAAGGGATCATTTCACCGGGGGGCGTCGGATATGATATCAACTGCGGGGTCAGGCTCCTGAGGAGCCATCTTTACAAAAAAGATATCGCCCCCAGGATCAAAGACATCGTGACTGCCTTTTACAGGGACATCCCGACAGGTGTGGGATCAAAGGGCAAGCTGCGCCTTGATTCAAAGGAGCACAGGAAGGTCCTGCTCAAGGGTGCGCGCTGGGTGGTTGAGCAGGGGTTTGGAGACAGGTCAGACCTGGAGCACACCGAGTCAGAGGGGTGTATCGAGGGTGCAGACCCTGATCTTATAAGTAAAAAGGCATATGAGCGGGGAAGCGCACAACTCGGCACCCTCGGTTCAGGAAACCATTTTGCGGAGATACAGTATATTGACGAAATATATGATGAGGCTGCTGCAGCCGGTCTCGGCCTGTTCATAGACCAGATTACAGTAATGATCCATACGGGCTCAAGGGGCTTCGGACATCAGGTCTGCACAGACTTTCTCGAGATCATGCAGAAGGCAGCTCATAAATACAACATTGAACTTCCTGACAGGGAACTGGCATGTGCCCCTTTTGACAGTCCTGAGGCAAGGGACTATCTGTCTGCCATGAGGGCCGCTGCCAATTACGCATGGGCCAACAGACAGTTCATCATGCACTGGGTAAAAGAGTCTTTTATTAATGTACTCAACACCGGACCCAGGGATGTAGGGATGGGTCTTATATATGATGTCGCGCATAATATCGCAAAGGTTGAAGAACATACTGTCAACGGCATAAAGAGAAAGCTTATAGTCCACCGCAAAGGCGCAACAAGGGCCTTTGCCCCCGGACATGCAGAACTGCCGGGGGTATATAAACATATAGGTCAACCTGTTATAATACCGGGTGACATGGGCAGGGCATCATATGTACTTCTTGGTACAGACAAAGGCATGAGGGAGTCTTTTGGCTCCACATGCCACGGCGCAGGCAGGGCAATGTCAAGAAACCAGGCGATGAGAGCAGCCAAAGGGCGTGCAATATGGAGAGAGATGGAAGACATGGGGATAATAGTGATGGCCACCGGCAGAAGTACACTTGCTGAGGAAATGCCCGAGGCATATAAAGATGTATCAAACGTAGTGAATGTAGTCCATAATGCAGGGCTCTCAAAGAAAGTCGCAAGGCTCAGGCCATTGGGAGTTATAAAGGGATAAATTGAAAAACATGAAACTTAAAATAGGCAGGATCCCTTATGCCAATCTGTTCCCCATATTTCACTATCTTGATACTCATTGTAATAATTCAGAATATACATTCATTAAAGGCGTCCCTTCAAGGCTGAACAGAATGCTGCGTACCGGGGAGCTGGACATCAGCCCTTCTTCTTCCATAGAATTTCTGAAAAACAAAAACAGGTACCGCATACTCCCCTGGCACTCCATAAGCTCCACAGGCCCGATCAGAAGCATCTTATTGTTTTCGCTCGTACCGCTCAATGAACTTGGCGGCAGGACCATTGCTGTTTCCTCAGAGTCTGATACTTCTGTTGCCATGCTGAAGATAATACTCAGGGAATTCTGTTCAATAGAGTGCAAATTCAGAAAGACTGAGCTGCGCAGTGTAAAAAATATCCTGTCATCTTCCTCTGCAGTCCTTCATATCGGCGATACCGCAATGCATGAAGCAAAAAAAATAGAGTCAGGACTCAGGAGTCAGGTGTCAGGGATTAAGAAAGGAAAACATATGTCCGGTCTTCATGCTGATAACTCTAAACTCTACATGTATGACCTCGGAGAGTTATGGCACAAATATACCGGACTTCCGTTTGTATATGCACTCTGGGTCGTAAGAAAAAAGGCCCTTGAAGAAAAAACTGATCTTATAAAAAAACTGTCTCTGGATTTAATAAATGCAAAAAAATATGCGGACAGAAAACTGCCCCTGATAGCCAGGGAAGCGCCTCAGAGAAAATGGATCAGTGAAAAAGACCTCGTCCATTACTGGAACATTATCTCATATGACTTTACAGACAAGCATCTTGAAGGACTACGACTGTTTGAGAAATATGCCCTTCAGAAATAAGTCTCCATTCTGATTTCAATCATGTCATAATGACAACAATCATGCCGCAATGACATTATAACTAATTGTTATTTATATATATATCATTATAATTCAATTCTTTTCCTGAACTCCGGCCATGGCATGCAACTTGCTCAATTACAATTTATTCATTTCTAATGATCAGTTTTGAATATTAATTATATCAGGAGGGGAATACCATGTTTAAGCGGTGCTATTATTTTGTCCTTTTATTTTCACTGTTCCTGTTAATTTCATCTGTTCAACTCACCTTTGTCTCAGCGCAAACATGTATAGATAATGACGGCGACGGCTACGGCAGTCCCGGCAATGCATCATGTCGGAAAGGCGCTAAAACAGACTGCGATGACAACGATCCAAAAGTTTATCCGGGGGCACCTGAGATCTGTGACGGCAAAGACTCAAACTGTGACGGCTGGAAACCCTCCACGGATGTAGATAACGACGGAGACGGCGTTCCTGTGTGCAAGAACGACTGCAATGACAATGACCCGACGGTCTATCCCAAGGCCCCCGAACTCTGCGACGGCAAGGACAACAACTGTGATTATGTAATACCTGTCAATGAAAGAGACCTTGATGGCGATGGATACCGCTCATGCGGAGTGCCGGCCGACTGTAATGACAATGACCGGTTCATCAACCCCGGGACGCAGGAATGGTGCTCGGACAATAAAGACAACAACTGCAACGGTCAGATTGATGAAGCAGGATGTATCTGTCCTGATGCTGACAGCGACGGTTTTACCGCTTCCTACTGCGGCGGAACAGACTGTGATGATACGAATAACACAATCTACCCCGGAGCACCTGAACTCTGCACTGACGGCAAGGACAACGACTGCAACGGACTTAAGGACTGCGCAGACCCCAATGCAGTCAACTGCCCCGCAATTACCGACGCTGACGGAGACGGATTTGATATAGCCGGTTTATGCGGCACGCCGGACTGTGATGACAATGATCCCAAGGTATATCCTGGTGCCCCTGAAATATGTGACGGGAAAGACTCCAACTGTGACGGCTGGAAGGCCAAGACAGACGTTGACGCGGACGGAGATGGTGTCCCGGTATGCGCAGGAGACTGCAATGACAATAATCCCAATGTCAACCCATATGTGCTTGAAAGGCATAACGGAGACCCGATTTGCAGTGACGGCATAGACAATGACTGCGATGGAAGGGTTGATGCCGCAGACAGCGACTGTGCAGTACCCAATTGCAATACCAAGACAAGTCCGAAAGACTCCCCTCATTTTTTTACACTGTTAAACGCCGACAACACGGTCCATGACCAGAATAATGCATTAAGCTGCGGCAAGTGTCATGCTGCGGATTTCAAGGACCCGATACGTTTTGCATGTCAGCGCTGCCATGCTGACCCTGCAGACACGTCCAATCCGCTAAACGGCACACTCAAGGCACTATACCCTCAGGCACCTCCTTATGGCTACGGTACGGCCCCCAATGTTGCCTCGCATTCCTCAGCAGTAACAGGCACGAGATACGGAAGCTGGAACATGGGAGACAAGGGGTGCGTGACGTGTCATAACCCTCATGCACAGGAACAGAACAATGTATTCGGAACAGATTACGGTATGTTCATAAAAGAATATGTCTGCTTCAATAATCCGGTGACAGGGCTTAATATACAGGAGTTTGTTGAATTCACTTCTCCTTCCGGCCCTGGTTCATTCGCAGACGGACCACGCCATAATGAGAACATCTGCGAAATGTGCCACACGCAAACCAGGTACCACCGCAGGGACGGTACTTCTCCGGGCGGCCAGTCACATTATAACGGGCAGAAATGCACAGACTGCCACAGGCATTCAAGCGGTTTCGCTCATGGTTCCGGCGGAACAGGCACCAACTGCGGCTCCTGCCACGGGCATGACGCAGGCTATGAATACGCTCCGGGGAAATTCAGCGAGGGCAGAGGGACTTTTCAGAGCCATTCGACACATACTGAGAATGACGTTGACGACAGGAAAGGCCCTTTCATAACATGCAGTGTCTGTCATGATACAAATAAATTCCCGGTATTTAAAGACGGGCAGGACCTTGCCGGGACCTCGGTCTGCATTACATGCCACAGTCCGGGCGGTTCATATGACGGGGTAAATGATCCGGTCTCAGGTGCAAAAGCCAACTGGAGGGAGGGTATTTACAGCGGCAGGGTGATAAAAAGCGGCAAGGAACTGTGGTGCGCAGGATGCCATGACAATGCCCCGTCAAACTCATTGCCCGACGGCACCGGGGTCAGCGCGCCGAATGTTGCCGGTAACGGGACAACCTTCGGGTTTTACGTAAACGGCCACGGAAGAAGCGGGCAGATCGATTGTGTAATATGCCACGATGCCTCCTCGCGGCACCTCGACCACTCTTATTCAAGGGTCATTGATGTCGCAACAAACGACTTTATTGTAAACCCTACAGAATACCGTTTTTATGAAGGCAAGAGACTGCAGTCACTTCATGGAGGGGACCTGCAGGGCGACAATTTCCAGCTGTGCTACAGCTGCCACGACAAAAGCTGGTATACTGACACGGTAACACCTGCGCCGGACCTAGAGACAAACTTCAGGAAAGACAAATATACACTGATCTACGGCGGTATCTTTAAAAACGGGAACCTCCATGGTTACCATATCGGGATCAGTGATTGTGCCACCTGTCATGATGTTCACGGTACGACCTTCGATTCCGCCCGGTCGGTTGTTTCAAGCTTCACAAGGATGACCACTGTATGGGCAGGTTCATTTGTAAACCTGACATATGACGCTGCTAAAGGCAAATATGTTGAGCTTACAGACCAGAGCAAATGGAATGACCCGCTGTTTAACGCAGGCGGGGCCTCGACATCGGCTGCGGCATGCAGCACCTGCCATGGATTTGCCGACCTTGCAAACGGCGTAGGTCCGACAGAAACATTCAATATGTACGGCGGCCCGTGGTACCTCAGGACATATAAGCCACACACATATCCGATTGTTTTTGATATTGACAATGATGGACTGACGGACAACCTCGATAATTGTCCCGACATCCCCAATATTGATCAGACTGACTCTGATATCGACTTTGTGGGGGACGCCTGTGATACATGTCCCAATGATCCCATAAATGACGCGGACCATGACGGACTCTGCGGGAACGTGGACATATGTCCTTACGATTTCTTTGACGATTTTGACGGGGACGGCGTGTGCGGCGACGCAGACAACTGCGATGCTGTACCCAACCCGCTTCAGACTGACAGTGACGGAGACAGAGTCGGAGACGCATGTGACAACTGCATATATGTACCAAACCCTGACCAGGCGAATTCCGATGGCGATATGTTCGGTGATGCCTGTGACACGGTATGCGACGGTTACATACAGCTGTCAATAAACTACGCAAGCAGCATGAACGGCGCTGACGTGGAAATGGGACCGGGCGGCACGGTATATGTCGCGGCAGAAACAGGTGCTGACATTGCAGGACAGGTTGGGCTTGACGACTTCGTATTGATAAAGTACGACGCTGCCGGCAACATGATGTGGACCAGACAGTTCGGCACCATAGAGCGTGACTGGCTGGGAGGAGGTCTTCACGTTGACTCAGCGGGGAATGCCTATGTGGTCGGATCACAAAGGGGGAGCGCGGCTGCACAGTATAAAATCATTGTCTTCAAGTTTGACCCCGACGGCAACCAGTTATGGAGTGTGATCACTCCCGGCTTCGGACTGGGTGTTGCAACAGATGCTGCGGGCAATGTATACGTAACGAGCCAGGGGGGGAAGTACAGCATGGGCGTCATCAAGTACGATGCCGGAGGCAACGAGCTCTGGAGGAAGTCGGTCATCCTGCCTTCCTACGTGTATGCATTCGGTCTTGACGTAGATGGTGCCGGAAATGTCTATGCAGCAGGGAACAGGCGTGTTGACAGGGGCGCTTCGCAGTTTGATTCAGATATAGTTGTCATGAAGTACAGCACTGACGGCATACACCTGTGGACACAGGAACTGGGCTCTCTCTCTGATGATTACGGTAGGGAGATTGTGGTGGATGCAGCCGGGAACTCCTATGTGACAGGAGGGACAGACGGGAGCTTTGCATACATAAAGGGCAACGTCGGCTATGAGTACATTACGTTTAAGCTGGACCCGTCAGGGGACCTCCTCTGGAAAAAACAGTACAGGTCAAAAATTCTCAGCGCCTATGCAGAAGACCTTGCGCTGGACAATGCAGGGAATGTATATGTGACAGGCGGGGCTGAATTCGGAGTCGCCCAGGGAGTAGACCTTCTCAGCTACGACAATGACGGAAACCCCAGGTTCGCTTCGTTCTTTGACGGACCTTATAAAATCTGGGCGCATGGCATAACATCTGACTCCGCCGGAAATGTCTTTATAACAGGCGGATCACAGGAACTGCAGTCATCACCATACGGATTGTTCCTTATGAAAGCGGGAGGGCAATGCCAGTAAGACTTGACTGATTGAAATGATGCACAGCCTCTAATTTGAGGGCCGGTTTTCAGAAGGAAGCCGGCCCTTTTTCATTATGATAATGTATGCAGTCCGGTAATCAGGAAACGCATTTGCTTCGCACAATACTGCCACGTCAAAATGACAGCTTTTTGCCAATTTGGCATTAGAGGAGTTCTGCAATCCCTTATATCTCTATGGTTATAATGATTTTCTGTCCTGTTTTTAATGGTATACATTTTGCTCTATCTAAAATAAGGTCCGTTACAATCTTCACACATCTGAAGCATATATCATTAAGAGAGGTAAAAATGTATAACCGTCGTTACTTTCTTCTTCTTCTGTTTTCTGTGGTCCTGTTAGTATTCTCTCCTTTTACCTACGGGCAGACATGTACCGACAGCGATGGAGACGGATATTATCGTGAGGGGGGGGCGTGCGGAGCAGTAGACTGTGATGATAATGATGCGAAGGTA
>QZIL01000057.1 GCA_003599025.1 Nitrospiraceae bacterium | reverse complement strand
AGTATCGAAAGAATCGTCTATGCAGTGCTAAGTCACCTAAACGAACAATGGGGTAAGAAGCCCTTAAAGGAATTTACACAAAATGATTGACATTACCCAGTCCGTTCGGATACAAAATATATCTCTTTTAAATAGTCCTGTCGAAAATAGGAAGATTTCGGGACCGGATACTTCCCCCTTTGGTTAAGGGGGATTGAGGGGGTTACTTTAAATAACTCCCCCTGACCCCCTCTTACATAAGAGAGGGAATATCGACCCGCTACTTCGCCCTGTGGGCCTCAAAAAGAATCTCCTCCACCATCTGGCAGAGGACATGGGCAAGGGTTATGTGGGTCTCCTGCACTCTCGGGGTATCGCTTGAAGGCACGGCAAATACATAATCGCACCTGGAGGCCAGTTCATCGCCTTTGCCACCTGTAAATGCGATTGTTTTCAGTTTTTTCTTCCTGGCCACATTTACGGCCTTTATCACATTGGGAGAACTGCCGCTTGTGCTGATGGCAATTACCACGTCATTGTCCTGGGCAAATGCCTTCATCTGGCGGGCATAAATTTCGGAATAGTCATAATCATTAGCAATGGAAGTAAGCACTGCCATGTCCGTATTTAACGCAAGGGCAGGAAACGCAGGCCGTTCCTTCTTAAACCGGTTTACAAATTCAGCAGCAATATGTGAAGCGTCACAGGCGCTTCCGCCGTTTCCAAAGAGCAGTAGTTTGTTCCCCCTGCTGAAGGTGTCTGCAATGAGTTTTGACACCTCGATGATTGTATCCAAATGCGACTCAAGAAACTGCTGTTTGACTGTTATACTGTCTTTAAACGCCTTCTTTATCTTTTCCTTCATATTTCATTCGCCCTCTGTCAATACTGTAATTTCTTCTGATGGAAGACTTTCTGACTGCCCGACTGCTGTTATCTTATAAATATACTTTTTGTCCTTCACTATGTCCCGGTCCGTAAATGCAGGGCTGACGGTTTCCGCTATGAGGACATGACCTTGACCGGAAGAACGGTATATCCGGTATGATTTAACACCCTGTTTCAGGACTTCCTTCCACACCAGGACAATGCTTTTGCCGGTATGAACAGCTGCAACCTCAGTCGGGGCATCTGGTACAACAACCGCCGTTTCTACTTTTACAGGGGCTTTCTGATCAGGAACGATACCAGTGTCTTCTTTCTTCTGTTCCTTGTCTGTCCCTTTGTCCTCCTGAACAGCCTTTTCATCATATGTAGGGAGTACCGGGTCTCCTCTCCTGCCGCAGCCGGTTATAGAAGTGAGAAGTAAGAAGTGAGAAGTAAGAAGTAAAATGCAAAAACCAATCCTCAGGCATTTATTAAACCGGCAATAAAATACATGAACACTGTCATTCCGGCTCGTCCGGAATCTTTCTTTGTTTTCAGCAAGACAAGCCAACAGATTCCCGACAAGCGGGAATGACAAATTGCGGCATTTAATTGCTGAGCTAATATTAATTAATCTATTTCTTCCGATTTTCACTTCCCACTTCCTACTTCCCACTTTTTACTTTCTTAATCCTGGGCAGCACCTTTTCCCTGGAAGTACCGCCGTGGGACTTCTTGCCGTTTACCGACATTTCTACGGACATATAATGAAAGATGTCTTCCCTGATTAAACCTGAAAACTCATTAAGTTCCTTCAGATCCATATCATTCAGTGTTTTATTGTTATCTATACAGTATTTGACCACTCTTCCTGTAATGCTGTGGGCGTCCCTGAAGGCAACCCCTTTTCGCACAAGATACTCCGCAAGGTCAGTGGCCGTAAGAAATCCAGCTGCTGTCGCCTTTTCCATGACCTTGCGGTTAAAGCGCACCAGCGGCAGCATCTTTATCAGGACACTCAGACATGATGTGACTGTATCCACGGTATCAAACAGCGGTTCCTTGTCTTCCTGCATGTCCCTGTTATATGCAAGCGGCAGGGCCTTCATGATCGTGAGTATAGACACTAAATTTCCGTAAACCCTTCCAGTCTTCCCCCGCGTAAGCTCCAGCACATCGGGATTTTTCTTCTGAGGCATAATTGAAGAGCCGGTCGTGAAGGCATCAGGGAGTTCGATGAATTTAAACTCCTCGCTGTTCCATAATATAAACTCTTCAGACAGTCTCGAAAGATGGACCATAAGTATGCTCGCCGCTGCAATGAACTCAGCAACAAAGTCCCTGTCGGATACGGTATCAATGCTGTTTTCAGACACAGCAGGGAATTTAAGCAGTTTTGCAACATAGTGCCTGTCGATCGGCAGAGTCGTTCCTGCAAGCGCAGCAGAACCAAGCGGAAGGACATTCACCCTCATGAGACAGTCGCCAAACCTTTCGAGGTCGCGTCCCAGCATCTCGTAATACGCAAGCAGGTGATGGGACAATAGCACCGGCTGGGCCCGCTGAAGGTGCGTATAGCCGGGCATAACCGTATCAATGTTCTTTTCAGCAAGGGTGACAAACACCTTACGTAGCTGCTTGATTAACTGTATGACATCCGAGATTTCGTCCCTCAGATAAAGCCTGATATCAAGGGCCACCTGGTCATTGCGGCTCCTGGCAGTATGGACCTTCCCGCCTACCTGCCCTATCTTCCTGATAAGGGCGCTTTCAATATTCATATGCACATCTTCAAGGGCCTGGCTGAATTTAAACTTGCCGCTTTCGATCTCCAACCGGATTTCTTTCAATCCCCTGATAATCAGCGCAGCGTCCTTCTTTGAAATGATCCTCTGCCTGCCCAGCATTGTGACATGGGCAATGCTTCCTTCAATGTCATATTTCCACAGGCGAGAGTCAAAAGATACGGATTCCGTGAAGTCCTCCACTGTCTTTTCCGTACTGCCGGAAAACCTTCCACCCCAGAGCTTTTTCATGGATTTAAGGATAAAAGAAAGTAGAGCTGAATGTCAAAAAAATATGGTATATTTGTTGACGGTCTCGGGCAAATTTTAAAATCATCTTTATTGGGGGAATTAGGGACATGGGAAAATATCAGGCTATAGACGATGACGGATTGGTGACACCGGAAATAGGGGCATGGTGCGAAGATAAATATCGTATGGTTGCCCTGTATTCTTCATTATTCGCTAAGTCAATGAGAAATAAATGGGAATGCCTTGTATATATTGATCTATTTTCAGTACTCAGTACTCAGTCAAGTCTTTCATTTTGCTTTTTTGCAAGAAACAAGCCCTGACCCCTATCAGTTGCTCGCGAAATTTCCCTTGACACGCAAAACAGCTTTCTCTATACTTAAAATCATGTTCAACCCAAATCCGATTACAGTAAAGAGGACCCTTAAAGCCGCATGGCACATACGCGCCGTGGCAGAGGAGGCGTTCTATTAACCGTTAACCGGATAATAAGCAAACTTCAGAAGCCACGGAATAAACCCCGTGGCTTTTTTTATTTTTTTGGGGAGGTGCGTCATGAAGTGGGATGCAGCATTATACGATTCAGCACAGGGAGACCGGAGGAGTTCGGGAATGGACCTGATGGACCTGTCAGGAATAAGGAACAGTGACGTAATACTCGACATCGGCTGCGGCACCGGTACGCTCACTGTCGAGCTCGCAAGGCGCGCTGAGAGCGGATTTGTGGTCGGCATCGATCCTTCTGCAGAGATGCTCGCAAGGGCAAAGGCGAAGTCCGCCTCTTACAGTAATATTGAACTGATGCTTACAGCTGCAGAACAAATGGAATTTACGGACAGGTTCGATCTTGTCTTCTCCAATCTTGCCCTTCAGTGGGTGAAGGACCAGGGAAAAGCACTGAAGCGCATGTTCATATCGCTCAGACATGGAGGAAGGATCGCTGTCCATATCCCGGCCAGAGAGTTTTGTCCGGCATTCTTTGAGAACATCAATGGCGCCGTGTCTGACCTCATGCTTGAGGGCTTTTATTCAAAATGGGAGTTCCCCTGGTATCTGCCGGACAAGGAAGAATACGTAGAACTGCTGACCTCGACAGGCTTCAGAAAGGTCGATGTCTCCTGTAAATGTTTCAGAACGGTTTTTACAGGCACGGGCGAGCTCATGAACTGGCTGGCATCTGCTGGGCTGCGACCGTACCTCTCGGTCCTGCCTGAAAGGGAGCAGGAATATCTCAAATACGCAGTAGCCATGCGGTTTGAAAACAGCAGGACAGACAATGGCATAGAGCTTGAATTCAGGAGGCTGTTTGCCTTTGCGGAGAAATAAGGAGAAAGGAGATAACTTACCCCGGATTCTAAGGACTTTTACAGGACAGATTCCGGACAAGCCGGAATGACGATGATTGGATAACATCGTACGAATTTAGAAATGCAGGTATCAACACCTTAAGAAAGGAGATCAATATGAACAAGAACGAAATTCTCGCATTTCTGAACGCAAACCCAATTTTTCACCTCGCAACTGTCGAAGGCGATAAGCCCCATGTAAGGGGACTTCTGCTGTACAGGGCAGACGAAAGCGGTATCCTGTTTCATACAGGAAAGAATAAAGACCTTCATAAGCAGCTCTCCGCTAATCCGAATGTGGAGATGAGCTTCAACAACGGCAAATTCGAAGGACTCACCCAGGTCAGAATCAGCGGCACGGTCGAGCTTGTGGAGGACCCTGATTTAAAAAAGGAAGTAGTGCTGGCCCGTGATTTCATGAAGCCATGGGTTGAGAAGTGGGGATATGACTTTCTGGCCATTTACAGGATGAAAAAGGGGTCCGCCACGGTCTGGACGATGGGGACCAATTTTGCGCCAAAGGAATTCATTGAACTGTAAACAGGTGAGGCGAGGAAATGTTACAATGCAGGAGTGATGAATTCGTCACAAGACCGTTCGTATCGGGGAGGGTGATATGCCATCTGATCTTATCAGCAGAAGAGATTTCCTGGTTAAAGCAGCCTGGTCGCTTGCAGCCCTGAATTTCGGGTGCAGCATCACAAGTCTGAAGGGAGACAAATCAAAGACGGCATTGATCTATGCCACAAAATACGGTGCTACAAGGGACACGGCCGGCTGGATACGAAACGGTATGAGTGGAGAAGTTGATCTGCTTAATATAGAAGACATGTCTTTTCACCGCACAGCTAATGGATATGATTCGTTTATAGTAGGCTCCGGTGTCTGGATAGGCGGTATCCATAACAGACTGCTGGAATTCCTCACATCTCAGACTGAAATACTTGACGGAAAGATCTTAGCTACCTTCATTGTATGCGGAACGGACGGCGGGACTGAAAGCGGGAAGAAAAGGATCAGCGGATATTTTGATCAGTTCCATGCCCCGTTAAAAAGGATGCCTCATATGAGTGACTATTTCGGCGGCAGAATAATCGTGGACCAGCTGACAGAAGAAGATCGCGAGGCCCTTATAAAATTCTACCGGACATTTTTAAAGTCCGAGCTGACAAGCTGGGACAGGACAGAACCTGACAGGGCCGGACTTTTTGGAAAGGACGCTGCCCGCCTGCTTTCAAAAGTCACAGGCAAAAACACATTTATTAAAACAGCAGGAAGTGCGGGATGAAAGTTGTCGGTCTCGGACAGTGTTCCCTTGACAATCTCTTCTATATAGATTCCTTCCCCGCGCCTGATACAAAAAAAGAGGTTATCGACTGGACAACAGCAGGAGGAGGCCCTGTAGCTACTGCGCTTGTCAGTCTTTCAAGACTTGGGGTAGATTGCAGCTTCCACGGGATTACAGGTGATGATGAGGCAGGAAGGAAGATAGCAGATTCGCTGAAAGCTGAAGGAGTCGACATCAACGGGCTGACAGTAAGGCCGCAATCCTGTTCACAGGTCGCATTTATAGCAGTCGAAAAAGGGAGTGGCAGGAGGACCATCTTCTGGAAAAGACCTTCTGCAGGACCTTTGAAGCCCATGGAACTGCCCGGCAATTTTCTGGACAATACAGATTTTCTTCTCATTGACGGGCTCATGACAGAGGCCTCTTTTCATGCGGCAATAAAGGCCCGTGAAAAAAACATCCCTGTTATGCTGGACGCTGGAAGGGTCCGGGAAGGCATGATCGAACTCGCCGGCCTTTGTGATTATGTAGTTGCTTCTGAGGAATTCGGCAGAGAATTTGCCGGAGGTGAAACGTTCGACGAAGAGTCTGCAGTCAGGCAGATGAATTCATTCGGCTCCAGAGTCTCAACAATCACGCTGGGTGAAAGAGGCAGCATAACGATTGCCGGAAATGATATTTTCCGTACCCCGGCGTTCAGGGTTGAGGTCGCAGACACTACTGGAGCAGGCGATGTGTTTCATGGCGGATATATATACGGCCTGATGAAAAAATGGGACATTAAAGAGGTCGTTCGGTTTGCATCAGCATTTGCAGCGCTCAAATGCAGGCAGCCCGGCGGTCGTGCCGGCATTCCAGCATTAAGGGAGACAGAGGATTTTCTCTCTGATAATGTTTGAATTGCCGGGGTTATCTGGTAATATTTATTTTATGTTGAACTTTGTTCCAAAGGGTTCAAGGGGTCCAGGGGCCAAGGATTCAAGTGATGGAGTTGTTTTTTCACTTGAACCCTCAAATCCTTGAATCCTTGAACCCTATTCACAAGGAGGTAATTCATGAAAGAACTTGACAGGCATCAGGCCCTTGAACTGGCCTCACCTTTTCCTTATGCACTGGTGGTAACACAGGACAAAAGGGACCGGCCTAATATCATGGGCATCTCATGGTGGATGTTCACCTCATGGGACCCTTTGATGATAGCGATTTCCGTGGGCCGGGGGAAATACTCCCATGAATGCCTCGAGCACCATAAGGAGTTCGTGCTCTGCTTCCCCTCTGAGGGACAGGAAAAAGACGCGTGGACCTGCGGTACAAAAAGCGGGAGGGACATGGACAAGTTTCAGGAGACTGAATTCAGACCTGTACATTCAAGGTGTGTAAAGCCGCCGATGATTGAAGGCTCTACAGTAGCCTATGAATGCAAAATAGTGAAGCAGATAGAGACCGGGGACCACACAGTCTACATAGCTAATGTAATGGCCACGCACGGCAGTCCTGACAGGGCAAATCATCTCTATTCAATTCACTACACAAAGCTGATAAGTATCGGTTCTGCGGGGCAGATCAGGATGGATTTAAAGTTTAAAGAAGAATAGAACTGTCTGTTATTATACTGGCTAGCAATACAATCATCCGTCATTCCCGCAAGCGAAGCGCGTCGGGAATCCGTAGTTGAAAGATTCCGGACAAGCCCCGATATATCGGGATCCCGAAAAAGTCGGGGCCGGAATGACACAAATTCATCATTTGTATGGCAGATTAATAATTATATAAGGACCGGGAATAATGTCAAAGAAACGCATCATGGTAGTTGAAGACGAAGGCATAACAGCCATGCGGATAAAAAACAGCCTTGAACAAATGGGTTATCATGTTACATCCACAGAGTTCTCAGGGGAAGAGGCTGTTGAAAGAGCGGCTGAGGACAGGCCTGACCTTGTTATGATGGATATAGTTCTGGACGGGAAAATGGACGGAATTGAGGCTGCGGGACAGATACGGTCCGGTTTAAGTATCCCGATTATATATCTCACCGCACACTCGGATGAAAAAATGCTGAAGAGGATCAAAGATACAGAGCCCTTCGGATATATCAGCAAGCCTTTTGATGAAAGGGACCTGCGGGTTGTGGTTGAGATAGCCTTTTATAAACATGAAATGGACCAAAAGCTGAAGGACCACAGGGAAGCCCTGGAACGAAAAGTAGCTGAGCGGACAATAGACCTTGAGTCTGCGATTGAGAGGCTTCGGCAGGCAGAGAAGGAACTGCAGCTCCACGCAAAAGAACTGGAAGAAAGCAACACGGCCCTGAAGGTTTTATTGAAACAGAGGGAACTGGACCAGAAGGAATTCCAGAACAACATGTTGTCAAATATAAAACATCTGATCATGCCTTATGTATACAATCTGAAAAAGAGCAGTGCCCTGGCTGATGAACTGGTTTATCTGAATATAATTGAAGCCAATCTGAACGACATCATTTCGCCATTTTCAGCAAAACTCTCACACCAGTATCTTGACTTTACACCAAGGGAAATCATGATTGCTGATCTGATAAAAGACGGAAAACAGGACAAGGACATAATGGTGATTTTGAATGTCTCCCTGGATACGGTCAAGGCCCATCGTAAGAATATCAGGAAGAAACTCGCTATAAACAATACAAAAATCAACCTCAGAACAAAGCTTCTGTCTATCGCAAAGTAGGTAGATTTCATCACCCTTAAATTACTAATCCTTTACCTGATATTGTCCAGCTGTTTATGTTATAAAAAAGAGTGGTTTTTTTCTAACTATCTGAATTATGCCTCTAAAACTGGATGCGGACATCTTAAACCAGGCCACTCATTGCAGAAAGGATTTTTCCTGCCTTTCCGGCAGTGATAAGTGTCTCTGTGACGTTGAGCGACTAATTGATCACAGACTGTTGTTTGTAATACCAGGCACAAACAAGACATGCAATTACAAGATGTCATTCGGATTTTCTTCCTATTATTGCAATTGCCCCGTACGGATAGAGCTTTATAAGAATTATAATATCTGACAGCGGTAATAGTGAAGAAAGATTGGCCGACAAGAGACTGCTTTAATCATTGATACGGGTTGTCACTGGAAAGATGCATGAGAGGATAGATGGAAAAGCAGGTACTGGAAATACTGCATAATTTAAACTGGCTGCTGGAACCCCATGACAGTTCTGTTGAGCTGGTCAGAATTAAGGGGTACAAGGTAGTCATACGCACTGCAGGCTCATGTGACAAATGTGAAACTGACTGTATCGGAACAGCGTTCAAAGAAAGAATGCCGGATGTCAAGCTGGTCCGCCAATGATCGCAAGAAGAAAAATAATTTTGTATTGTACCGTCGCAATTATTCTGTTTCTCACCTCCTGGGCCCTGAGCGAGATTTGGCATGACTTTCGTGGTGAGGCTTTTTCCGGCCCCGCCAAACAGTTAGACATGCCTGATGAGTGGAAACAGCAGCCGGTACGATATGAAAACTGGGCTGAAAATGCTGATCTTGCAGTAACTCTGGACCAGCACCTGTATCCAGCACTTCTCCCTTTAATAAATAAATATGCCCGCGAAAACAATCTGAAAATCGCTGTTAATGAAGGAACATGCGGAATATCAGCGGGACTGCTTATGCGAAAAGCCGTAGACATCGCCGGGTTCTGCTGTCCACCCGGTGGGACCGACAGGTATCCGGACTTGACATATCATACGTTAGGGATCGGCTCTCTTGCGATATTGGTAAATCCTGTAAATCCGGTTGATGACATTACATTTAAGCAGGCTCAGCAGATTTTCCAGGGGAAAATACACCGGTGGTCTGAATTAAAAACAGCAGGAGGAAGGCCCGGACCTGACGTCCCCATTATATCGGCTGCAAGGCTTCATTGCAAAACCAGACCAGGGCACTGGCGACTCCTCCTGTCGGATGAAGACCACTTCAGTGCAAGGTTACGGACTGTCGGCAGCATACAGGACGTTATGTTCGAAGTGTATAACAATGATTATGCGATAGCCGGATTTGAAACCCTTTATATGGCCCATTACCGGTACTTGCAGGGAGTAAAGCTGAAACCCCTCAGAATAGACGGGTACAGCCCGGATGTGCAGGAGTATCTTGTGTCAGGCAATTACAGGATTTATCATACATATAACCTTACCGCATGGACCGGCGAGAGTCAGAAAAAAAAGCCCGTAGCCGACCTTATAGATTACCTCATCAGACACGCTGATGTAATTGATGCATCATTCGGCATAGTCCCTTCTTCATCCCTCAGAAAGGCAGGATGGATTTTTACAGGAAATGAACTGACCGGGGAACCAGCTATAAAACATGACGGGAGCAGTTAGTCATGACCTGCTTCAGGAAACTCCCTCTTACCCTTAAAATGACACTGATCACGCTGCTGGTTGGCATTGTGACCTGGGCACTGCTCGACCCGATACACCGTAAATCCATGAAGAGAACATTCGGCGAGCAGCTTAAAGACAGGCTTGAGCAGGAGGCTTATGAAAACCGGATGCTCTTTGATGGATATGTTGACAGATTCATGCAGAGCACGAAAATACTTATTTCGCAGAGGGGTCTTCAGGATTATGTAAACTCGCCTGCCGCAAAGTGGGAATCATTGCCACCCGGGAAAGACCGGACCATATATCATAATGAGCCTCCAGCCTGGCTTCCAAAATCCTCTGTAATAAGGACCCTGCCTGATGTCCACTATATTTTTTTGCTGGATAAGAAGCATTCATTAAGGGAAGTATACATGAAATATCCTGAGACTCCTCCTGCAGAATTGCTTGATCCGGTTCCGCTGCTTATTCAGATGAGTCATCAACAGGCATTTATGACAGAAATAAATGGTAAGCCATATATCATGGCATCTGAATCGCTAAGGGATGACCACGGGAACAGTCTGTCTACACTCCTTCTCGCCGCTCCTCTGGACAATCAATTCCTCCTGGAGTCCCAGGGGGTCGTCTCCTCAAACAAGCTGGTCGCGCTCGTGAGCATTGAACCTGCAGTAATCCTCTCGAGCAGCCATCCGGAAACACTGACCCCCGGAACTGAGCTCAAGGCGCTACAGGGCAGCTATTTATACACCGGGAAAGGTTTTTTTGATTACGGTTCCTCTGATCTGAGAATTAATTTCATGACTTTTTTACCTGTCAGGCCCTATGATGTCCTGAGCGAGTCCATCCTTAAAGAAGAATGGGTGAACCGTATAATTACGGCCCTGATGCTGATACTGTCATTTTCCGCTTTAATGTTCTGGATTACAAAGCGGGTCCAGAACCTGACGGGTAAAGTACGTGATGCAGAAGTGAAGCTGAAAATTGAACAGCCACCGGTACGGAAGGGCGATGAATTAGAGGTCCTTGAACAGCGGTTTCTTGCATTATCTGAAGAAGTCCTTTCATCGCACGAGTCCATTAAGGAGCAGGCCCGAATGCTTCGCCAGGAGAGGGACAGGGCGCAGAACTACCTTGATACTGCGGCATCCATTTTTCTTGTTACTGACACAGACCATAACGTCATATTGATTAACAAAAGAGGATGCGAGATACTGGGGTACAGGGAAGAAGAATTGATCGGGAGGGGCTGGTTTGAAACAATCCTCCCGGCCGATGCAAGGGAAAACGCAAAGTCCGATTTTCAGGAATTCATCTCCAATAAAACCGGAAGTGAGATATATCTTGAGTCTCCTGTCCGGACCCGAAAAGGTGAACAGAGGACCATCGGCTGGCATGCTACCTTATTGAAAGATGAGGCCGGCAATATTATCGGCGTACTTGGATCAGGTGAGGATGTTACAGACCGAAGAAAAGCTGAAGAAGAACTCCTGAAGGCCCACAAGATGCTTGAATCAAGGGTAAAGGACAGGACCTCAGAGCTTGAAAAGGCAAATGTTATTTTAAATGCAGAAATAAACCAGAGAACTCAGATTGAGAAGGCCTTAAGAAAGAGCGAGCATCAGCTCGAAAAGGCACAGGCAATAGCCCACATCGGTAACTGGGAGTGGGACATCCAGTCAAACAAGGTGTCATGGTCAAATGAGGTTTATCGTATTTACGGGTATCGACCGGGTGAAATCGAACCTGACTATGAAGCAGTAAAGAAAGCGATGCATCCTGACAGCATAAAAATCTTCCTTGAATCCATTGATTCAGCTTTACGCGGGGAACGCCCTTTTGAAATGGAATATAACTTCTTCCGCAGAGACGGACGGACAAGCATACTGCATACAAAGGGTGAAGTGATCCGTGACAGTGCAGGGAGCCCGGTAAAGATGTTCGGCGTGGTCCAGGACATCACTGAACGTAAGGGGATGGAAGACCGGATCAGGGCCTCATTGAAGGAAAAAGAGGTGCTTTTGCAGGAAATACACCATAGGGTCAAAAACAACATGACCGTGATCTCAAGCCTGCTCAAGCTCCAGGCTGACAAAGTGACGGACGAGTATTACAAAGAGCTCTTCAACGAAAGCACCAACCGGATAAAGACAATGGCACTTATTCATGAAAAACTTTACCGATCCGAAGATCTCGCCAGTATCGTATTCAGTGACTATCTCAGGGACATGATGGACAATATAATGTGTTCTTACGAAATCAGGGCACACAAGGTCCGTTTGAATAAAGAACTCGACAGGATTACCCTTGCCCTTGACACTGCCATCCCCTGCGGGCTCATTGTTAATGAACTCCTGTCCAATTCCCTGAAATATGCCTTCCCTGACAGCATGAGCGGAGAGATCAGGGTGACTCTAAGAAAAAATAACGACAAGGTTGAATTGACAGTCGGTGATAATGGTGTTGGTCTGCCCCCTGACCTGGATTTCAGAAACCCGCGCTCCCTGGGCCTGAATATCGTCAATGCCCTCGTGGGACAGATCCGGGGCAACATTGAACTGCACAGGGAACAGGGTACTGAATTTCTTATTACATTCAGCAGTGATAATTACTAAGAACTAACATAACAAAGCCTCACTGTCGTCATTCCGGGCTTGCAAGCCTGCCCCGTACTTGATACGGGGGAATCCAGTATTTTACCGATGTTTCTGGATTCCCGCTTTCCAGACTGTGTCACAATTGTCATTCCGGCCTTAGTGCCGGAATCTATGCATTTTGAAAGTGCTTGGAATAGCGAGATTCCTGCATTCGCAGGAATGACACAAAGCGTATATTCCGCAATTGTGACACAGTCTGTTCGCGGGAATGACAAACAGGGTGGCTTTCAACATGAATGTATTAGTAACACCGGAGGAATGCTTCATTCCGGAAACCGCAGTTTTACTTCGGGTGTTTTCTGCAGGCCCCGATTTTTCTGTAGTCACTCTTTAACTGGTTAACAAGCCTGTCCCTTTTTTCAAACAGACGTGAACCTGAGCGGGTTTTAGATCTGTTCAAGACATACCCGGTAAAAAAAGGCAGCATCAGACTGCAGTCACCATAAGACACAATTGTCTTGGAAAGCGCTGTCGGGTCGATTTTCCCCCAGGAAACAGCCTCAGAGGGAGTTGCGCCGCTGAGCCCCCCTGTGTCCGGCCGTGCATCGGTAAACTGGATAAAATAATCGTGCCCTTCCTCCTCAAGCCCGAGCACTTCCTGTATATGTGGTTCAGTCTGAAGGACAAAGTTTTTGGGGCTGCCGCCTCCAAGGAGAAGCACTCCGCTCTTGCCGCCCTGCTTTTTTATGTCATATACATAACTGGTCACTTCATTTACATCGCAATGTGTGTCCATGGGAATCGGCTTATCGTCAAGCATAAGTGCCGCAATGTTCATTCCGATACTCGAGTCTGCCGGGGATGAGGTATGAACAGGCACACCAGCCTCATATGCGACAGCAAGGAGACTCTCATCCTTCAGGTCCGGTTTTATTCTTACGATCTCCCTTCCAAGGATGGCATGTATATCAGCGCTCGAGCAGGGACCTTTAATATTTTTCGCTTCGCGCCGGAGTGTTTCGCGGACAAAATTATCGGTGTCAAGAAGTGCGTCATAGTTCATGAAAATATCATATATCCTGATGATACCCTTTTCACGCAATTTCCCGTCATCAACAGCTGCGCGCCCTTCACAGAACTCATAACCAAGCACATAATGCAGATCATGATACAGATTCGCGCCGGTTGATACCAGCCAGTCAATGAGCCCCTCTTTTATAAGCGGGATAAGACAGCTGCGCCCGATTCCCGCAGGTACCAGTGCTCCGGAGAGTGAAACGCCTATCCTGACGTTCTCCTTTGCCATATGTCCTGCGAAAAGCTCACAGGCCTTTCTGAACGTTCCCGCGTTGAACGAAAACAGCGAACTTTCGATTATCTGGTCTACAGTCATCCCCCTGGCGAGAGGACGCGGATTCAACCGCCCATGTCTGCCGGGGCATCCTGATTTTTTATTCATTTTCATCGGTTAAGACTCCTTTTCCTTTTATCCGCAAATTCCACGGATTCTATTACTCCGGCAATTAAATACTCAAAAGCCGTCATTGACCCGAAAATACTTCAGGCCAATTCTGTCATTCCGGCAGTTTTTAAGCCGGAATCCAGGTCCTTTAATAAGACTCTGGATGCCGGATCAAGTCCGGCATGACGGACAGGGACATTTTCATGCTCATTTGTGACGACCTGTCAGCATGCTGATTCCCGCGAAGGCGGGAATCCAGTAAAGTGAAATAGATCCCCGTTTTCACGGGGAACCATGGATTCCGCACCTGATGCGGAATGACATTAATTTATATTTGTCTACTGTATCCGGAGATGACCAGTAAATTATTTCGATAATATTGCTGACGAATATATGTCTTTACAGCCTGGCTGTCTGCTTCTCACTCGCTATGACTGAAATCCCGGAAGGGTCCAGATGGGCGCGCCAGTACGGTTTCTTGATATCGTACCCGATGTGCACGCCTTCTTCAATTATATTGAATGAATCTACAATCGCCTTATTGAGACTGCAGCCCTTTTTCAGCACTACGGAATCCATTATAATTGAGTCCTTTATTTCGACTCCGTCTTCAATGATTACTCCACGGCGGATGACTGAATTTGTGATCCTGGACCTGTTGATCAGGGTCCCCTCGGCGATTATGCTGTTTGTGATTTCTCCGCCGATTATCTTTGTGGCCGGCATTTCATTGCGCGCCGGACGGATAGGCCAGTTTGCATTGTTGATTTCAAAAAGCGGGGTTTCCCCCAGCATGTCCTGATGCGCCTCCCAGAAGGCCTTTATCGAGCCCACGTCCCTCCAGTATCCCTGCTCTTCATGGGGCCTGGTCCCTGCAATCTTGTTAGTGGCAAAATCATACGCAAAGAGTTTTTCCCCCTCATTCAGCAGGTTGGGAATGACATGCTTTCCGAAATCATTCTGTTTATTGCGTTCAGCCTGTATCAGTCCCTTAATCAGGGCGTCCGTGTTGAAAATGTAATTACCCATCGAGCAGTATGCCCTTGTCGGGTCATGCGGCATCGGCGGCGGGTTTTGTGGTTTTTCTATGAACGCCTTTATTCTCCCGTCGTCTTCCGTGTCAATAATGCCGAAGGCGCTTGCCTGCTCAATGGGCACCGGCATGGCAGCAACTGTTACGTCAGCGCTGCGTTCGAGATGGAAATCGATCATCTGCCTGATGTCCATCCGGTATATATGGTCTGCCCCGAAGACTATCACAAGCTCTGGCTTGTGCTGGCGTATAAGATTAAGGTTCTGGAAAACAGCATTGGCAGTGCCCTGAAACCAGTCAGGACCATATCTCATCTGGGGAGGAACAACCGTTACGAAATGGTTGCTCATAACTGCTGACAGCCCCCAGTTCTCCCTGATATATTCAATCAGTGACTGTGACTTGTACTGAACAAGAAGATAGATGGAATAAATCTGGGAATTAATAAGATTGCTGAGTACAAAATCTACTATACGATACCTTCCGCCAAACGGCACCGAGGGCTTGGAGCGCTCAAAGGTGAGTGGGAAAAGCCTCTCCCCTCTGCCGCCTGCCATTATCATTGCAAGAACTTTCGGATATGCCATAATCTCTACCTTTCAACAGAAATTGTTCATGATACCATTATACAGTATGAATTATTAAGTGGTTAAAATAACCGAAAATTCATTTTAATTGCAATAGGATAATGGCATCAAGACATGATTAAATCGAGTAGGCGGGGGCGTTAGCCCCTGCCTCTCACACCACCGTACGTGCCGTTCGGCATACGGCGGTTCATATAAGACACTCAAGGCGTCGATGTT
>QZIL01000022.1 GCA_003599025.1 Nitrospiraceae bacterium | reverse complement strand
GGTGTATTCTCCTTTCTTGTTCCTGCACAGAACAATGGAGAATACACCCTTTATTTTTTTACCTCAAGAATTTACACATAAGATTTTACGCTACCAGGACCTCCGGCAGGCATATTCCCCTCTATAATCAGGTTATGTGGAAAAATCTGCACACGATGTTACAGAAATAAAACACACCGGAACTATATTAATATTTTCCGGGAAAAAACTGTCACACAATGACATAGTCCGTACCCGGATTACTACCGTCTTTCGCTGCTGTTAAGTGCTGCAAACTTAAGAATATTCAGAAGCAATCATAATTTTTGGCGACCTTCCTATAAAAACAGCCCTGATTCAGCACATCCGTTTTGGCACAATATATGCTTAAATATAAGCAGGAGGTCAAAATGGTTGTCTTATCCAGCTGTGAGATTTTAGATGAATTAAAGAAGCTCGGGATCAAGTCTTCCGAGCTTCTACAGTATGTCATTGAATACTCGGCTTATTCTACTGTCAGAAATATCCAGTCAGAAGATTTAAAAGACTGATCAGTTCATTAAATTATTTGACCAGACTGAGCATCCTCATTGCTTCCTGTCCTATATCTGTCTGAGGGTTCAGCTCTGCCGCCTTCTTTAATGCTATCTTTGCTTCAGCATTATTTCCGGCAGACATATGAATAAAGCCCAGGCTCAGCCATATCCTCTGGTATGAAGGCACTTCCTTCGTTCCCCTCTGCAAGATATCTATCGCAAGGTCAGGCCTGTTCACATAATTATAGGCGAGCCCGAGATCATTATACGTGTCTATATCGCGAGGGTCCAGCTCCAGCACCTTCTTGTATATTACTATAGCCTGGTTGAACATACTGCTTTCAAAATACTTGTCTCCAAGGATTGCGAGTTCCTGGGGACTTTTGTTTTCCACTCCCAGTTCCTCCAGGGAGACCGCCTTATTAAGGTCCTGCTCAACCATTGGTCCTGAAGTAACAGGAGGCACTGCAGTCCGGTCCGGGACCTGTTGCACCGAATAGTCCGGCGCCCCGGATTGCCGCGTAACATAATTGACAACGACCAGACCGCCTGCAACAACAGCAATTAAGATAATTATCCATTTCTTATAACTTTCCATATGCATCTCCTGATTTTAATTTATTAACTCGGCAATCAAATGCCTCAATTCGTCATTCCGGGCTTGCAATCCTGCCCCGTTCTTGATACGGGGGGGTCCAGAAACAATGTGGCACTCAATATGTAATTGTCAGTAAGTAATACAATTATACATTACAGCCTTAAAACAATCTCCCCTCGCCTTTTGTCATGGCCACCAGTTCCTCATAAGATATAATTTTAATCCCTAGGTCCCGCGCCTTCCGGAGTTTTGAGCCGGCATCCTCGCCTGCAACCAGATAATCCGTCTTTTTAGAGACAGATCCTGATGCCCGGCCTCCCATGCCTTCTATAAGCGCTTCGACTTCATTACGGGGTTTCGGCAGCGTGCCTGTAATAACAAACGTGAGGCCCTCGAAAGGCCGGGGGCCCTTCCCCCTTTCGTCAAAATCAGGATTTGATATCTTCATGCCCAGTGATTTAAGTGTATCAAGGGTATGGAGGTTTTTAGAGTCATTAAAGAAATGCGACACAGACCCGGCTATCTTTTCGCCCATTTGTTTGATCTCAATGATCCTCTCTGTCTGCACATGATATAACTCTTCAAGATCCCTGAAATTTCCTGCAAGAAGTTTTGCAGCGTATTCACCGACATGGACAATTCCCAATGAATAGAGAAAGCGGGCAAGGGTTGTTTGTTTGCTCTTTTCTATTGCGTCAATCAGGTTCTGTGCTGATTTTTCAGCAAACCGGGGGAGAGCAAGCAGGTCACTCTTTTTCAGCCTGTATATATCAGCAAAATGCCTTACCAGACCTCTTGAATAAAGCAGCTCAACGTTCTTTTCGCCCAGTCCGTCAATGTCCATCGCTGATCTTGATGCATAATGTCCTATGCGCTGCCGGACTTGGGCCGGACAGTTTAATCCAATGCACCTGAATGCGACGCCGCCTTCATCTCTTTCAACTTCAGAACCGCAAACCGGGCACTCATCCGGCGGGTCAAATTTATTTTCTTTCCCTGTTCGTTTTTCGATTAACACTGCCACAACATGCGGAATAACATCTCCGGCGCGTTCCACAACAACAGTGTCACCGATCCGGATATCTTTCCTTTCAATTTCGTCCCAGTTGTGAAGTGTGGAACGTGAGACCGTCACCCCTCCGATCCTCACCGGCTCAAGAAATGCAACAGGAGTAATTGTACCAGTCCTTCCAACGCTTGCGATTATTTCATTAATCACTGTTGTCCCCTGATGGGCAGGGAACTTATATGCAGTTGCCCACCTGGGTTCTCTTGTCTTTATGCCCAGAATCTTTTGCAGTCCGAAATCATTTACCTTGATTACAGCGCCGTCAGCCTCAAAGGAGAAGTCCTTTCTCTTTGCCTCAATCTCTTTTATAACACTGATAACGCCATCGCTACCCTTAACGAGTTCTATAATTTCGGGGACCGGAAAGCGCGCCTGCTTAAGCCACTTAATGAATTCCCACTGACTTTTAAATTCCATGCCCCTGACTGAGCCAATACCATAGCAGGCGAGATGCAGTTTCCTTTTAGCGGTAATTGAGGAGTCGAGCTGCCGGACAGAACCTGCCGCAGCATTTCTGGGATTGGCAAAGGCAGGTCCTCCCTCCTTTTCCCTCTCCTCGTTAAGGGTCTCAAATTCCTTTACTTCCATATATACCTCACCCCGGATATCGATCTCTTCCGGGATATCCGCATCCTCGATCTTAAGCGGCACGGCCCTGACAGTCCTGATATTCACAGTAACGTCCTCACCCACATTTCCATCGCCCCTTGTCGACGCCCTGTAAAGGATGCCGTTTCTGTATGTCAGTTCCATTGCAAGCCCGTCGTATTTGGGCTCAACTGTATACTCAACTTCTTCATCCGACTTCAAAAACCTCCTGACCCTCGCATCAAATTCCCTCACCTCATCATATGAAAAAGCGTTATCAAGAGAGAGCATCGGCTCTGTATGCTGCACTTTCTCAAGTTTATCAAGCGGTGGGGCGCCGACACGCTGCGTCGGGGAATCAGGGAGGACGTATTGATATTTCTCCTCAAGGTCCTTCAGATGACGGTACTGTGTGTCGTATTCTGCATCGGATATAACCGGCGAGTCCAGCACATAATAACGGTAGCAGTGGTAATTGAGTCCCTTTACGAGTTTCTCAATCTCCAGTTTTATCTCAGCGGAAACACTTGTCATTGTTTCATCCTGCAGAAAAGTGGACGTCCCTTCCTTCCAGCATAATCTCTACTAATAACCTTAACCCCTCCAGAGCAGCATCTTCCTTGTTTCTCTCCCTGTCCCCTTTCAGTCTCAGTTCCCTTGAGACGGTCCGGTCTTTTCTGCATGCAGCTATATAGACAAGTCCCCTTTCCTTTTTCTCCAGGACATCAGGGCCGAGGTTGCCTGTAGCAGATAGTGAAAAGTCGGTACTGGAAATCAACCTCACTCTTTCAGCCATCTCGCATGCAGTCTCTGCACTGACCACCCCGAATCTCTCTATCGTTTCCGGAGTTACGCCGATGATATTCTTTTTGATGTCATCAGAATACGAGACTATCCCTCCTCTAAAAAATGCACTGGCCCCTGGCAGACTGGTTATGTAATGACAAATAAGACCACCGGTGCATGACTCGGCAACTGACAGTGTGAGCTTCCTGTCCTTAAACAGTTCGTGCACTTTTATTATTATTTCAGATGTCACTCGCTCCATTAGTCATTCACGGCAAGAAATACATAATCGCCCAGTTTAGTGGCTCAACGGCTAAATTGTCATTCCCGCAATCTGTTGAGCGGGAATCCAGGGTCTTTAAAACCTGGATTCCGGCTTAAGGACTGCCGGAATGACAGACTCGTGAAACCCGTAACTGAGAGGTTCACGAAATACAATTTTATTTATTGTTCAAAGCTTGTATTAAATGATAAACTATTAAATATTTTTTTACATACGTAAAATCATGACAGAGAACTCTGCACTATATACTAATTCCCCTGACTATCTGCAGACCGTTATTAACCACATTGACCAGCCTACACTCGTAATTGACCGGCAGTATCACGTCCTTATGACAAATCATAAGCTGCAGGGTATAGCCGCTAAAATTAATACCCGCAGATCTTCCCGGTACTGTTATGAAATTACCCATAACCTCAGCAGGCCCTGCAGCGGCAGGTCAAATCCCTGTCCGCTGCAAAAAGTCTTACAGACAAAATTACCGGTCAGTATGACACACACGCATTTTGACAGCCTGTTCAACAAGATGTTTGTCGAGATCACGGCTACACCGATCCTGGATGAAAGCGGCGAAGTGCTGCATATCATAGAAACTTTCAGAAACATTACAAGGCAGAACAAGATCGAGAACGCCCTTCGTGAAAGCGAAGTCCGTTACCGCTCCCTGTTTGAACAGTCCGGCGACGCTATTTTCATTCTGAAGGCAGACGGTCCCCAGACCGGAAAAATCCTGTCCGCCAATCAGGCTGCCTGTCATATGTACGGGTACACTAATGACGAATTCCTCCGTCTTTCAATAACTGATCTTGATACACCGGAACATGCTGCAAAGGCCCCTAAACGCATCAAACGCATACTTGAAGGGGAAACTCTCCGGCTTGAAATAGAACACAGGGCCAAAGACGGCCGGGTCTTTCCGGTTGAAGTCAGCGCATCGCGGATGCATGTCGACGGCAGAAAGTTTGTCCTTGTAATATATCGTGATATTTCCAGACGCAGGGAAATTGAGGAAGACCGGGACGTCCTGATCAGGGAGCTGCAGCACCTGTCGCAGACGGACGGCCTTACTGGACTGTTCAACAGGCAGCACCTTGATAAACGCCTCACTGAGGAGATGGAGAGGGCCAGGAGGTACGGAACTCCCCTGTCACTTATTATCTTTGATATTGATTATTTCAAGAAAGTAAACGACTCTCATGGACATATTACCGGAGACCGGATGCTCCAGACCACTGCTTCTGTAATCAGGGAGACCCTCAGAAACACTGATATCGCAGGACGGTTCGGGGGTGATGAATTTGTAATCATCCTCGTCCAGACCGAAATCGTTATCGGAGCTCAGGTTGCTGAACGCCTCCGCTGCAGGATCGAGCAGGAGAGGGTACCTGTCAGTGACGATCAGACCACAGGTTTTTCAATCAGTCTGGGGATCTGTCAGTTTGACAATGTTTTTGCGAGGGCTGAAGACTTTATCGCAAGGGCAGACGCAGCATTATATGAAGCAAAGCGCAACAGGCGCAATACGGTCTGCAAGGCGTAGCCATTTAACCTCAATCTGCCAGTATTCTGAATATTTCATCGAATTCAGCGGCTTTTTTGATAAAAGCGTTAAGGACAGCAGGATCAAAATGATCAGGCTTTGTCCTTCCGTCACCTTTGGTGATTATTTCATAGACCTTCTTGTGGTCCAGCGCCTCTTTATACGGCCTTTCGCTTCTCAAAGCATCATACTGATCAACTATCATCACGATCCTGCCTTCAACTGGAATCGCTTCACCTTTCAGGCCCCTTGGATACCCTGTACCGTCCCATCGCTCATGATGGTTAAGGGCAATGGATTGCGCCAGCTGAAGGACCTGATGTGAAGACCCGGCCAATATCCGTTCGCCCTGGGTTGTATGCGTCTTTATGACTTCAAATTCTTCATGAGAAAGGGGCCCCATTTTAAAGAGTATATAGTCGGTAATTCCAAGTTTTCCGATATCGTGAAGAGGGCTTGCCTGTCCGATTTTCAGGACATAATCATCCGGCATACCCAACGCAGATGCAATAATCTGGGACAGGACACCGATCCTTTTGACGTGCACACCTGCCTCAGTGTCCCTGAATTCGGCAATAGAGGTCAGGCGTTCCACAATGTCAGTGCTGAAACTCTCGGCCTCTTTCTTGGCGGTATGCAGTTCCTCTGTCCTTATTCTGACAATGTCCTCAAGATAAAGCTTGTAGTCCTCTTTCCACTTCAGATAATTGGCGTAATGTACTGCCTTTTCAACCGCATGGACCAGGTACTCCGGATGATAAGGTTTAATGATAAAATCAAACGCACCTTTTTTTATGGCCTCAACAGCTATGTCCAGGTCGGCATAGGCGGTCATTAATATAACCGGCAGATGGGGATAAGCATTGCGAATATTTTCGAGCAGGTCAAGGCCGGACATATGAGGCATTTTGATATCTGTCAGCACCAGATCAAATTTATTTTCCTTCATCGCTGCGTCTGCATCGCGCGGGTCACTGCATGCAGTCACAGAACATTTCCTTTCTTTTAGCACACGCGAAGCAGATTCAAGTATGAAAAGATCATCATCCACTATAAGTATTCTGTTCCCGGCCTCAGTGTTCACCTTCAATCACCTCCCGTATTTTTGACAATAAGCTGTCCGGCATTATTGGTTTTGAAACAAATATCACTTCCTCTTCAAGGACCTTCTTCCTGAGAATAATGTCCGCTGTGTATCCGCTTGTAAATATGGCTTTTGTCCCCGGTTTCATCCTCTTTATTTCCTCGTGAGCTTCTTTACCGTTTTTTTTCGGCATTACCACATCAAGAAGAAGAAGCTGTATTTCGTCTTTGTGTTCTGCAAATTTGTCTATGGCATCCTGGCCGTCCACTGCTTCTATCACTTTATATCCGAACTCCTCAAGAATATTTCTTATGGAGTCCCTCACTGCAGGTTCATCCTCTGCCACAAGAATGGTAGCAGATTTCAACGGCTGCTGCTGAGGCCTCTTTTCTACCTCCATTTCAACAGACGCCTTTACTTCAGGAAGGTATATCCTGAAGGTCGTTCCCTTCCCCGGTTCACTGTAAATATTTATATAACCGCCATGCTGCTTTATTATCCCGTAGACAACCGAAAGACCGAGCCCTGTGCCCTTGCCGACCTCCTTGGTTGTAAAAAAAGGCTCAAATACCCTCTGCCTGGTTTCCTCATCCATGCCTGTCCCTGTATCGGAAACTGATAACAGTGCGTACATCCCGGGCCTGCCGAATCCATGGGCCTTGATAAAAGCATCTGTTATCTCTGTCGGCTCTGTTTCGATATTCAGCCTCCCGCCTTCAGGCATGGCATCCCTTGCATTCGTTGCAAGGTTCAGTATTACCTGCTCTATCTGGGCGCTGTCCGCTGTAATGATGATGTCCCTGTCCGACAACTTTGTATATACCTCTATGTCTTCCCCTATGAAATTTGCAAGAATGCTCCTGATGTTGATGATAATTTCATTAAGCCTGACAGGAACAAATTCAAAATGCTGCTTTCTGCTGAAGGTGAGAAGCCCCCTCGTTATCTGGGCGGCCCTGTCCGACAATAATAGTATTTTGTCTATATTGTCCCTTGAAGGACCGTCCTCCATCAATCTCTTTTTTAAGATGTATCCATAACTGACAATCGCAGTAATGATGTTATTGAAGTCGTGTGCAACACCCCCGGCAAGCTGTCCCACAGCCTCCATCTTTTGTGACTGCAGAAGCTGGTTCTCAAGTTTCTTGCGTTCCGTAATATCAAGGATAACAGCTATAATGCACTCTTCTCCTTCAATGTTGATAAGTTCTGCTGAATAGAGAATGTTTATAATTTCCCCTGACTTCATCCGGAACCTGCTCTCTCTGTTATAGACGACACCATAGTCCTTAAGCAGGATGACCATTTCCCTGCGGTCCGAAGCATCTGCCCATATACCGAGTTCCAACGATGATATACCAATCATTTCCTCCCTGCTGTAGCCGCTTGCCTCAATAAATGCATCGTTTACTTCAATAAACCTGCCATCCAGGACAGTGCTTATCGTGATAAAAGCAGGGCTTGAACGGAATGCTTTTGAAAATTTCTCTTCTGAGATCCTCAGGGTCTCCTCTGCTTGCCGCTTTTCCGTAATGTCGCGCGTAACCGCCAGCACGCCCGTTATGTTATTGTCTTCATCCCTCAATGGGACCGCATGCGTCTCAAGCCACCTGCCGGTCCCCCTGAGTCCAACTATTTTATATATGAGGGTACGCTTGCTCCCTCTTAAAACCCCTTCAATAAACTTACGATATTCGTCATGGTATTCAGGGCAGACAAGCTTGGACACCTTCTGCCCGGCGACCTGCTCCAGTGAATCAGCCTCGATCATCGCAAGCCCAGCAGGATTCATCGTTACGAGGACGCCTTCAGGTGTGGTCACTTTTACGCACTCCGGTTCGTTCTCGATAATGGTCTTCAAATACTGCTCACTATGCCTCAACTTCTCCTCTGACCGCCTGCGCTCCGTGATATCCCTGAAAATCCCGATCAGATACGTTACTCCTGAGAGAGTAACAGGGGCTGAACTTATATCAGCGTAAAAAACACTGCCATCTTTTCTCTTGACAGGTATATTGCCGGCAATTGTAATCTCTTTCTTCGACTGCCGGTCAAACTGTTGAATAACATACGCAAGGTCCTTTTCCGGGTGGATATCAAACACCCCAAGCCCTTTAATCTCACCTGCACTGTAACCCAGCATCCGGCATATCATTTTATTGCCGGTCATGAACTTTTTGTTCTGAATATCTGCCAGAAGTATCCCGTCTATCGCATTATCAAAAATCGCCCTGAATTTCTCCTCTGACTCCTTCAGATCAGTTTCCATCCTCTCACGCACTTGTATTTCGCTGAGCAATGACTTGTTTGATTCCTCCAGTTCCGCTGTACGTTCCTTCACCTTAACTTCCAGCTGGTCCCTGGCCTTCTGGAGCTTTTCTTCAGCCTGAGTACGCAGGGTGATCTCATTTTCAAGGGGTTTCAGGGCCATGGCCTTGAAGGTCCTCCACAGGAGAGTCCCGAGGATTACCGTGAGAAAAATCGAGAAAGCGACAAGCTGGTCCCTGAGCCCTGCCAATATCTTCTCAGTACCCGAAAGGTCTTTTATCACCTGCAATTTCATGAGGTCCCTGCCGCCATACCTCACCTGCTTTTCGAGCATATATACATAACGTGAAGACTCTTTGCCTTTATAATCTGCAAGTACAAAATTATTAGGCATTACAGCCCTGACCTCAACAACCTCATCCTGCTCCTCTGCCCAGCTCATGAGAAACTCTTCTACCTTTGCATAATCGTGCTTTAACAGCGGCTCCCTCACGAAGGTAGCGATAAGATCAAGTTCATTCTGCACATGCATATGCACCTCATCCAGCATCTGCTTGCGCAAACTCGATACAACTATTAGATCTGAGACAAGCAGGAATATCAGCAGAATAGAAAGAAATGCCAGAAATGCGCGCTTATATTTAAACCTGACAGTATCCGTCATTTGTAAGCCCCGGCCCTTTCAAGTGCAAGAAGCATTTCACGCAGGTCATCATAATCGCTGTCTTCCCCGGGGACAAGGCCCATGGATGTTTTAACAGCATCAAGGATTTTCCGGCCTTCCTCATTTTTCATGAGTAAGTAAAGGGCGTCCCGTACGTTACGGCCTTCCTCAGCAGAAACTCTTTTTGTTGCAACAAACACATGGTCCGGTATATACGGTGTCCTTGCAAGTTCTCTTAATCCGCGTTCATCATATGCATCAAATACCTCTTCCTTGACTGCACCGGCATGAAAATCCCCTGCAAGCACCCCGAGAGCAACATTATGGTGGTTTTCCAGAAATGCATGGCCGCCTAACCTGTCAATCGTCACCCCTCCCTTCAACAGCATATACCTGGGTACCAGATGACTCATGGTAGATTCAGGGTCGCCAAACGCAAAACGTTTGCCTGCCAAATCCTTAAGCGCATGTAACGGACTTTCCTTCCTGACGATGATTACCCCCTGGAAAGTGGGTTTACCATTAATTGCCTGGCGTGCAAGTATCGTCTTTCTGCCATACTCACCGACCATTTTCACGTAACTTGCCGGGCCCATGTATGCTATGTCAATATTGTCCCTGCCGGTTCTTTCTATATGGTTCTGATAATCAAGAGATATATCGATAATGACCTGCCTGCCCAGCTCTTTACTCAGGTATCTCGCAAGCGGTCCGAATTTCTCAATAATTTCAGTAGCAGGCAGGTATGGATGGACTGCAAAAATCATTGGTCCCGCAGGAGCAGCATTCAGTGGAAATAACAGGGTCATGACAACACATAAAACAGAGAGGATTATTTTAACGCAGGATGTATGCATATTATTATTCAGACATCATTAGTAAACCATGGCGGTCCCGAAATTGTCCATAGAGATGCATTTAACTACATATAAATAGAGCATACATGAAAAAAAAGCATAAAACAGCTAATATTTGCTTTTTCCTGTATGTTTCCTTTACCCTTAAATAAACGGCCATTTCAGTATCTGGCAATAACTAAAGGAGGATTTATTGATGGTAACCATATCAGACACAGCTGCAGAAAAAACCAAAGAAATATTGTCCGCAGAAGGAAAAGCCGGATGGGGACTCAGGTTCTACACAGCAGGCAGCAGCTGCTGCGGGCCTTCATACGGGATAGATATAGTAGAAAATCCTGATGACGGAGACAAGGTCATAGAGAAGAACGGCACAAAGTTCTTTATCGATAAGGACGCATCGGACAAACTCAGCGGAATGACTATTGATTTTGTCGATGACGGTGAAAGACAGGGCTTTGTGGTGAACAACCCGAACCCGCCGTCATGCGGAACGGGCTGCGGCTCGTCATGTGGTGATTCCCACTGACAGGTTAACTGAGCAGAACGGGGCCATTATATAAATTATGGCCCCGTTTTTTATTGTATTTATTGTACGCAGGTAATTCAGTTATTCTGCTGAATGACAACCAGCTCCGCATACCGACCTGTTCTCCACCACAGGTTTGGCGCCCAGCTTATAAAGAATGTTCGCCATTATACAAAATCCGGATGCTGCAAATATAATGAGGTTTATACCTACAAGCCCTGTCAGTATAAGCCAGTATTTGCTGTGAAGCAGTGCGAGCAGCGTTCCGGTCAATGTAAATACCCCGGCAATCAGCCATATAATCCTCTCCATGTACCATTTGTCTGTCTTTGCTAAATACATTTTCTTTTCCTCCTGTTTTACTGAAGAATACATAAAAATATGAAAACAATGCTTGTCATTCCGGCTTGTCCGGAATCTTTCTCCAAAAGGATTCCCGACGCGCTTCGCTTGCGGGAATGACGAACTGAGGTTTCATTTTTTATCTTACTTACATTCATTCATAGTTCTTATTTCTCACTTCTTACTTCCCACTTTGCTTCTGTACATATAATAAAGCACCGGCACAAGCGTTCTGGATAGAAGAGTCGACGCGACCTCTCCTGCCATCAGAGCAATCGCCATACCCTGAAATATCGGGTCAAAGAGGATGACGGATGATCCTACGACCACAGCAGCGGCTGTAAGGAGCATGGGCCTGAACCTGATAATACCGGCCTGCACTACCGCCTCTTTAAGCGGCATACCTTCTCCAATCTTCAGCTCTATGAAATCGACCAGAATGATCGAATTCCTTATGACGATACCAGCCCCGGCAATGAAACCTATCATCGATGTGGCGGTAAAAAACGCCCCCATCAGGGCATGCGCAGGCAGTATGCCGATAAGGGAAAGAGGTATGGGTGCCATAATAACTATAGGCGTAATGAATGACCTGAACCACCCGACAACCATCACATAAATGATCACCATAACTGCAGCAAAGGCAAGCCCGAGGTCCCTGAAGACCTCAAGTGTGATGTGCCACTCACCGTCCCATTTCATCGCGTACTTGTCCTCAAGCAGAGGCTGGTCCATATCATGCTGCTGCAGTTCATATCCTTCAGGAAGTTTAAGCTGCTTTATTTTCTCCTTCATCTTCATGATCGCATACACCGGGCTCTCCTGGGTGCCTGCGACCTCACCCGTTACATAAACCACCCTTTTTAGGTTCTTTCTGTATATGGTCTTGTCCAGGACTCCTCTTTTCACTTTTACAAGTTCGGAAAGCGCTACTGGTTTGCCGTCAGATGATGCGACAAGCACGTTCTTCAGGTCATCAATGCCTGTCCTTTCAGACAAAGGCGCCCGTAAAATTATCTCCACTGGCTCCTTTGAATCCTCGACATGTATCAATCCTGCCGACATTCCTCCGAGGGTCATGCCAAGAGTCCTCGAAATACTGTCTGTTGTAATTCCGTGATATGCAGCCTTTTCACTGTCAACCGCGAATGTTATTTTTTTCTGGTTATCCTCAACATACCAGTCCGTATCCACGACCCCTTCGGTCTCGTTAAATATCTTTTTGATCTCTCCGGCAATCTCGATCTGCCTGCTGACATCAGGGCCATACACCTCGGCGACCAGCGTGCTCAGCACAGGCGGCCCCGGAGGTACTTCCACTACCTTTATATTGGCATTATGCCTTCTGCCTATCTCCTGAATTGCAGGCCTGATCCTTTTGGCAATGTCATGGCTCTGGGCCTTTCTTCTGTCCCTCGGTGCAAAATTGACCTGAATATCAGCAGAATTGCTCCCTGACCTGAGGTAGTAATGCCTGACCAGGCCGTTGAAATTAAACGGCGCAGCAGTGCCCGCATATATCTGATAGTCAGTAACCTCAGAGACTGATTTGAGATACTCTCCGACCTCCCTCGATACCATTGCTGTCTGTTCAAGGGTGGTCCCCTCAGGCATATCCACTATCACCTGGAGCTCGCTCTTGTTGTCAAAAGGCAGCATCTTAACTGTAACAAGTTTAAATACCACAAGCAGAACAGAACCGCCAAGAAGAAGGCCTACCAGCAGAAAGGCGGTCATTCTTTTTAAAGTGTTATCAAGAAGGCCCCGCAGGTTCCTTTCGTATAAACGGTTAAAATAACCGAACAGCCTGCTCTCCTCTTCCTCCCCTTCAGCGTGGACCTTAGTCTTCTTCAATACTATATAGCTCAGCCAGGGACTGATGATAAATGCTATCAGAAGGGATATCAGCATAGCAGCTGATGCCCCAACAGGGATGGGACGCATATAAGGGCCCATCAACCCTGATACAAAAGCCATAGGAAGCAGGGCCGCTATCACAGTGAATGTTGCGAGTATTGTGGGGTTGCCCACCTCATCAACAGCCCGGACAGCTATCTCCGGTGATACACCCTTAAGCCTGAAGTGTCTGTGTATGTTCTCAACAACCACTATGGCGTCATCAACGAGAATACCTATTGAAAAGATGAGTGCAAACAGGGTCACCCTGTTCAGAGTATAACCGTACATATAATTGACCAGTATGGTAAGGGCAAGCGTAACAGGCACGGCCACCCCTACGATCACTGACTCTCTCATACCCAGCGCAAGTGCTATAAGTATCGTTACGGAAACTGCCGCTATCAGCATATGCTCAAGCAGTTCGTCAGACTTGTCTTTTGCTGTGTCCCCATAGTTTCTGGTCACTGTAACGTTTATTTCACCGGGAATAATGATTCCTTTAAGCGCCTCGACTTTCTTCAGGGCCCTCTCTGAAATGTGGGTGGCATTCGTCCCCTTCTTTTTCGCAAGGGCAATGGTGACCGCTTCATACATGCCGCTTCTGCTTATTCTCCCCTTGGCAAGGGGAGACACAGAGGGGTCTCCTTCTTCTGCCGCAGGTCCGAATCCGGTCAAAACATAGTTTGCAGGCTCCTCAGGCCCGTCAATAATTTCCGCTACACTCTTCAGATAGACAGGCCTCCCGCTGTATACGCCCGTAACAATATTGCCGACGTCTTCAGCGTCCTTCAGGAACATGCCGGTCTCCACAATGAATTCCTCGTTCCCCCCTGAGAATGTCCCTGAAGACAGAGAGACGTTGGCACCCTGCACTGCCTGCAATATCTGGAGGGGGGACAGACTGTACGCCTTCAGTTTCGCAGGGTCCAGCAGGACCCTGAGCTGCCGCTTCTGACCGCCTATGACAGAGGCCTCTGATACCTCAGCGTCCTTTTTCAGTTCATCCGCCGCCTCTTCAGCGACCTGCCGTATCTGATAACCGTTGTATCTCTCACTCCACAGCGTAAGAGTCAGGATCGGGACATCATCAATTGACTTCGGTTTAACAAGAGGTTGAGATATCCCGGGGGGTATCCTGTCATAATTGGACATCAGTTTGTTGTAAAGCTTTACGAGGCTCTCCTCAGTGTTTTCACCGACATGGAACCTCACTATGGACAGGGCCATGCCGGGTTTTGCTATCGAGTAGAGATACTCCACGCCTTTTATTTCCCACAGGAGTTTCTCCATCGGTTTTATAACGCGCTCATCCACCTCTTCCGCGGAAGCCCCGGGATAGCTGACAAATACATCCACCATCGGGACAATGATCTGGGGCTCCTCTTCTCTTGGTGTTATGACAATTGCGAATACCCCGAGCAGCAGCGCTGTAATGACAATCAAAGGTGTCAGCTTTGACATCAGGAACGCCTTTGCTATACTTCCGGCCATGCCTAAACGTTCCATGTTCTCAGCCTCCCTGCCTCTGTCCCTGATTTATTGATATGATATCTGTTATCCCTCATCAGCAATCTTTCCCCCATCTACCGCTCTATCCGCGCCTTTTACGATTATCCTCTCGCCGCTGCTTAGTCCGGTTAAGATTTCGACCATGCCGTCATGCTGCTTTCCTGTCTTAACAAGCCTGAGAGTAATAATCCCCTGCTGGTTTACGGTATATACCCCTTTCAGCTCGCCCTTTGTTACGATCGCACCTTCAGGCACGGACAATGCTGTTTTTTTACCAAGAGGGAATGTGACCTTTGCGTAGAAACCTCCCTGCAGAGATTTTGAAGTATCGTTTATAGATATCTTCACCATAAATGTCCTGGTAAGAGGGTCGGTCTGACGCACTATCTCGGTGACCCTGCCTGTTGTGTCCATATTTATAGCATCAATAGAAACGGCCACGGAGGCACCCGTCTCTATTAAAGGAAGCAATGTCTCGTCAACAGGGGTCTCTACCCTGTAGGATGGCGACTCAACAAGAATGAGCGGGGCCCCGGGCACGGCCATATTACCGGCCTCTATCCTTTTTTCTGCAACAGTCCCGTCAAGCGGTGACTTGATAATTGAATAGTCCCTGTAGGCCTGTGCCTCGTTGAGTCCGGCCTCTGCCCTGTTCAGCGCCTTCTTTGACCTCTCATATTCGAGGGCCGCAACCTCTCTCCTTGCCTTGATTTCATCAAACTCCTGTTCAGAAACTGCCTTTTCATTAAACAACTTACTGTAGCGTTCAAACGTTTTCTCCATCAGATTTTTATTCTCACCCGCCATATCAAGCCCCTGCTTAGCCTCTTCAAGCGCTTCCTGTGCAGCCTGGACCCTGGCATTTATATCGGGGGCACTGATGATCAGCAGGACATCCCCTTTCCTGACCTTGTCTCCGGGTTTGACTTTTATCTCTCTCACCTCGCCCATTATCTTTGCAGATAAAAGCACTGTATCCACTGACTTAAGCGTTCCGGAAGTTTCGTAGTAGTCAGTAACTTCCGAAGAAACTGCCTCTTCAATGCCCACCCCGCTCACCTGGGGTCTTATGACCTCACTTTCTCCGGGCTTTATCTTCTCACCGCAGCCAGCCATTGTGAATATCGAGAGAATTGTTAAACCGATAAATATTTTTTTTGCCATAAAAATCTCCTTGCAGTACAAATTATAATTGCTAATTACGAATTACAAATCAGCAAGCTGTCTCACCGTAATTCGTAATTAGTTCCTGTTGCTGAAACTATAAAATGCTTCCTTAGCTGGACTGTCATTTCGACCAGCGGGAGAAATCTTTCGGTATTGCAACAGGTTAAGATTTCTCGCTTCGCTCGAAATGACATGTTAATATCAAATTATCACTTTCCG
>QZIL01000103.1 GCA_003599025.1 Nitrospiraceae bacterium | reverse complement strand
AGACTTCCTGAATGATATCAACTTCTGGTCGATCGATATCGCTGAAATGCTCGCAAAGAACAACCACATCGCCGATGGCCTGACCGCGGACCACTGGAAAGTCATCATGTATGTAAGAGAGCACTATCTTAAATACGAAAGAGGACCGGAGATCGTCAAGGTAGTGAAGGACTGTGGTATTTCTTTCAAGGACCTGTGCAATCTCTTTCCCTGCGGTCTTGTAAGAGGAGCATATAAAGTAGCAGGTCTTCCCAGGCCTCCCGGATGTATATAAGATAGATTCGGGACCAACCAGTCCCGATCTCCCAATGAGGGAGGGAAGGTGCAACAGACCTTCTCCTCCCTCCTCCCACTACCGCAAATACTGGACAGCGGCGCCAGGGACAATTTATAATATCCAGGTCATATAGCTCTATAGTAACTGCAGGTATACAGCAACTGACTGCCCGGAACTGCTTTTTCTGTTTCATTTCAAAATAACAGCATCCATGGTATGGTTGTAAAAGTTTCTTTAGTGCTGAAAAACTATTTTGCCATTCTTGTGCGAAATTATTTTATACCTTAAGGAGGATTTGCTCAATGAGCGACGAGGAACAGACAGTACTGTCAGAGTCGTTAAAGGGATACAAGGAAAAAATCAATCCCGAGATAAAGGCGACCCTGACCTGGGACAAGGAACTGATTTTTACTGGCCGGACACAGGAGGGTTACGAGATAGATTTTGATGCACACGTCCAGTGGGGATGCAAACCAACAGACTCGCTGCTTCTGAGCCTTGCGGGCTGCATGGGAATAGATACAGTGATGTTTTTACAGAAAATGAAGGTGGAATTATCGGATTTCAGGATGGATATAATGGCTGAAAGAAACCCTACCCCTCCCCAGTACTTTAAGGCTGTAGAAGTGGTCCTGCACATCGCAGGCAGAAATATCAGCCATAAAAAAGTCGACCGGGCTGTTGCACTGTCGCATGAGAAGTACTGTTCCGTTTACAATACCCTGAGGCCGGATATGGAAATGAAAGTTCGTTATGTGCTGGAGCAGTCAGAGCCGGAAGAAGAATTTGTGACATAACGTTGGCTCCGCGGTATCAGGATATCTCCATAAAACGATAGATGTCCACACACATGGTAACGACGGGTTTGATACCAGGACAGCATCAGAAGAACATGTCCTGAAGATCGCCGCGATACAGGGTAGGCATGGAGTTTCTGAATTTATTCTCACTGTATCCCCTTCCTCTCGAAGGGCCCTTTCTGAATCCTTCTAAATGCGGATCTCTTGATGCTGGTTCATTTCTCCAACCGGACTGTGACAGGTTAGACGAACTCATCGATGAATTTGAGGATGCAGTAAAGATAATAACTATAGCTCCCGAACTTAATGGGGCAGTCAGCGTCATTAAAGAAATCACTGGCAGGAAGATCATTGAATGAATGGAGCATTCTGATGCTACATATGCAAAAGCAGAAGCCGGATTTAATGCGGGTGCAGCAAAACATCTGGTCCAAACGGGTCTGGACCGGGAATCAGTTTTTAAAAGCAATATCAGACAATCCCAATCAATATTTAAGCCCTAATTCCCTTAATACAATAACGTTGCATAAGCGATTCCCGGGACTGCCCCTTAACCCCATGAGAATAATCAGCAACTACCTTTGCCATATTGCGCATTCATACAGATTTAAAATTTTAATATCATCTAAATTTATCTTGATTAATTGTCTCGTTTGATATATAAAAAATATAGTTAACTAAAGATTCTGATGAAGGGACCAGTTTCAATATATTATCTGCAGGTAAATAAAATTAGTTATGAAAAAAAGAGCTGTCGAAAGAATCCCTGCTGATCTGAAAGCAGATTTTTTCTGGAGTGACAAGGTCAACACCGGGCAAATACTTGACCTGTCAGAAAATGGCTTCCTTGTTAAAACAGAGTTATGTCCGGCCATAAAGGCCAAATTTGATCTGAATATTAATCTGAATAACGATATCCTGAAGATTCCGGTAAAAGTCAGAAGAGTAGTAAAAAAAGATACTATCTGTGATGCTGTAGGAGTGGAAATAATAAACCCGCCCAGGGAATATCTGGAATATGTAGAAACCCTCAGGTGGGACCGGATCAAGGGGATAAAAACTAACGGGCAACTAATAAAATTATATGTTTGCTCGGTATGTCATCATATCGCTTTTGACCACGCGCCGGTAAATTGTCCCATATGCAGCTCAACAATCGAAAGCTTTGAAAAGGCCCCTGATGCTATAAAGAAACCGGACAACTTCTACGAACTCTCAGAATTCGAAAAGAAACATATCCCTGCAATCAAGGTCGTAAAAGAAAATGGATATATCAATGCACACGTAACTGTCGGGGAAATAGATCATGAAATGAATATTGACGACCATATTACTTACATCGATTTCTATTACAATGCCCCATTTATTCATAAGAAATGCATCTCAAGGATGAGCTTTAATTGCGAGAAAATGCATCCTTCGGCTACACTTCGTCTGGACAATGTAAGTCAGGGGGTCCTCACAGTTATCAGCAACTGCACTGCCCACGGAAACTGGCTGGCTAAAGTCACTTTTTAATAAACGTTCGGTATTTTTTTTTGAACATACCAGACTCACTGCAATTAATTTTCCTCACATTTCCTAGCCTTCCTTTAATACATATTCATATTGCAACTACAGATAATGCATGCTATTATTTTTCCAAGGAGGAAATACATCATGGAAATTCCTTTACAGATCACAAACCGCAGCATTAAATTGAGTAACGCACTCGAATCAGAAATCAGGAAGCGTGCGGAAAAACTGGATAAATTCTACAGCCGTATAACAAGATGCAAAGTTGTCGTGGAATCCCCTCATCGTCACAGCCATCAGGGGAAGAGGTACAATGTACAGATTGTAATGACCGTGCCCGGAGCTGAACTGGTCGTAAAGCGGAACCCTCACGAAGACCTCTACGTTGCTATAAGGGACAGTTTCAATGCTGCCCGCAGACAACTCGAAGACTACTCCAAACGCCAGCGCGGGGATGTAAAACAGCACGAGGAAACACCAGTGGCCGTTATCAGCGCCCTCTTCAGCGACAAGGGCTACGGTTTTATAACTACATCAGATAACCATGATATTTATTTCCACAGAAACAGTGTCCTGAACAGCGACTTTGATCATCTTGAACCGGGAATGAAGGTGCGTTATACAGAAGGGGAAGGTGAAAAAGGTCCCCAGGCTACTACAGTAACAGTGCTCTGAAAAAGCAGGGCCTCTTCAGCAGGACAATAAAATAGAGTCATCCTCCGGCCCGCTTCCTTGGACAACTCCGCCGTTGATACGTGAATTACTTACTACACATCCTGGCAGTGTGACCAAATGCCTTCAGATGGCTCTATAAGTTTTGTGCGATGCCCCGCCCAAGTTAAACCCTTGAGCTTTTTCTAGTTCAGAGCTTCGGCAAATGCTTCAGGCTTCCCCTTTGCTTCCGGGGCCTGCTCACCACATCTGTCACCTGCTCTCTTACCCATTTGCTTGGTCCTCAGGTTTAATCTCTTACAGGGAACCGCAAATATTATTCTTACTTTCATTGTAACTCATTTAAACTCAATGTCAACCCCCTGTAGAAGTCACGGTCATTTTCAATATGGCGCCATTTGGCAGATGGTATAATAATTCCAACATGAGTATTCTTTCTATAAAATATCTTACATCTCAACGGGTAAAAATCATATCATGATCAATTCAGCTGAGAAGAGGAGCATAGTATTTCAGGCACGTGGATTGACCAAGGTTTATGAAATGGGAGAAATTAAAGTTCATGCCCTGAGGGGGATAGATCTGGATCTTTTTTCCGGAGAGCTTGTGGTCCTGCTCGGACCTTCTGGCAGCGGGAAGTCGACTCTCCTCAATATCCTCGGGGGACTGGATACTGCCACAACCGGACATGTGACTTACCGGGAACAGGACATAACCAGTGCGCTTGATAAAGAGCTCACCGATTACCGCAGGTTCCATGTGGGATTTGTTTTTCAGTTTTACAATCTTATCCCGAGTCTCACAGCATTGGAAAACGTTTCAGTTGTTACAGAGATAGCAAAGGCCCCCATGGACCCGGCAGAGGCCCTCAGGCGTGTAGGTCTCGGAGAACGGCTTGAACACTTTCCTGCACAGTTGTCAGGAGGGGAGCAGCAGCGCGTTGCCATTGCACGCGCTATTGCCAAGAACCCTGCGGTGCTTCTCTGTGATGAACCCACAGGGGCACTTGATTCAGCCACCGGGATTGTAGTGCTTGAAGTCCTGGAACGGATCAACAGGGAACTGGGTACGGCAACCGTACTGATTACACACAACGCAGACATTGCCGACATGGCAGACCGTGTCATTTATCTAAGTGATGGACTGATCTCAAGGGTGCGTAAAAATGAAAATAAAAAATCACCTTCTGAACTGCACTGGTAAAGGCTTAAAAGCAGTAAGTAGCAAGTAGTTAGTAGCTGCTTATAAACAAAGCATCAACAGCCACGTGCAACTCATGACGTACAGGATGAAATAATGAAGGCAATCAACCGCAAGATAATCCGAAACCTCTGGGGCATGAAGGGTCAGGTTATAGCCATAGCCATGGTGATCGCGAGCGGGGTTGCCACCTTTATAATGTCCATCAGTACAATGCAGTCACTGAAGCTCACCCAGGCAACGTTCTACAGCGAATACCGCTTTGCAGAGGTCTTTGCTTCCTTGAAACGGGCGCCGGAGAGCCTGCGGTCACGCATTCAGGAAATTCCTGGCGCTGGCCTTGTCGAGACCCGCGTGTCTGCGCCTGTAAATATTGATATACCCGGGTTTTCAGACCCTGCTACAGGTCACATCATTTCCATCCCTGACAGCGGGTGGCCGACGCTCAACAATCTCTATCTGCGGCAGGGAAGATTGCCAGAACAGTTCCGTGAAAACGAGATCGTCATAGGCGAGTCCTTTGCAGAAGCACATAACTTTAAACCCGGAGATAAAATCGGGGCGGTCATTAACGGCAGACGCAAAAATCTTACGATAGTCGGGATCGCCCTGTCTCCTGAACATATCTATCAGATGCCTCCCGGTGCCCTATTCCCTGATTTTGAACGTTATGGCATCATGTGGATGCGCAGGACGCCTCTCGGGACGGCCTATGATATGGACGAGGCTTTTAATGACGTTAGTCTTACTATCTCAAACGGGGCTCATGTCAATGATGTTATTGACAGGGTCGATCAACTGCTTAAACCCTACGGCGGATTAGGGGCTTACAGCCGCAAAGACCAGATGTCTCACAGGTATCTCTCCGAGGAGTTCAGGCAGCTGGAACAAATGGCGGCCATATTCCCGGTTATTTTCCTCGGAGTGGCAGCCTTCCTGTTGAATGTAGTTATAAGCCGTCTAATTAATATACAAAGGGAAGAGGTGGCGGCTTTAAAGGCTTTTGGATACAGCAACCTTGATATCGGCCTGCATTTTGTAAAACTCGTACTGCTGATTGTACTTGCAGGATTAATCGGCGGCATAGCAGGGGGCTTCTGGTCCGGCAAGTGGATGAGCACTATCTATATGGAATTCTACAGATTCCCTTTCCTGAAATATGAGGTTGCCCCCATTGTTGCGGTCATTGCAGCGTTTGTAAGTGCTGCGGCAGCGGTCCTCGGGACGCTTCATTCAGTCCGGAAGGCAGCACTGCTCCCGCCTGCCCGGGCCATGAGGCCTGAACCCCCGTCTGCCTACAGAGAGTCTCTGCCAGAGCGTCTGGGACTTAAACATCTCTTGTCTCAGCCCTCCCGTATGATCATTCGACACATTGAACGCAGGCCGGTCAAGTCTCTCCTTTCAGTCATCGGGATCGCCTTTGCGTGCGCCATAATGATGGTGGGGAGTTTCCAGAAAGATGCAGTCGATTACATGGTAAATGTACAGTTCGGACTGTCACAGCGGGAAGACCTGTCTGTCACCTTTGTGGAACCTGCATCAAGGAGGGCGCTCTATGAGTTGCAGAGCATTGAAGGGGTTGAATACGGTGAAGTGTTCCGGACAGTCCCTGCACGTCTGAGGTTCGGGCACCGCAGCTACCGCACAGCAGTTCAGGGGATAGAACCGGGTGGAGATCTGCAGCGTCTGCTGGATACCGGATTAAGGCCAATTACATTACCATCTTCAGGTATAGTTCTGACCGATCATCTTGGAGAAATGCTGGGTGTCCGCGAAGGGGACAAACTCACTGTTGAAGTGCTTGAAGGTTCCCGGAGGGAATTTTCAGTACCTGTGGCCAGTCTCGTAAGTCAATATATAGGCGTTTCGGCATACATGGACCGTTCTGCACTTAACCGCCTTATGCGCGAAGGGAATAGCATCTCGGGGGCATATCTTGCTGTTGATTCTAACTCCCTGCCTGATATCTTTGCTAAACTTAAAGTAATCCCCCGGATCGCAGGGACTGAGATCAGGGAGAAAGCCATCACGAATTTTTATGAAACCATGGGTGAAACGGTCCTTATCTTCACCTTTATAAACACTCTTCTTGCTGGTATAATTGCCTTTGGAGTAGTATACAACAGCGCGAGAATAGCACTCTCAGAACGCAGCAGGGAGCTGGCAAGCCTGAGGGTACTCGGTTTTACAAGAGGAGAAATTTCGTTCATCCTGCTGGGTGAACTCAGTCTTCTGACACTTGCAGCCGTACCTTTGGGCTTCCTTGTTGGCAGAGGCATGTGCGCTTATATTGCGGACTCGCTGAAGACGGATTTATTCAGGATACCGCTCATCCTTGAAACTGATACATATGCATTTGCGGCTACGGTGGTGCTGATATCAGCCTGCATATCAGGACTGCTTGTTAGGCGAAGACTGGACCGGCTGGATCTTATTGCAGTCCTGAAGTCAAAGGAATAAACATCCATGCAGCCACAAAAACGGACATTATTATATGCCATCGCAGCGTTAATCGTACTCGCTATCGGTTATGGTTTCATGCCAGAGCCGATAAATGTGGAAACTGCAGAGGTACAACAGGGTCACATGCGGGTTGTCATAGAGGAAGAAGGCATGACAAGGGTCGTTAACCGCTTCGTTGTTTCAGCCCCTGTAGCAGGTTTTGCCCTTCGTAACAACCTTGATATCGGAGACCCGGTAAGCAGGGGAGATAAAATATGTGATCTTGAGCCGCTGCGTTCAAATGTTCTTGACCCCCGCAGCAGGGCGGAGGCCAGGTCAAGGGTCGCTGCTGCTGAGGCATCGCTTCATGCAGCGATGGAGAATGCCCGTGCTGCTAAAGCAGATGCTGATTTTGCAAAAAAAGATGTGGAACGCATCAGGCAGTTATTTAAGGATTCATTGGTCACCCAGGAGAAACTCGACATTGCTGAAGCCACGATGTTGAGGACTGATGCAGCTCTTAATTCTTCGGAGTTTGCTGTTGAGGTGGCCCGCCATGAAAAAGAAGCAGCATTAACCTCTCTCAAATATTCGGCAGCAGAGCATACTGCAAACGTTACTGAGAAAGTCCTCATCAAGGCGCCGGTCAGCGGTCGCATTCTCAAGATCCACCATGAAAGCGAGGGGGTTGTGCGTGAAGGTGAGGCACTGATAGAGATCGGTGACCCGAGTGCACTGGAGGTCCAGGTCGATGTTCTTTCCGCTGATGCGGTGAAGCTCAGGCCGGGAATGCCCGTACTGTTTGAGAGATGGGGTGGTGATAAGCCCCTTCATGGCAGGGTCCGGAGCATAGAACCTGCCGGATTCACAAAGGTCTCCGCCCTCGGGGTTGAGGAGCAGCGGGTGCTTGTAATATCCGATATTGTGTCCCCGCCTCAGGAGTGGACACAGCTCGGCGACGGCTACAGGGTTGAGGCAGGTTTTGTCCTCTGGGAAGATAAAAATGTGCTGCAGGTACCATCAAGCGCTTTATTCAGGACCGGAAGCAGCTGGTCAGTATTTACAGTTAAAAACAAAAAGGCGCAGCTCCGCAATGTACAGACCGGTTATAGCAATGGCCTGAGAACACAGATTGTGTCAGGTCTGACTGAGGGAGAGATGGTGGTCCTTCACCCTGACAGCTCTATTAAAGACGGCAGCCGTGTGAGTACACGCCGGGAAAAGGACTGATGCTATTTTGAAAATATGTCCGAAATGCGGGGCTAAGTTCAATTGGTGGCAAAGAGCGACCGGTGAAAATAAGGAACATATAAGAAATTGCCACAGGAAACCGGAATGTGAAGACCTTCTTTCCATGGCTGCCCATTGCAGAGGATGTCCTGCCGGATGTTTCGATGGTGTTTATGATGAGACAAAAGAGAGCAAAGACTAACATATTTTCGCCACTGTTCTGAGTATCATAACATTTTCTCCTATCAGCACTTATCATAAAAAAAACATTTAAATAGATAATCCGGGGCTTGCTTATTTGTCCTGCCAATTGTTTGACAAAAATGGGTATTATTACCACATACCAGCAATAAAATCTTTCCTCATTATTTATTCTTAATCCATTGGACAGGCATTGCCTTACGCATTATCCTGACAAATTAGGGTTATTTTACTTTCTATTATGCCCTTGCTCCTATTCACATCAGTGGAATGACGGAACCTGAATCGAGGAAAGCAAAGCATACAGGCACGTTAATTGCTATTTCATAAATAAGTAATTGAAATTTCTAAGGAAAGGAGATGTAAACATCCTCAAACAACAGAGGGCTTAATGAAAGGAGAATCAAAATGTTAGAACTTGAGACAAAACATGAACAATGCACTATTTGCAAACATGAATTCACGTCAATTAATACCGAAGTAGTGCCGGGCATTAAAATCTATGTCTGTGATTCCTGCCTGGAGGCCGCAAAATACCACTTCATTTTTGTATGTATGAGCTGTGGACAGGTATACCTCCGACCCAAAAAACTCGTAATTGAAAGAGTGAAGGACATGGAGCTGAAAAAAGCATATATGCTTTGTGAGGATATGCAGATAATTCAGGGAATTGATATGTGTATCGCATGCGATCCTGAAGGAATCGTTAATTACATGGAAGCACAAAAAGCAGCCACCTGCTGATGAACAGGACAATTATTGTCTGCAATGACATTAATTGTCAGTTATCGCAAAATTAAAGGCAATCGCTGTTTGCCGCTTTACAAAGACACGTTGCAGAGCAGACATTAGCTGAGAGCGGTGATGAATTAGTGTGATGCAATATTAATAAACTCTGATGTATCACGCATCACACGCCTCTGGTCCTTATTCTAGTCCCCTTCAAATTCCGTCAGGCAATAAACCTGATAGCCCTTGTCCTTTAACTTCTTTTCTCCTCCCACATCCGGAAGATTAACGATAAAGGCCATTTCTGCAACCACTCCCCCGAGTTTCTCGATTAATGCCGCTGCTGCTGCCGCTGTACCACCAGTGGCAAGCAGGTCATCAACGACAAGCACCCTCATGCCCTTAGTTATCGCGTCTTTGTGAATTTCAACAGTATCAGTGCCGTACTCAAGCTCATACTCATGACGCTCGACATCTGCAGGGAGCTTGCCAATTTTTCTGATTGGGACAAACCCTCTGCCGAGTGTATACGAAAGCGCTCCACCAATAATAAAACCCCTCGCTTCAATCCCGACTATCAGATCAAAATCTATATTGTTGGTTATATATCGCTGGGTAAAATTATCAATAACAAGCCTGAAGCCCACAGGGTCCTTGATAAGGGTGGTTATGTCTCTGAACATGATTCCTTTTTTGGGGTGGTCAGGGATGGTCCTGATTTTCGACTTGATAGGCATATTATCTCTCCTTTGTTTTTTTATTTTACGCAGACATCATTATACTCTTTGATCTCCGGAATTACCTTGCGGAATAAATTTATCACGTTGTCCGCGTTTTTCTTCATGACTTTCACGATCATCTCCCAGGTGACAGGCTCCTCTTCCTCGTGCCAGCAGTCATAGTCCGTTGACATGGCTATTGCAGCGTAGTGCATTTTTTTCTCTCGGGCCAGAACGACTTCCGGGACTGTGCTCATATTGATAATGTCAGCGTTCCAGCTTCTGAACATGTGGCTTTCAGCCTTGGTGGAAAAACGGGGCCCTTCTATTGTAATGACCGTCCTGTTTTTATGAAAGGGAAGTTTCATTTTCTCTGCTGATGCAGAAAGCATATCTATGAGGTTCTGGCAAAATGGTTCGGCCATAGGTGTATGGACCACCACATTCTCATCAAAGAAAGTCGTTTCCCGCTTTCTTGTATGATCAATAAACTGGCTGGGAAATACCAGATGACCGGGGGCTATTTCCTCGCGCAGTGATCCCACTGCCGTGGAGGCGATAATATGAGTACAGCCCTGTTCTTTCAATGCCCAGATATTGGCCCTGAAGTTGACCTTTGAAGGATATATGGAATGGTCTTTCCCATGCCTCGCTATTATGGCCACATCAACCCCTTCAATGGACCCGCATGTCAGTGCAGAAGATGGCTGCCCGTATGGAGTTTTAACTGAAAGCTCTTTTGCATCTTTCAAGATATCCGGATTGTCAAGTCCGGAACCGCCGATGATGCCTACTTTAATCATATGTATCTCCTCGCATTGTTTATATGGTATAAGACCGTCAGGAAAGACTTCAAAGCAATAAGGCACTCTAATTATAGTTATTATACCGACTATTATTCAACAATCAGAGCTGAGTATATATAGTAAAATATACCTGAGTTTCCCCGTCTTCAGTTACTCCCCTTGCAATACCCATGGCAGGAGTTATCCTTAATTTATAACCAAGCACCATGTCCATTCGTGTTTCTGCGCCGATACCTGCTGAAAAATCCTTTACACGAAATCCTTTGTTATAACCCCAGACATTACCGGCATCGGCAAATGCAGCAAGGTGCACCCTGTCCCAGAAGAATGGCTTGGTGTTCCAGCCCCTGAAGATATAAGTTATCGGGAACCTGTATTCCAGAGTGCCTTTAAGAACATGCCTGCCTGTGTCGAATCCCTGAGAAAAACCCCTTATTGAATATACACTGAAGTCTGAAGGACTCCCGCCGATCTGATAAGCCTGCTGTGCGATAAGGTCGCCGTCAGACCATGCGCCCTGCAGGTTAAGATAAAGCACATGATGCTTTTTCAAACCGATGTACTCATCATAGTCAACCGCACATTCATTCTGGTCAAGGCCACTGCCCACGTCCTTATGATACTTCCGGTATATCAATGATATGTCCCTGCCCTCTTCCCTGCTGATTGAGTATGGATATTTTAAAGCATCAGAGTAGCCCAGGCCCAGAAATACATTGTCCCTCCTGCCTTCATAAACCTGAAGCCCGTCAACAGTCCTGTTCTTGATATTCGTAATATGACTCAATTTTTCATAATTATATCCCGCTAAAAGACTCAATCTCGATTCAAGCGTGCTGTAAAGCGGAACACTGAGTCCTGCTGTAATTCCTCTCTGTCTTTCATAGTAATGATGATCAGCTGAAAATATCTCCGAATAGCCTACCGGAACTGAATATGCTTTGAGAAAAAAGGTAGGATACCACCTGTCATAGACATAATCAGCCTCGTAATATCCCCTGCCGCTGACCCCTACCCCGCCCTGGAGCATATATGTATGATATCCAAGTACGTCCTGTCCAGCTGTAAAGGCGCCGAACACAGCACCGGCATCATCAAAAGTAAGAGTCGGCAGCCAGAACTTCGGGGACAGTGTCTTGAGCGGACAGTATTTCCTGCTGGCAGGAATTTCCGCAGAAAACTCTTCTTCCTCCCCGATAACACCTGCTGCAGCCTGAGCAATCACCGGACGCTGCCATGAGGGCGCTATCCGCGGGCTTAACAGCGTAGAAGACCATTGGCCCGGTTCATATGGCATTTCCGCAATATAAAACCCTCCTGAATTGTACCCGGAGAAGAACACTTTATTTTTCACTGCAGACACGTCCGGCTGGAATGCACCTCCCAGCACATGAGTGATCTGATAAATCTCCCTGTTATCAAGAGAATAAGCAAACAGGTTATAAACACCCGTCCTTTCAGATGTATAAACAATATACTTGCCGTCAGGCGACCATGATGGATAGATGCTGTCATAGTCTGCGACAAATAGAGCAGCTATCGTCTTAGTATCCACGTCAAGCAGTTCAACAGAGGTCTGCCCTGAATTATTGTGCCTTGAAAAAACAATAAACCGTCCGGCCGGCGACCATCGCGGGGATGAAAGGGCGGCATCCTGAAAATCAGCAATCAGCTCTACCTCAGAAGTTACAAGGTCAAGTACGGCAATACTCTGCTTCCCGGTCTCTGCCTTCACAAAGACCAGCTTTTTCCCGTCAGGTGATGCATCAGCATCTTTTGCTCTTATATTTTTTGTGATCCTTTCTTCGGAGCGGTCCTCAACATCATATGAATAAATGTCCTGGTATAAGTTATAGCTGTTCTTCATCCGGGCCTGTGTAAAATAGAGTTTCCTGCTGTCAGGGGACCAGGAGAGGCTGTGATCTGACGGGAATCTTCTGACAGTAGAGACCTCTTCCAGGGAGTCAGCATCAAGGACCACAATTTCTTCATGAGAGTGAGGATCACGTCTGTTCACAGCAAGATATTTTCCATCGGGAGAGATGCGGGGATTAGTTATTTTCTCACCTTTGATGGACAGTCTCCGGTATCCGGTCACAGGCTGGGAATTCAGCAGCTTGATCTTTTCATACTGCTCTGTCCTCAGTGCACTGATCATGTCCCTGTAGAGTTCCGTATAATCAAGTCCTGTCAATCTCTCCGGAGGCCTACTGATAAAGAAAGGAAACCGGCCTGAATGCGCTATATTGAGTTCACCGATGGCATCTTTACCTTTAACCTCAGCTATATATTTCTCGAGCAGCATGCCGTAAATATACGGCACGCTCCCGGCCGGCCAGTCAGGGACATCCCCATTGAGCTGATCAATTCGCGGCAGCCTGTCTTCAAGCACTGCCATACGGAAAATCATTTCAACATAGGAACTCCGTCCCCTTCCGGAAGAAGCGAGTTCAGTCTCCGCCCATGTCGCAATCCCCTCAAGCCACCAGTCCGGCATAAAGACATTCGGCGGGGCAGTAGCCAGAAACAATACAAATGACAAGGGGTCGTATCCCGGCAGGGTCTTTCCAAAGATGCTTCTCATTACTGTGGAATAACCGCTTACAGGGTCCATGGAGAGTATATGAGAATATTCATGAATCAGAACTAGTTCAAGCCAGTTGTCGTATTCTCCTATGGTCATGTCAGGGAGCGGGGGCACGACAAATATGTACATTGCATTGTACGGCAGGACCGTTGCCATGCCATTTGCAAAGTCCATATTATCAAGCAGCACAATCTGGGTCCTTTCCTTTGGAGACCACCGGAATGTGGAAGACAATTTGTCATACATACCTTCGGAAAACAAGGCCGCCTTGTTCGCAATCTCATCCAGCCCCTGATGAAAATGTATCACAAAATGTTCCGTTTCAATCGTCGAAAACTTGAAAGCTGGATCAATGGTTGCGCAATATGACGGGAGTGGCTTGAGCAGAACAAGTCCTGCAAACAACAAATACATAGTAACAGTGCAAATCAGGCGGGATATTATTTTCATAGTTACCTCTTTGAATAAATTGGCAATATCTTCCCTGGATAATGACCCGGGTGGATACACGGGTGCTCTAATATAAAATATTTCATCAATAAATGTTAAGGACATAATGATTAGCATAATTTATCTCCTAATAGGTCATGACATCTGGACCGTCATTCCCGCAAGGCCGGGACAGTCTCCGCACATCGGGAATCTACCTGAAAACAAAGATTGATTCCCCCGAACAGGTCGGGGCAGGCTACCAAGCCGGAATGACATTCAAGAGGTTGTATCATTTTTTGGATTTTAGACAGGTTCCGGATAGAAAATCAGCCGTCCATCATTCTCTTCTTTTAATAACCATATTAAATTGTTATAATTATCTGATTCGGGAGTAAAAAACTATCGATAATTGTATGGAAAAGAGACATCATAGAAGGATACCTGTACGCCTGGAGGCCTTCATCTTGACAGATGATAAGACCTATATGGGGTCAATTGAGAATATCTCAGAAAATGGTTTTGAATATTTAGTACACTCGTCTATCAAGGCCCCCGAAGATTTCCATTATGAAAAAACAGTTGAAATCTACTTTCAGGTACCTTCAGGGGAGGCAGTGAATATGTTGTGTACAGTAAAATGGCTCTCAAAAAGCCCGTCCCCTGACAAGCCATTATCTATAGGAATAAAAATTGCTGAACCCTCTCCAAAATTCAAAGGCCTTATTCAGGCACTTGATATTGTGAGCGTCAACTGATTCTCCGGACCGGGACATTTACGCCTGTCTGAATATCAACCGTAATTCACAGCCTGAGTTCCTTCCAGTTACCGTATCTGAATCTGGCCGTCATTGCAATGCCCTGAAAGAACATTGAGATGATCATTGCCATCCACACACCAAACGCACCATATCCGGCAGTAATCGCGAGGAAATAAGCGAGCGGCAGACGGATTATCCACAATGTGCTGACAATTACGAGCATCGCACCTTTTGTATCACCTGCCCCCATAAGACATCCTCCCAGAATTACGCTGATCGCCATAAATGGCTCAGACAGCATGGAGATCCTGATGTATCTGACTGTTTCATCAAGTACCTGAGTGTCTTTGGCTATGGGTGAGGAAACAGGCCCGGCCCATATGAAGAGAGGCAGAGCCATAAGACTGACAAATGCGACCCCTGAAAGGGATATCTTCCATCCGATCCTTTCCGCCCTGTCTGGTTCTCCTGCACCGAGGTTCTGTCCGGTCAGTACAGATGCTGCCATATTAAGTGCAAATATCGGGAGATAGAGGAAGGCTTCTATCCTCAGTCCATTAGTCAGCGCGGCCATTGCAGTTATGCTGCCCTCCTGAAGTTGCCCGAGTATATTGTAAATGAGAATATTTCCTGCGTTCCATGATATCTGGATGAGGGCCGCGGGCCAGCTAAGGCTGACTATTTTCCTTACCAGATCACCCGATACGCGCCGCATACCCGAAAAAATGTCCTTCCACATACTCCGTCTGAAAAGGAAAAAACATATGATTGTGCCCGCTGACATAGCCAGGGCAGTTGCAAGTGCTATGCCCCTGTATCCCAGGCCCGGGAAAGAATGTATTCCAAATACCAGAAGAAAGTTTAATGCAATATTTATCAGGCTGATAACTGACATCGCAAGAAGTGTGAGTTTCACTTCTCCGCCGGCCCGGAAGATGGCATTGGAAACAATAACAATATAATTGGGCGCAAGGGCAAAGACAAAGATCACAAAAAAATCTGATGCGATATGCCTGACATCACCTGAAAAACCGGCAAGAGAGATAATCACATCCTGCAGGACAAGACCTGTGGCTGTTAATGCAATGGCACACCCGATCGCAAACAGCAGCGACTGCCTTGCTGAAGAGAGAGCGTCTTCAAACCTTCCGGCCCCGACTGCCCTTGAGAGTATCGCAACAGTGCCAATGCTGATGGCATTTGCCACAATAATGATGAAAAAATAGAGCTGGCTGACATACCCCACTATGGCCTGAATCTCAGGACCGAGGAACCCAGCAACATAGATGTCTGCAATTCCAACCAGGAAGTTGAAGAACATGACAATAAGCATGGGCCACGACATATGCCATATGTTCTCCCATGTGCTCCCGGTTGTAAAACTTACTGCTCCGTCTTTTCCCGTCACAGCCACCTCCGCCATCAATCAGTCCAATCATTATATATGTGATTTAAAAGTAATTGTCGAAAAGAGGGAAGAACGTCCTTTAAAGTCTGAATTGTTTCCCTGATATATTAACGACCTTTATGGAAGAATCGAGTAGGCGGGGGCGTTAGCCCCTGCCTCTCACACCACCGTACGTGCCGTTCGGCATACGGCGGTTCATATAAGACACTCAAGGCGTCGATGT
>QZIL01000111.1 GCA_003599025.1 Nitrospiraceae bacterium | reverse complement strand
AAATATATTAAGCATCATAGAGACCTTGAGCAAGGGCCTGCGCAGCTTTTTTGAAGCTGCGCTAAGATGCCCCGTGGCTTGCCACGGGGAGTTTCACTCAATGGGGCAGATTAATATTAATTTAGGTAAAATTGAAAAAGTTCAAGTAATTGTCACAATGCTTATTTAAGAATGATATTGACACACATCTGTCCATGACAGGAGAAAAAAAAGAAGCCTCAAACAGGTAAAATTAAGCGCTAACAAAATAAACCAGTAAATGGAGACTTCCCATAAATAAGTTTAACCGTATCTTTGGACAGATTCTACAGTTATTTTCGAGGAATGCATTTTTGTAATGCATTAATGGAAACAAGAGCAGCGAAGAAATCCAAAGGATTTACATGCTGGCAGCAGTTCGTGGGGAGGTTAATCTGTCAGTTTGGGCAGGCACAATCATTGAGAGATTTCTGCGGAGGATTAGCATGTTGTTTAGGCAAGATCAAGCCCCTTGGGATACAGGCAGCGCCGAACCGGTCTACTCTATCATATGCAAATTAGCGCCGGCCGTGGCAATTATATCAGAAGATATTTTATCAATTGCTGCAGCAGTGTCAGGGCCTTGGAATGAATAAGAAATTCAGATTCAAGAACAAGCTGTTTACCTCTTGATGCAACTGCAATAGAGCTTTGTGTGAGTCTATTTGATTGGGCCAAGTTCAGAACAAAGGGAGGAGTAAAACTGCATCTGCTGCTGGATCATGACAGATATCTACCGGTATTGGCCCATATGACTAAGGGGATAGTGCATAAAGTAAATATGGCAAGGTTTCAGTATAATTTATGGAATTAAAACTTATAATACAATTAATCGTTAACAACTTATCTTGGAACTTAAATCAGCTACCAAATAATTAAATGTGAGACTTTGTTATAATGATTAATTGTTTTCTTTTGCATAAAGATTACTTTAATAGAAATTATTAAATTGGTATACAAATAATTCAGCAATTGCAGTAAACTATAGTATTTCAAATTAATTCTATTCATAGTCCTATCAGCGAATATTAGTATGTTTATCGAGATTGCGAATGAGCCTGTATAATTATAGTGTTATAATCCCTGCATTTAACGAATGTGAAACGATAGAACAAGTTATTATTAATCTGCAGCATGCTTTTGACAAATTCATCTCAGATTATGAAATTATTGTTGTTGATGATGGTTCAACAGACAATACTGCATCGCTAGTAAATAACATTTCTGGAGTTAAACTTATTAGACATCCGTATAACAAAGGAAATGGGGCTTCAGTCAAATCTGGTATCCTGAAAGCAAACAGTGAAAAGATAGTTGTCATCGATGCAGATGGCCAACATGATCCCAAATATGTTTTGGAAATGTTACTTCTTCTGGATGATTATGATTTAGTCGTCGGAGCAAGAGAAACATTCGGAATTGGCAGAAGAGGATTTGGGAATTTCTTGGTTAGCAAGCTTGCAAGTTATCTTTCAGGCATATTGATCCCTGATCTTACATGTGGATTAAGAGCATTCAGAAGAGATAAAATGATAGAGTTCATTTCATTGCTTCCTAATGGCTTTTCCCTTCCATCAACAAGCACGCTAGCTTTTGCAACAAACGGCTATAATCTCAAATTCATACCTATAAACGTGAATAGTCGGCAAGGAGGGAAGAGCAGTATAAGTGTATTCAAGGATGGCATGAAGTTCATAGTCTTAATTTTTAGAATGATTTCTCTTTTTAAACCATTAAAGGTTTTTATTCCTTTAAGTTGCATCATATTCATTGCAGGGATGTTTTGGTCTTTGATTAGTTATTACATGTATAGGGAGATAACAAGCATAGGTGCTATATCAGTTTTAATGGGAATACTTATATGTCTTTTTGGTCTGTTGGCTGATCAGATTGCTGAAACGCGTTTTGCTATTGGAAAGATAATTAAATCTCAGATGAAACTTAACTCTCAAGACACTAATTAATACATTAATTAACCTCTTCATATCTAAGTAGTTCCTGTTGCTGAAATGGAAAGACATAAAAAACCTGATTCTATGTAATTGGTGGCAACATAACCTGACTACGTGTACGCAATATTATGGGAAGACCACACCGATGTCAGTACGACATGGACGGAGACCCAGGCAGTGCGGAATAAAGCCCAGCAGATATTTAACTTGTAATTTAATCAGTAACAGTAGGCGCTGACGTTTGTGCTAATATAATTTAAAGCAATGTATTATTTTAGATTGAGTCCTTTTCCTGCATTATAAGACAACCTATGCCAGAATTGCACAATGATCGGTTGTTTTCACTTGATCTTTTTCGCGGCCTTACGATGTTTTTATTAATTCTAGAAGGCACCAATTTTTACTATTTTCTTAATGTGGCGGTACCGGAGAATTCAATTTTCAGCATTATAGCAGCGCAGTTCTATCATGCTCAATGGCGCGGGATGAATTTCTGGGACCTTATTCAACCGTATTTTACATTCATTGTTGGGATCGCCATGGCTTTCTCTTTGAGAAAGAGACTGGAACAGGGGATATCTTGGGTTAAGATATTCAGACATATTCTTTTTCGCTGCAGTGTTCTATTTTTTTTGGGCATAGTACTTCAAATCACTTACAGGGAAAAACCCGTATGGGAATTGTGGAATATTCTAACGCAACTGTCGATCAGCATCTTTATTTCTTTTATTATTTTCAGGACTTCCTATTCAACCCAGATCATCATATCATTATGCTTATTACTCATTACAGAACTGTCTTACAGATACGTTCCCATCAACGGATTCGACCAGCCCTTTGTCAAGGATCACAATCTGGGAACATTTATTGATTTGTTACTGATGGGGAAAACTCATCCGGACGGCTGGGTTGCCATTAATTTTCTACCTACAACAGCTCACGTGATCTGGGGAGTATTGACCGGTAAAGTCATAATGAATTCTGACAACCCAACTCAACCTGTCCGGATTATTGCTATAACTGGTGTGTTAGCCATATTGATTGGGTATTACATGGATCTGGCAGGAATAACTCCTATAAATAAACACATCAGCACGAGTTCCTTCGTCATTGTCTCCGGCGGTTGGTGTCTTTTGTCATTTATATTCCTGTACTGGCTGGTGGATGTTAGGGGTCATAGAAAATGGGTAACTTTTTTTGCTATCGTAGGCATGAACTCAATATTTATATATGTATTCAGCCGCACTGTCGGCAGACTTTATTTAAATAAATATGTACCCTTATTTATTAAAGGACTTATGGGTCAGTTCGGCCTCACGGAAGGCATAATGAACTTATTAGCCTATATTGGAATAGTCGGTGTTGAATGGTATCTTTGCTTCTGGCTTTATAAGAAGAAATTAATTATTAAAATATAGCGATTTTATTACTGCTCGATTTCATCCAGACCATTTTAAGTTGTCATTCAAGCGAAAATTTGTCAGCATATAAGAATGGGAAAAAACAGTCATAATTTAAAATCATTCATAGCTTTAATATTGGGTATTTTTTTTGCGTTAATGATTTCAGAGACTATTTTGCAGATAATTGATTTCCCAAAACGTCCTGTCAGCGGATGGTTGAATTGTAAAAAAATGAGTCCTGACCAATGCAACTCTCTTGGTTTCAGAGGAAGAGAAATCATCTATTCGCCTAATGACTACGTCGTGTTACTGGTTGGAGACTCTGAAGTTTATACTGCATACTTTCCTTATGATCAAATGCCTGAACGCCTTTTGGAACGATATTTACGCAAATATAGAGATGATGTTAAGGTATTCACGCTTGGCGACATGGGGTATGGTCAGGATCAGCAATATCTCGCACTGAAGAAATATTATGAAAAACACAGAGCTGATTTGGTATTGCTAATGTTTACGGCCAGGAATGATATTGATAATAATTTATTCCCTACTTCCGGACAGAATAATACCGCCAAACCGACTTTTTGGCTAGACAACGGTAAACTGCATGGTCCTACTGAAGACTGGATGTCACCTGTAGGTCCGAAAATTAAAATAATGTTGCTCTGGCAATATTATTTTGGGGAGAGTATCGGTAAGTTCCGCCTAGAAAAGTGGAAAAAGGAGGTGTTCCCAGCCCCTTATCAGCCGCTTAGTGAATATGAGGGAGAAATTAACTATTCTTGGCACGAGGCATGGAAAAAATATCCAAATCTGGTTTTTCAAGGTATTGAGTTTGAAAGGGTGGTCTTTGCAAATCAGATGACTCCGAGAAGTGAATTGCGGCAATACGGTATTAATTTGACTCGAAGCCTTTTTTCTGAAATGAAAAAACTTGTGGAAGCTAATAACGGACATCTTATCATTTTTAAAGAAGAAAGGCCGTGGGAAATAAAATACACAGACAAAGAGGAAGTTTTTTTTATGGACGGTAAATATTACAGGTTATCAATGAAGCAGTATCACAATAATCTGAAGGACTTGTTTAATGGTTATGAGCATCACAGGATCCCTTTAAGTATAAGCAATTATGCCGTGGATTCGGATAATGACCATTTAAGCCAGCAAGCCCTTGATCTATTATTCAATAAGCTTTCAAATATTATTAGCAAAACGAATTGCTTTAATATGAAAAAGCGCCACACCTCAGAAAACGTAAAACCGTAACTTTTTATAACTATAGGAACAATTAAAGATTACCTAATTATGCTTTAATTGCGCTTAATTATACATTGGGTTTATATTGATCCAGGCCTAACATATAAGGAAGGAGTTATTATAATTGCTCAAACACAAACTCTCGCCTCAGCACTCCATTACAGTTTCATGCATCTCTGCATAATCCAATATTCGCTCTGGACTGCAGGCTATGCATACGTCAATCCCCTGAATTATCAGCAAGTCCTGACATAACATATATGCTTTCTTGAGTTCACGATCTTTTGTTCTGTTTATCACCAGCTGTTTAGGTCTTATATAGGTTTTTCCGCAAGTCATACATATCCATATAAAGTTATCCTGCGCCTTCTCTATACATTCTGAACAAACATATATAACCGATCCCTTCTCAACCTCAACATGCTGCAATGTATACCTTCCTCTACAGATATTACATTGACCGTATCCATTTTTCATTCCTACCTCCTTCCCTGCCATTATTATCGGCTCTTTCGAATAATTACCTAAATGGTTTATCTATATGCTGAGACTGCTATAAGTGTCTCCCTGGCATCGGCCTGCGAACAGGCTCTATTTTTGTTATACTGAATCATGCCGTTAGATAAAATTGAAAAAAAGATATTATCCGGAAAGAGGATCACACCTGAGGACGCACTTGATCTGTTTAATACCGATGATATTTATTCTCTCGGCAGACTCGCCAACCACGTTGCTGTCAGTAAAAACGGCAACAGAGCTTATTTTATCCAGAACCACCATATAAACCCGACCAATATATGTGTTAACCGATGTAAGTTTTGCGCCTTCAGCCGCTCAAAAGGTGATAATGGGGCATATGAATTAAGTATCCCGGAAATTATCAAAAAGCTGCGGGCAAAGAATTCAGACATCTCAAGCCATAAACCCGGGAATAAAAAAAATCTTCGTACACCTGTAACCGGCTACAACCCTACTTTCAGTGAAGTCCATATAGTAGGCGGGCTTCATCCTGACTGGTCACTTAATTATTATCTCGATTTGATTAGAACAATTAAAACCAGTTACCCCAATATGCACATTAAGGCATTTACCGCTGTTGAAATTGACTATTTTTCTAAAATTAGCGGGCTATCATTAAAAAATGTCCTCCTTTCCTTAAAAGAAGCAGGACTTGATACCATGCCTGGCGGAGGCGCGGAAATATTTAACAGTAGAATTAGAAAAAGTTTATGTCCGGAAAAAATATCCGGCAGCAAATGGCTTGGGATAATGGAAACTGCCCACAGTGTCGGCATTAAAACAAATGCTACAATGCTCTATGGTCATGTCGAAAATTATAAACACCGGGTTGAGCATATGCAGAAACTTCGTAACATACAGGACAAGACCGGTGGTTTCCAGGCATTTATTCCACTCGCATTTCATCCGCTTAACACAAAAATAGATGGTGCAAAATACACTTCAGGTATAGACGACCTCAAAACAGTCGCTGTCTCACGGCTCTTTCTGGACAACATTCCTCATATAAAAGCCTACTGGATAATGCTGGGTGAAAAGATCGCCCAGCTCGCCCTCATATTTGGCGCAGATGACCTTGACGGGACCATTATAGAAGAGAAGATTACTCACTCAGCAGGAGCACTTTCGGGAATTGCGTTGACAAAAAAAGAACTGGTCAACCTGATCCAGAAAGCCGGCAAGGTGCCCGTAGAACGTGATTCTTTTTACATGCCGGTTCTCAATTGATTCATTTAGAAGTATACCGTTCATTACATTTATTGCCCCCGCCCAAACATAAAGGGCGGAAAGTTCCGCCCTTTGTCAGATTGCATCAATATAACAGATTTTGATCCTACGATATTATATGTCCAGATTCCTCACCTCTAATGCATGCTGCTCTATAAATTCCTTTCTAGGCTCAACCTGGTCGCCCATAAGTGTGCTGAAAATCTCCTCAGCCTTTACCAGATCCTCTATAGTGACTTTAAGCAAAGTCCTTTTATCAGGCTGCATGGTTGTTTCCCAGAGCTGCTGCGGGTTCATCTCACCAAGCCCCTTATATCTCTGTATGTTTATCCCTTTCTTTGCTATGGAGAGAATGAAATCAAAGAGCTCCCTGGAGCTTTTAAATTCACTCGTATCGTTGTTATGTTTAACCTTATACGGAGGGTGCCCAAGTCCCCTGAGTTCAGAAAACAGGCTCGAAAGCTCCCTGAAATCCGGGGACGTCATAAAATCATCATCTATAGTCAGCCTGAGGCCCTCCCTTTTTAACTCAATCCTGTATGACTGATGTTCTTCATCTTCCTTTATTTCTTCTGCTATGTCAGGGAATTCTCCCTTTAACCTCTTTATAAGTGACTGTACGTCCCCTTTATTTTTAAGCACGTCCTTGTTCAAATCATAATGCAGCAGGGCCTTGATAACCGCTGTGTCCCTCTTTCTTCTGGAAAACCACTCAAGGAGCTTTTCAAAGCGGGAAAGGTTCCCGATATACGGAATTATGTCCTTCCCGGCCAGAAGCTTTCCATTGTGGATCTCTATTTCATCAGCGGCAAGCTCAAAAAGCATGTTTTCAAGCTCGCCCTCATTTTGTATGTACTTTTCCTTTTTGCCTTTCTTCACCTTAAAAAGCGGCGGCTGGGCAATATACAGATATCCCTTTTCAATGACCTGCGGCATCTGTCTGAAAAAGAAGGTCAGCAGCAGGGTCCTGATATGCGACCCGTCAACGTCCGCATCGGTCATGATTACTATTTTGTGATACCTGGCCTTTTCGATATCAAAATCCTCTGTTCCAATACCTGTGCCCAGCGCTGTTATCAGAATCTTTATCTCCTCAGAAGCGAGCATCTTGTCAAACCGGGCCTTTTCAACATTCAGGATTTTTCCCTTCAACGGCAATATAGCCTGGTTGTGCCTGTCACGGCCCTGTTTGGCAGACCCACCAGCTGACTCTCCCTCAACGATGAATATCTCGCTGAGCTCAGGGTCTTTTTCTGCACAATCTGCGAGCTTTCCAGGAAGCCCTGTATCTTCAAGGGCGCCCTTTCTTCTTGTAAGCTCCCTTGCCTTTCTGGCTGCCTCTCTGGCCCGTGCTGCCTGGATCGCCTTTTCAATTATCTTCTTAACTACTGAAGGGTTCTGTTCAAAATAATTACCGAGGGCATCATTCACCATGGACTCCACCATCCCCTTGACCTCGCTGTTGCCGAGCTTTGTCTTGGTCTGTCCTTCATACTGCGGATCAGGGAGTTTGACGCTTATGACAGCGGTAAGACCTTCCCTTGTATCGTCACCGGAAATGGATTCTTTCACATTTTTGACCAGACCTGATGAAGTTGCGTAGCTATTCACTGTCCTGGTTAGTGCTGCTTTGAACCCGGCAAGATGAGTACCACCTTCTTTTGTATTTATATTATTTGCAAAGGCGTAAATATTTTCAGTATAGCTGTCATTATACTGCATGGCCAGTTCCACGGAAATCCTGTCTTTCTCATTAGAAATATAAATCGGTTTCGGATGGAGGCAGTTTTTGTTTTTATTCAGGTGCTCAACGAAAGAGATTATCCCTCCTTCATAGAAAAAATTCTGCTCTTTGCTGGTCCTCTCATCAGTTATGCTTATGGTCAGGCCTTTATTTAGAAAGGCCAGCTCCCTGAATCTGTTAACGAGCGTGTCATAATTGAATTCCGTTGTCTCAAAAATCCCGGCATCAGGTTTGAAAGTTATTTTAGTGCCCCGGCTTTTAGTCTTACCCACAAGCGCAAGCTGACCTGTCGGCACACCACGCTCAAAACGCTGGGTCCACACCTCGCCGTTTTGTTTTATTTCAAGGTCAAGCCATTCGGATAGTGCGTTTACTACTGAAACGCCTACTCCGTGCAGACCTCCCGAAATCTTATACGCCTTGCTCTCAAACTTACCTCCTGCATGGAGTTCTGTCAGGGCTATCTCGGCCGCGCTCCTCTTCTTCGGGTCCCCCGGGTGCTTGCCTGTTGGAATGCCCCTGCCGTTATCAACAACTGTTACGCTGTCCTCCAAGTGAACTGTGACATCAATCTTGTCACAAAAGCCTGCAAGCGCCTCATCAACACTGTTATCCAGTATCTCGTATACCAGGTGATGAAGACCCTCAACGCTGGTGCTCCCGATATACATGGCAGGTCTTTTTCTTACAGCATCAAGACCCTTAAGGACTTTTATGTCTGCTGCGCCATATTCATTCGAATTTATACTTTGTGATTTATCTGTCATGTACTTCCTTTCAATTAATAAAAATGAGTCATGCGAAGAAAGCTATATTGTTCCCGCACTTTTTCCTTTTTCTCATTTCAGTTTTTCTAAGTTCTCATCGGCATGACTACGCAGGTATAGCCTTTATTGTCCGGCGACAGCAGCAGTGTCGGACTCAACGGTTCCTGAAGTTCCATACTTACTGTTTCCCCTTCCATTGCCTGGAGTATGTCTAATACATACTTAGCATTGTAACCAATTGATATGGGCTCCCCTTTATATTGTGCAGCGATTTCTTCTCTTGCTTCTCCTATATCAGGATTCATTGAAATCAATATTATCTTGCCGGCCTCCAGGTCGAATCTGACGGCATTGGTCCTTTCCCGGCTCATAATCGAGGTCCTCCTCAGGGCCTTAAGAAACGCCATCTTGTCAATGACAACTTTCTTTTCATTGTTTTTTGGTACAACCTGCTCATAGTTCGGGTAAGTACCCTCAATTAACCGCGAGGTCAGCATAATGTGGTCCATGCTGAAAAAAATATGGTTCTTGTCTATATAGACAGATATATTGTCCGAGCTCCCTTCAATGAGCTTCTTTAATTCAATGGCTGCTTTTTTGGGCAGTATCAGCTTTTTCTCTTCAGAGATCTTTCCTTCAATCTCCGTCGAAATAACGGAAAGCCTGTGCCCGTCCGTACCAACGACCTTAAATTCAATGTCTTTCTTCTTCGGGATAAAGTGCATGAGAAGACCGTTCAGAGTATATCGTGTATCGCTTTCACCAGTCGCATAAATCGTTTTCTCAATCATGTCTTTGAGCATTTCCGCTTTAATGACCAGTTCCTCTGATTTGCTTACTTCAGGCAATGCCGGGAAATCCTCTTCAGGAAGCCCCATTAACTTGAACGTGCTCTTCCCGGATGTAACCTTGACCCAGTTATTGTCCTGTGACTCCAGCAATAAATCCCCATCTACTTCCCGGGCTATTTCAAAGAGTTTCCGGGCAGGAATGCATAGCCCTCCCGGTTCCAGAATGTCTGCCTTCAGAGGTCCCTTCAATGCAATATCCAGGTCAGTCGCCATCAATGATGCCGAATTGTTTACCTTAAGCAAAAAATGACTGAGAATCGGCATGGTAGTTTTCTTGTCAACTATACCCTGGATACTCTGCAATGCATTCTGTATGGCTTCTTTTTGTATCTTCAGCTTCATTATTTCCTCCTGGGATTAAGGCCTCCTGTTATAAACTCTATGCAAAAAATATTTGTTCAATATACTTAATAGCTTCTAATTTTCTTTATAAGATAGTCGATTTTTTTGTCAAATTCCTCGTCTTTTTTCCTGCGTTCCTCTATCAGCTTGCACGCATGAATGACCGTCGAATGGTCTTTGCCGCCGAAGTTTTTTCCGATTTCATTCAGAGAAGAATCCGTGAGAAATTTACTAAGGTACATCGCGACCTGTCTTGGAAAAGCAATTTCTCTCGTCCTCTTTTTGGCCTTAATATCCTGCACCTTAAGGCCAAAATACTCACATACCGTTTTCTGAACATACTCAACAGTCAGTGCCTTTTCCTCGTCATAAATCATGTCCTTCAGGACATCTTTTGCCATATCAACAGTAATTACCTTGCCCGTCAGAGAGGCGTGCGCCCCAAGCCTTATCATACACGCTTCAAGGTCCCTGATGTTTGACTTTATCTTGCTAGCAAGAAAGAAATTGACATCTTCAGAAAGCTCTATGCCCTCCAGTTCAGACTTCTTGCCCAAGATAGCCATTTTGGTCTCAACATCAGGCAGCTGAATGTCCGCAATAAGTCCCATGCTGAACCTTGAACGCAGTCTTTCAGTGATCGGTGAAATGTCCTTAGGCGGCCTGTCGCTCGAAAATACGATCTGCTTCTGAGTGTCATAAAGGGCATTGAACGTGTGAAACAATTCCTCCTGTGTACCGCTTTTCCCGGCAATAAACTGGATATCATCAATGATAAGCACATCCAGATTTCTGTACTTTGCCTTGAATTCGTCCATTTTGTCATTTCTCATGGAATAAACAAATTCATTCGTAAACTGCTCTGCTGGTGCATACAGCAGCTTAACATTGCTCTGCTGATCTATAATTTTATTGCCGATTGCATTCATCAGGTGGGTCTTTCCGAGACCGACACCACCGAATATAAACAGAGGATTATATGCCCTACCAGGGGCATCAGCTATCGCCCTTGATGCTGCATGTGCAAACTGGTTGCTTGCTCCGACAACAAAGGTGTCAAAGGTAAACTTCGGGTTCAGAAAAATCCCCCTGCTCGCAAGCTTGGCACGCCTGTTTTCCTGCTTTGTCTCAATCTTTTTTATAACAGGGTCTTCTTTTTTATCAAAGACCTTAAACTTCACAGAGACCTCTTTATTAGCAAATTCTTTAATTGTGTCGGATATGATACCGGGAAAATGGTCCTCGATCCACTCCTTGAAAAACTTATTAGGAACTTCCAGTACTATATTCTGGTCTTGAAACTGTACCAGTTTTATCGGCCTGAACCAGAGATCAAAGGCCTGTCCGCCCACTTTGACTCCAATGGCTTCAATGGTTTTTGTCCAGGTTTCTTCGGTATTCATGGTCTCTTTATATTTGAGTACTACCCCGCGTGAAGGTAACTGTAGTTACTAACAATTGTTCATAATCTGTTGATAACTTTCCCGGCTAGGAGAGTGAGCTATTATATATCATATTATTTGCCATAGGCAAGCTATTTTATAGATTGCTATATTTTTTATAATGGACGCTTGAAAACATTTTTCCCGGCCATCAGGTTATGTCATAAGTCCTGATTAATAACAGTGAAAAAAACGTTTATTTTAGCTGAAGTAGAAATTAATAACAGAGAGGAACATGGTCGCAATAAGTATAATCAACACAACCAAAGTTATATTTTTTTGCCTGGAATACTTCTCATTTATTGACAATTCCAGCCTTTCTTCCATTTTGCTCAATTTCCCGTCAAATTCATACGGTCTCTTCTGGATTTCATAAACAATTTTTCTAAGCTCATTGATAGAAGCCTCTGTCTTATCATTAATGCCTGCTGCATCAGCATAACCATTGTTAATGCCTTTCAATTTGTGTTCGTGAGAGTCAACAATTATTTTTAATATCTCATATGCCTTTTTTATTTCTTCATATTTATTTGTCAGATTAAGCAGTGTTTCATTTTGATGTTCATGTAATTGCACGCCCCCTTTTGCACAGACCCCGCTGATTTGTGAAATTCCGGATCTTATTTCACGGACCAATGCATCAGTCTTCATCTCCAGGTCAAATATAATCCCTTTTGTCTGCTCCTCGATGTTTATTCCAAGATTTTTTGTTGTTGATATTAGTTGTCCCAGTTCCTTCTTTTGCTTCTCTATTTCACCCTCCTGCCTTGCAAGTTTTTCCGAAAGTTCTCCTGCAGAGTCTTTCATCTCCTTCACTTCTTTTACTACCTGAATAAATGTATTTACCTCATTGTCCAGGCCCTCCAGTTTTTTCTGGACTGTCTCCGGACTATATTCGTTACCATTCATGTCTTCCTCCTTTGCGAATCACCCCTTAACACTTTTATTTGATTCTGATTTCGTATTTATCATTTTATCAAAAGTTTTCCATTATCCATAATTTTTTTGTTATCATGATTCTTGTCCATTAATGTTATCGTCGGATTAAATAAAATAAAGTCCTGATGAAATGACGTCCTTACTTTTCCGCCAAAAGAACTGTTGTCCCCAAGTGCTATATGTATAGTGCCGAGGATCTTTTCGGATTCAAGTATATTATCAGGTCTTGATGCTTTATTGTTAGTACCTATCCCCAATTCAGCAATATTTCTGTTTTCTCTTCTTTCTGAAAATTTCTCCTCGAGATAATCAATATATTTTTCATTTCCTTCTATTCTTTTCACTTCCCCTTTCTCTATATGAAGAACAACCGGGCTCTTTAGTTTTCTTGTTGGCGCCCACTCAAGAACAAGCCTTCCGGTCGCAGTACCCTCAACAGGGGCAAGGTATACTTCTCCTGCCGGCAGGTTGCTGAACTGTCCCGGCTTCGTAATAATTCCAGTATCCATTTTTGCCTCCCTTCCTTTTTTGGAAAAGATGACGGAGGTGCCGTTATTTGATTCTATTTTTATGCCGTCGTAGTTATTAATTTTAGATGCTATTTTTTTTGTCAGTTCACTCATTTTTTTCCAGTCAACTGTCATAGGTCCGGAAAGCATTTTTTCATCAAAGAGAGGCATGCTTGCATATCTTACTCCGCATATTCTGTTTAATAAATCTCTGAATTTAGTGTGGCTTGTAGAATAATATGAAAGGGCTATCACAACATTTACGGCCTTGTCTTTATGTCTTTTTATTATTTTTTCTATTTCATTGATTTGATTTTTCGTTGTCTTTTTTAAAAGAACAGGCTTAAACAGATTTTTCCTGCTCATTTCGACATATACCTCTTTTCCAAATGCCTCTGCCCAGAGGTCTTCCGGGGGTTCAACTCCATGACAGCCTGTAGGTATATATTCATAATATTTAACATGTGTTGAATATGTTGTACCTGTTTTTGCAACCAGTTTTGCTATTTTTTTTATACTTTCGTTATATACATCCGAAATCACAAGTACTTTTTCAGTTTCTTTTAATCCAAAATTTATTTCAAATATATTCTTTACGGCACTATTTTTTTTGTTTGCCATTATTTCTCCAGAAACATGTTTATGTTATATTCCTTATTATTATAATTCTTTTATTTTAAATATAGTAAAAGTAATAGCCCTGTTGAAAATGTTTATTGCCGATAGATCCGCATGAAAAGAAAAGAAAAATTAGCCTTTATAATATGTTGAAAGTATAGGCCGTTATCTTGACAAATCCTGACTTAAATGATACCCTTCATTCTTGTCAAGAATGCTCAGGTAGACGCTATTTGGTGAGCCAGGGCCCTGTTAATAACTTTTATGAAATCAAGCTCGATATTGGTGGCCCTATATTTGACTGACATCTTCAGATGTGAATTAGATGTTTACAGATATCTGTTGGCATGTGGTTTTTGTATGAGTAACGGCATAAACAGTAACTCAGGTTATTAACGGTTATCTAACACAATATATACAATGGATCACACTGACCTGATGTCTTGGAGAAAGGATAAACGGAAATAAAATGTCACGGGTATTTAATTTCAGTGCAGGACCGGCAATGCTGCCGGAAGAAGTAATGAAACAGGCGGCCATGGAAATGACAGACTGGAAAGGCTGTGGAATGTCTGTAATGGAGATGAGCCATAGAAGCAAGGAATACATTACAATAGCAGAAAAAGCAGAAAAAGACCTGCGAGAGATAATGTCAATTCCTGACAATTATAAAGTGCTTTTTCTTCAGGGAGGTGCGTCTGCTCAATTTGCAATGGTTCCTATGAACCTGTTAAGGGGCAAGGATACAGCGGATTATATTAATACAGGCGCCTGGTCAAAAAAGGCAATAGCAGAGGCCAAGTTGTTTTGTAAGGTAAATATTGCCGCATCGAGTGAAACATCTAAATTTACGACTATCCCTCTTCGCTCAGACTGGCAGTTGAATCCGGAAGCAGCATATGTTCACTATACACCTAATGAAACGATTGGTGGAGTTGAATTTCATTCTATCCCGGATGTCGGTAATGTCCCGCTTGTTGCTGATATGTCTTCAACTATACTCTCTCGTCCTGTCGATGTCTCCAAATACGGTGTTATATATGCAGGGGCACAGAAAAATATAGGGCCTGCAGGTCTGACAATTGCTATCGTAAGAGATGATCTTATCGGACAGACAATTCCAGCTACACCTACAATGTTAAGCTACGAAACACACAGCAAGGCAGATTCCATGTATAATACACCGCCCACATACAGCTGGTATATTGCCGGTTTGGTTTTTGAGTGGATAAAAAACAAAGGCGGTCTTAATAAGATGGCTGAGATGAATAAACGTAAGGCTGATAAGCTTTATTCTGTTATTGACAATTCTGATTTTTACAGAAATCCTGTTGAGCCTGTCTCCCGTTCATGGATGAATGTGCCATTTACACTGGCCAATCCGGAACTGGACGGAAAGTTTCTGGAACAGGCAAAGGCAGCCGGACTTGTGACCCTTAAGGGTCATCGCAGCGTTGGAGGTATGCGCGCCAGTATTTATAATGCCATGCCGGAAGAAGGTGTTGATGCCCTGATAGCATTAATGAAAGATTTCGAAAAAAACAATTCTTAATATAAATATCTTATAGAAAAAGAGAGTAATAAAATGAAAGTACTTGTAAGTGACAATATATCAGAAAAGGGAGTCAAAATCCTCGAGAAAGCCGGCCTTGAAGTTGATGTTAAGACTGGTCGTACACCTGAAGAGCTAAAGAAAGATATCGGTAAATATGACGCCCTGATCGTAAGGAGTGCAACCAAGGCAACAGCAGATATTATAAGTGCCGCCAAAAAGATGAAGGTAATAGGCAGGGCGGGATCAGGTCTTGACAATGTTGATAAAATTGCAGCAACCAAGCAGGGTATTGTTGTGATGAACACGCCTGGAGGAAACACGATAACGACTGCAGAACACACAGCTGCACTGCTGCTTTCCATGGCGAGAAAGATACCTCAGGCAACGGCCTCTATGAAACAGGGGAAATGGGAAAAAAAGAAGTTTATGGGTGTGGAGCTGTACAATAAGACGCTTGGAATAATAGGGCTCGGAAACATCGGAAGCCATGTTGCAAAAATGGCCCAGGGTATGGGAATGAAAGTAATAACTTATGACCCGTATCTAAGTGAGGAAAAGGCTAAGACGCTGGGAGTGGAAGTAGTGAGCCTTAATGAATTATTCAAAGGATCGGATTTTATTACCAGCCATATACCTCTTACCAATGAAACCAGGGGACTGATAGGCGAAAAGAGCATTGCAAAAATGAAAAAGGGTGTCATGATAATAAATGCATCAAGGGGAGGGGTGGTTGACGAAAAGGCCCTGTACGATGCGCTTAAATCCGGGAAAGTTGCAGCAGCAGCACTGGATGTCTTTGAAAAGGAACCTCCGGCGGAATCACCTCTTTTAGAGCTTGATAATTTTATATGTACACCGCATTTAGGGGCTTCAACTGAAGATGCCCAGGAAAATGT